>CAYUOC010000083.1:0-8929 GCA_964446305.1 uncultured Terricaulis sp. | reverse complement strand
CGGAAATGAACCCGAATAAGGCGCTGTGGGAGAAGGGTGACTTCACCCGTCTGGCAGCCACCATGCGCGAAAGTGGCGATGCACTGGTTGAAGGCTTAGGCGTGAAGCCCGGCATGAAAGTGCTCGATCTTGGATGCGGCGACGGCACGACGGCGATCCCGTCAGCCAAGCGCGGCGCCGACGTGTTGGGCGTCGATATCGCTGAAAACCTGGTCGCCGCCGGCAACCGACGCGTGAGGGAAGAAGGCCTGTCGAACATCCACTTCCAGGAAGGTGACGCGTGCAATCTCGCCGGCATCGCCGACAAGCAGTTCGATCTCGTCGTTACGATTTTCGGCGCGATGTTTGCGCCCAAGCCGTTCGATGTGGCGAAGGAAATGGTGCGGGTGACGAAGCCCGGCGGGCGCATCGTCATGGGCAACTGGATCCCCGGCGATCCGACCTTGGTTGCGCAAATCCTGAAGATCAGCGCCGCCTACACGCCGCCGCCGCCGGAAGGCTTCATCAGTCCGGTGACGTGGGGGATGGAGGACAACGTCACGGAGCGTTTCGGTCAGGCTGGCGTCTCACCTGAAGACATCACCTGCGAGCGCCAAACCTACACGTTCAACTTCAACGGCCCGCCAAAAGGCTTCCTCGACGTGTTCCGCAATTTCTACGGGCCGACGATGAACGCCTTCGAAGCAGCTGAGAAGAACGGCAAAACGGATGCGCTCTACGCCGAACTCGCGGCGTTGTTCGAAGCGCAGAACAAGAGCGGCCGCATCGACGCGACAAGCGCGCCGGCGACGTTCCTCAAAGTGACGGTGAACCGGCGCTAACAGCGAGCGTGGCGTCGTGTTCGGCACGGCGCCACAGCCCTGTCTTTAGCGCTTCGCCATTTGGTCGAGCTGCTTCTGCATCGCTTCCATTTGGCGGCGCAGTTCGGCGAGTTGCTCGTCCTTGTCTTCTTCGTCGGCGCCTGCCTTAGGCGCGCCGGGCATGCCCGGCATGTTCGGCATCGTGCCGGCGGCGAACGGCGCCCATACTTTCATGGCTTGCTGAAACAGCGCCATGTTGCGTTGCGCTTGTTCTTCGAAGGCGGCCATCGGCGTCGAAGCGCCAAAGGTGCGCGACATGTTCTCGCGCATCTGCTCTTGGGCTTTCGAGAAGCTCTCCATGCTCATCTCGAGATAGGGCGGCAGGAAGCCCTGCATCTGGTCGCCGTAGAAGCGGATGAGGCGGCGCAGGAACTGCACCGGCAGCATGCTTTGGCCTTTGCTCTCTTGCTCGAAAATAATCTGCGTCAGCACCGAGCGGGTGATGTCGTCGCCGGTTTTGGCGTCGAGGACGATAAAGTCGACGCCTTCGCGCACCATCTCGGAGAGGTCGTCGAGCGTGACGTACTTGCTCTCGCCCGTGTTGTAGAGCCGCCGGTTGGCGTACTTCTTGATGACGATCGGATCGCCTTGGGTCTCAGAGCCGGCTTCCCCCGCTGCCGGGCCGCTTGAATCCGCCACTTGGTTTGTCCCTATCGAATTATGGCGCCCGCGAACGCGAGCTTTAGACCCAAACTCTCGCTTCCTTCGCCGCAATGCAAGACAAAGGCGCTGAATTCGCCTGCCGAAGGGCATGGCGCGGCTTGGATTTCGCGCACTGCATGTGCGATAGGAAGGATCAAGACTTCCTTACTGTCCAATGCCTTCGCGCTCCAGGAGCCTGTAGCCCATGACCGATATCGTCATCGTCTCCGCCGCCCGCACGCCGGTTGGTTCGTTCAACGGCTCGTTTGCTGCAGTGCCCGCGCATGAGCTCGGAAAAACAGCGATTACAGCTGCGCTGCAGCGCGCAAAGGTCGATCCGAAAGAGGTGTCCGAAGTTGTGCTGGGGCAGGTACTGACGGCGAACCAGGGCATGAACCCGGCGCGCCAGGCATCGCGCGCGGCTGGCGTGCCGGATGAGAGCCCGGCTTGGTCGCTGAACCAAGTGTGCGGCTCGGGCCTGCGCGCTGTCGTGGTCGGCTATCAGCAGCTCAAGGCGGGTGACGCGAAGATCGTTATCGCCGGCGGCCAGGAGAACATGTCACTCTCGCCGCATGCCGCGCATCTGCGCGCTGGCCAGAAGATGGGCGATCTTTCATTCAGCGACACCATGATCAAGGACGGCCTGACAGACGTCTTCAATCAATATCACATGGGCATCACCGCCGAGAACGTTGCCGAGAAGTGGCAGATCACGCGCGAGCAGCAGGATCAGTTCGCGACGCTCAGCCAGCAAAAGGCGAGCGCGGCGCAGAAAGCCGGCAAGTTCAAGGACGAGATCGTCGCGGTGACGGTCGCCGGCCGCAAAGGCGACACGATCGTTGAGAACGACGAGTACATCAAACACGACGCCAGCATCGAAGGTGCGGCCAAGCTGCGGGCGGCGTTCAAGAAGGACGGCACGGTCACCGCCGCGAACGCTTCGGGCATCAACGATGGCGCGGCGGCGCTCGTGCTGATGACAGCGGACGAGGCCGCGAAGCGCGGGCTCACGCCGTTGGCGCGGATTGCGTCATGGGCCTCGCGCGGCGTTGACCCGACGGTGATGGGCACGGGCCCGATCCCGTCGTCGAAAGCCGCACTTGAGCGCGCCGGCTGGAAGGTGAGCGATCTCGACCTTGTCGAATCCAACGAAGCCTTCGCCGCGCAAGCCTGCGCCGTGAACAAGGACATGGGCTGGGACACCGACATCGTGAACGTCAATGGCGGCGCCATCGCCATCGGCCACCCGATCGGCGCCTCCGGCGCACGCGTGCTCACGACGCTGCTCTACGAACTGCAACGGCGCGGCAAGAACAAAGGCCTCGCCACGCTCTGCATCGGCGGCGGCATGGGCATCGCGGTCTGCGTGGAGCGCTAGGCGCTCCATATTTTTCAGCGGTGCTGATCGATCAGGATCTGATTGCCGTCAGGGTCGACCACCATGATGTGGGCTGGGCCTTGTGTTGACTCATCGGCTTCTGCCGCTGGCGTTACGCCGTTCGACTTCAGCTGCCGCTGAATCTCGCGCACGTCCTCGAAGCTTGCGAGCTCTTTGGCGTCACTGTCCCAACCGGGATTGAAGGTCAGCATGTTCTTGTCGAACATGCCTTGGAACAGGCCGATCAGCGTGGTCTCGTTTTTCATGATCAGCCAGCGCTGATCCTGGTTGCCGCCGAACGCTGTGAAGCCGAGCTTTTCGTAGAACGCGCGCGATGCGGCGATGTCCTTGACGGCGAGGCTGATGGAGAAGGCGCCGAGTTTCATGTGCGTGGTCCTTCTGATGTGATCAGGCTCGCGCCGGGAAGGCTTTGGGATTGCGGAGGATCGCGGCTGAGATGAGCGCGATCAGGAAGCCGACTGGGAATATCTCAATGAAGGTCATCGGCATGCGGAAGAGCGGGTTAGCGTATTGCTCTTTCGCCTGGTTCATCTCCGCGATGAATGCATCGAGTTCGGCCGTGCTGGCGCCGGCGGCGCGCTTCGACTCGATCATGGCGGCGGTATAGTTCTCCATGAACGGATAGTGCGTCGCGGCCAGGAAGGTTTCCCAGGCGGCGACATAGACCACCCCCGCGATCGCCGCGACCAATAGGCCGACGCCGAAGGCCGGTAGGAATTTGATCACGCCGCCGAGGTTCTTGTTCCGGTACTCGCGGATAGCCAGGAAGATCGTGGACAGCGCCAGGATCATGATGAGGTAGCCGAACCACAACGAGGAGGTGGCGTGCCCGCCGCCGACGCCGTCGGCATAGACCATCCCCGCAATGATGACGGCGATGACGACCACGCCGGAGATGGCGCCGTACCTCAGTGCGATTGCGAACATGAACGCGCTCCCTCGGCTTGCGTTTAGGGAGTGAGCTAGTCCGCGTCACGGCCCGAATTTCCATCACCCGAAAGTACCAAATCGTCGATATCGGGCATTTGCGGGGTCAAACTCAGGGGATAAGCGCCAGCTCGCGGGCTCTTTGCACAGCCTGGGTGCGGCGCTGGACGTCGAGCTTCTGGTAGAGACTGGCGACCTGGGTCTTCACGGTGTTGGGGGAGACGCCGAGCTTTTGGGCGATCTCCTTGTTGGATTTGCCCGCCGCCAGCAGCGCCAGCACTTCCTGCTCGCGGTGCGTAATGCCCAGCGAGGCGATGGCGGCCGTGTTCTTCTCAAACGCCGCGGAAGGCGGCCGGCGCGCCAGCCGCATCCCCGCCCACACGCCAAGCCCGGCGAAGGCGAGGGCGATCAGGCCGATGTAGATTTCGGTCGAGAAGGTGCGGACGAGGTAATTGTATTGCAGCCACTGGAGCGCAAATGCGCCCGCCGCGAGCGCCAGGGCATAGAGGATGATCGTTCGGACCATGCACCGGCAGTCTGGCCCAAGCCGACGCGCTTCGCCAAGAGCGCGTGCGAACGGTTGCCTCCGCCGCCAACTCGCGCAATGTGATCCCAGAGATTTCGCATCAGACGAAACTGGGAGGACTTGATGACGCGCGTGGCTTTTGTAACCGGTGGCACTCGGGGAATCGGCAAGGCCATTTCGGCGCGCCTCAAGGCGGATGGCATGAAGGTGGCGGCCGGCTATTCCGGCAATGACGCCGCCGCCGAAGCAACCGCCAAAGAACTCGGCATCATGGTGGTGAAAGGCAACGTCGGAAACTTCGACGATTGCGTGAAGGCAGCCCAGGCGGTCGAGGCGGAACTCGGGCCGATCGACGTGCTGGTCAACAATGCCGGCATTACGCGCGACGGCTTCTTTCACAAGATGAGCCATGAGCAATGGTCGGAAGTGATCCGTGTGAACATGGATTCTTGTTTCAACATGACGCGCCAGGTCATTGAAGGCATGCGCAACCGCGGCTGGGGCCGCATCATCAATATCAGCTCGATCAACGGTCAGAAGGGCCAAGCCGGCCAGGTGAATTACTCAGCCGCTAAAGCCGGCATGATCGGCTTCACCAAAGCGCTCGCGCAGGAAGGCGCCAGCAAAGGCATTACCGTCAATTGTGTGTGCCCGGGCTACATCGATACCGACATGGTCGCGGCGGTGCCGGAAGAAGTGCTGAAGAAAATTATCTCAACCATTCCTGTCGGGCGCCTCGGCAAAGCTGAGGAAATCGCGAGCACTGTGTCGTTCCTTGCGTCAGATGGATCGGGCTTCATGACCGGTTCCACGCTCACCATGAATGGCGCCCAATACATCACTTAGTCCGGAACGATGACGCTTGTTCAGCGTTCTATCTCCATTCCAAGGAGATGACTCATGGACAAAGAACATATTAAAGGCGCGGCTGACAAAGCGTCGGGCGCGGCGAAGGAAGCTGCCGGCAAAGTCACGGGCAACGAAAAGCTCGAAGCCGAAGGCAAGTTCGACAAAGCCAAAGGCGAAGTTCGCCAAGGCGTTGGCGACGTGAAAGATTCGCTGAAGAAGGCCGACAAGCCGAACTAAGCGCTTCTAACGATTATCGAACGGCCCGTGCGAAAGCGCGGGCCGTTCTGCTTAGGGCTTGTGGACGTATTCGAGCTTTAAGCCGTCCGGATCAGCGAAGAACACGGCGTAGTAGGTTGGGCCGTAGCGCGGATACGCTGCCGGCGGATCGAGGATCGTCGCGCCGATGCTGAGAAGATGTGCGTACAGGGCATCGACATCTTCGCGGCTCGCCGCAGTCCAGGCGATGTGATGCAAGCCGGCGCTGTATCGATCATGCGTGCGATCGGCGTTCTCCCCGCGCGCGCTCAGAATGCCGATTGAGCAGAACGCGTCGCCATCATGCAGATCGAAGTCGAAGCCAGTTTCTTCGTCCGAAAACGGATCGCCGGCGCTTAGCCTGTAGCCCATGAAGCCGAGCACGCTTTCATAGAAGGCGCGCGAGGCGCGGGCGTCTTTGACGGTGACGTCGATGTGGTGGATGCCGCCGCGCATCAGCGGTTCGCGCCTGGCTTCCAGAGCAGATCGGCGCGGCCTTCGTCGTTGGCGTAGCGCGCGGCGACGAAGAGTAAATCCGACAGCCGGTTCATGTACTTCACCGTCTCGGGCGAAACCGTGCTGTCCGCGTCGCTCAGCGCCACGATAGCGCGTTCAGCGCGCCGCGCGATGGCGCGGGCCATGTGCAAATGCGCCGCCGCGGGCGAACCGCCCGGCAGGATGAACGACGTGAGCGGGGGCAACTTGGCGTTCAACTCATCCACTTCACGCTCGAGCCGGTCGGTCTGGCTTGGCTGAATGCGCAGCGGCTCAAACTTCAGATCGTCCGCATGTGGCGTCGCGAGATCGGCGCCGAGATCGAAAAGATCATTCTGTGCGCGATCAAGAATGGGATCGAGCACGGGGTCGGAGGTCGTATGCAGCCGCGCGACGCCGATGGCTGAGTTCGCTTCATCGACCGCGCCGTACGCTTCCACGCGCGCGCTGGCTTTCGAGACAGGTTCGCCCGTGGCGAGGCGCGTCTTGCCGCCGTCGCCCGCCTTGGTGACGATCTTGTCCAGTCTAACCATTCGACTGCTTCCACCACAGCGCTGCGACCAGAATGAGGATCACCACGAATTGCGCCACAACCCGAAAGCGCATGGCCTTGTTCGACCACGAGCGTGAAAAATCGCCGCCCCGGAAAAGCGTGTAAATCCCGAAGCACAGCGTCAGGAAAACGACCGCTAGGCCAATGGGAATGAGGTAGTTGAAAACGTCCATGGAACAGAACTTACGCCTGGGGCGACCCTTTCGCCATGCGCCAAATCAAGCCTATAACGGCAGGGCATGTGGTCGGGGCCGGCGGACTGCTAGGCTTCCGAAATGATCGAATCACTTCCTCTCTTGTTGGCGCTGGCCGCCATCGGTGCTGCCGCGTTCTTTGCGTGGCGGGCCATGCAAGCGCAGTCCCTGGCGGGCGGCGCGGAACTGATCAAGGGCGAGCGCGACCGCGCCTTGGCCGAGCTGAAAACGCTGCGCGAGGAAAACACGCGCCTGACGGCCGAACTGGCGGCGACGCAGGCGCAGAAGGCCGAGCGCTCGGAGTCCGAAGAGGCGCGTTTCCTGGCGCTGGCCGCGAAGGCGCTCGAAGCCTCGCAAGCGAGCTTCATGACGCTCGCGAACGAAACGTTCGAAAAGCACAAGCAAGCAGCGCAGGGCGGCGTGAAGGAAGTGCTGGCGCCGGCGCAGGAGCAACTCGCAAAGCTCGCGACCTCGGTGGAAGCGCTCGACAAGGCGCGGCTGCAGGACAAGTCGGCGATGAACGAGCAGGTTCGTCAGATCGTCGATGCGGTAGGCTCAACCAACAAGACCACGCAGAATTTGCTTACCGCCTTGCGCGCCTCGCCAAAGATGCGCGGCCGCTGGGGCGAGCAGACGCTCCGCAATGTGCTTGAACTTTCCGGCCTCGCCGCGCACGTCGATTTTAAGGAGCAGCTTTCAACCACCGATGGCGAAGGTTCGCGCCTGCGTCCGGATGTGGTGATCAATCTGCCGGGCGGCCGCTGCATTGTCGTGGATTCCAAGGTGGCGCTCTCGGGCTATCTCGACGCCATGGAGGCGGTAGACGACGCGGCGCGCGAAGCGCACATGAAGAAGCACGCTGCCGAACTTAAGGCGCATGTGAAAAATCTTGCATCCAAGGATTACTGGAAGCATGTGCCCGCGACGGCTGATTTCGTCGTGCTGTTTGTGCCGGGCGAAAATTTCCTCGCCGCCGCCGCTGAGCGCGATCCGAACCTGTTTGACGAAGCATTCGCGCAGAAGGTGATCATTACCACGCCATCGACGATGGTCGCGCTGGCGAAATCGGTGGCGTACGGCTGGCGGCAGGAGCAAAGCGCCAAGAACGCGCAAGAGATTGCCGAGTTGGGCCGCGAACTCTTCCGCCGCATGGCGGTGATGGTCGATCACATGGGCAAGGTTGGGGATTCTATCGGCAAATCGGTGAAGTCCTACAACGAGATGCTCGGTTCGGTCGAAAGCCGGGTCTTGCCGCAGGCGCGCAAGTTCAAGGAGCTTGGCGCGGGCGATGCCGGCATCGATATCGGAGCGCCTGCGCAGATCGAGGCTGCGCCGCGTTTGCCGCCGCCGCCCGAGCAACTCGAACTGATGCCGCCGCCGCAAACGCCAAAGCGCGCACGTTAAGCGCCGTTCGTCGCGTTTCTGGTGAAGCGCGTTCCTCACCGGGCTAACACGCGCTTGGAGGAATTCGCTCATGAGACATGTGTTGATCGCGGCTGCGGCTGCTCTTGCGCTGACCGCTTGCACGCCCCCGGCTCAGCAGGACGCTCCGCCGCCAGTGCAGATCGCGGTGTCGCCGGATGCCGCGAACATCCAGGCCGCGTTGGCAGACTCCCGCCGCCCGGCGGAAGACGTCGCGCGTGATGCGGCGCGCCATGCGGCTGAAACACTGGCATTCGCCGGGATTGAGCCAGGCGAGAGGGTCGGCGAGATTTTCCCGGGCGGCGGTTACTTCACCCGTCTCTTCGCTGTCGCGCTTGGCGATGAAGGCCGCATCTATGCAACGATCCGCCCAGACGGCATCGCCGGCGAGTACGAGACCCCGATCCTGGAAGTCGCTTCGCAATACACGAACGCGACCGTCGTGCGGACGCCGTATGATGCGTTGGCCTATCCCGAGCCGCTCGATGTCATCTTCACCGCGCAGAATTATCACGACATGGCGCTGACCGCGTACGGGCTCGGCGATCGCACGCAGATGAATGCAACCGCTTTCGCCGCGCTGAAACCGGGCGGCGTGTACATCGTCATTGACCACTCCGCCGTGGATGGCAGCCCAATTCAAACCGACGCGGAAAATACCAACCACCGCATCGATCAAGCCGCCGTTCGGCGCGAGGTCGAAGCGGCAGGCTTCGTGTTCGATGGCGAAAGCGATGTGCTGCGCAACTCGGCCGATGCGCGCACGATCACTGTGTTTGATCCATCGATCCGCGGCAGCACGGATCA
>CAYUOC010000082.1:0-16043 GCA_964446305.1 uncultured Terricaulis sp. | reverse complement strand
TCGGCGGCGTTGCGGGCATATTGCTGCGCGAACGTGTCGGTCGCGAAGAAGACGTTGGCGCCGGTTTCCTTGATCAGTTTCGGAATCTCCTTCACCGCGAGCGGCGAGGGGAACAGGAAGGTCTTGTGGCCGGTGAAGATCGGCAACATCACGCCGCCGGTCAGGCCGAAGCTGTGGAACATCGGCAGCGGGCAGAAGAACGACCATGCAGGGTCGAACGGAATGTGCGCGTGCGCTTGCTCCACGTTCGCCACGATGTTGGCGTGCGAAAGCACGGCGCCCTTCGGCGTGCCGTAAGAGCCAGAGGTGAAGAGGATGACGCCGGTATCGTCCGGACTCGCCTTCGCCGCGAACATGCGCGGGAAGAAGCCCTTCACCAGCGCGATGATCTTGTCGCCGATATCGACGGTCTTGCGGACGTCTTCGAGGTAGATCAGCTGTGCGTGCTTGCCGAGCTCGTTCGCGACGGACTCAAGGCCAGCCTTCTGGATGAAGATCTTCGATGTCAGAATCTTGCGGACGTTGGCGGCTTCGCACGCGGCGCGCAGGTTCATCGCGCCGGCTGTGAAGTTCAGCATCGCTGGCGTGCGGCCGATGGCGTGAAGCGCGAAGAACGTGACGGTGCAGCCAACGCCAGTCGGCAGCAGCACGCCTGCGGTCTCACGGCGCTTGATCAAAGTGTCGAGCTTGCCACCCAGCGCGAACGCGGCGCGGATGATGTCGTCATAGCTCATCGGCTTGCGATCATGATCTTCAATGATCTGATACTTGCCGCCCTTCATATCCCGGGCCCGGAGCAGAGCTTCGAACAATGTGACGCGCGTGCGCGCGAGTTCGAAAGACCGATGCGCCATGAGGGTATTGCCTCCGACTTTTATGTTCCGCCCTGGACGCCAGCAGTCAGACGCCCAACCCGTGATTATTGTTTCACGGTTGTAACAGACCCTAGCGACCCGATTGTGGCCGGACAAGAGAGGCGACCATTAAGTCATTGGCCATGCAGGGGAGGTTTGCCCTCCAGACGTTGCGGTGCAAGGCCGGGAGGCTCATGTTGGCGTCGTGCCCACGCTGATTGATTTGCGCCAGGGAGGCGACCCGAACCGCCCCCGCCACCCCGAAAAAGAGGGGCGGCCGGATAATGCGTCGCCGCGCAAGCCGGACTGGATCCGGGTCAAGGCGCCGACCAGCTTCGGCTACCACCAGACGAAAGAACTGGTGCGCGATCTGAAGCTGCACACGGTTTGCGAAGAGGCGGGCTGCCCGAACATCGGCGAGTGCTGGAGCCAGAAGCACGCCACTTTCATGATCCTCGGCGGAATCTGCACGCGCGCTTGCAGCTTCTGCAATGTCGCTACAGGCAAACCGCTGCCGCTCGATTTGGCTGAGCCTGAGAACGTCGCGTTCGCGACTGCGCAAATGGGCCTGAAGCACGTCGTGATCACATCTGTCGATCGCGACGATCTCGAAGACGGCGGCGCTGATCATTTCGTGAAAACGATCCAAGCCGTGCGCCGCGCGGCGCCTGAGACGACGATCGAAATCCTGACGCCGGACTTCCTGCGCAAGCCAGGCGCGGCCGAGCGCGTGATCGATGCGGCGCCGGATGTGTTCAACCACAATCTCGAAACCGTGCCACGGCTCTATCACTCGATCCGCCCGGGTGCGCGCTATTATCAATCGCTGCGCTTGTTGGACTCCGTAAAGCAGCGCGATCCCAAGCAGTTCACGAAATCCGGCCTAATGGTCGGCCTCGGCGAGGCCAAGGACGAAGTGCTGCAGGTGATGGATGACCTCCGCGTCGCGGGCGTCGATTTCCTCACCATCGGCCAGTACCTGCAGCCGACGAAGAAGCACGCCGCCATCGATCGCTTCTGGACGCCGGACGAGTTCAAGGCGCTCGAAACCATCGCCTACGCCAAGGGCTTCCTGATGGTCTCGGCCAGCCCGCTGACGCGCTCCTCGCACCATGCCGGCGACGATTTCGCACGGCTGAAAGCGGCGCGTCTGGCCTTATCTAAAGACTGAAATGCCACGCACCGTCATCGAGGCCGAACGCATACTGCCGTACGCGCCCGAAGATCTGTGCCGCCTCGTGGGCGATGTGCGCGTTTATCCCGAGTTCGTGCCGTTCCTGAAGACGATGCGCGTCACCAAGGAAGAGCCGCGCGAGGCCGGCGGCTGGGCGGGTGTCGCCGAGGCCGATGTGGGTTGGCAGGCGATCAAGGTGACGTTCTCAACCAGCGTGCGCTGCGAGCCCGCGAAAGGGGAGGTGGAGGTGGCGCTGGTGAAAGGCCCGCTGCATTCGCTGGCGAACAGGTGGTGGTTCAAGCCGCACGATACCGGCGCGCATGTGCGCTACTGGATCGCCTACGAGTTCAAGAACCCGGTGCTGCAAGCGGCGATTTCGGCCAACAAAGACAAGCTCGCGTCGAAAATCATGCAGGCGTTTGAACGCGAAGCGAAACGGCGGCTGGGCTAGACCAACACCCGCTTCATCAAATCAAATGCCGCAGCGACCGTCTCTGCTTGAACATCATGGCGTCCAATCGCGCCGAAGCGCTTCTCCTCATGCAATGTCGCGCCTCCACGTCGCGCGGCGGCGATGTGCACGAGACCGACGGGCTTCTCCACCGTGCCCCCATCGGGACCCGCGATGCCTGTCACCGCCACGGCAATGTCAGCGGGGCTATGCTCGAGCGCGCCGGCCACCATCGCGAGCGCGACTTCACGGCTGACCGCGCCATGCTCGCGGATGAGTTCGGCGGGCACGCCGAGCAGTTCGGTTTTGGCTTCATTGGAATAGGTGACGAAGCCGCGCTCCAGAGAAGCGGAGGCGCCAGGCACCGCTGCGAGCGATGCGGCAATCAATCCGCCCGTGCAACTTTCCGCCGTGGCTAAGGTGTAGCCGCGCGCCTTGGTCTGCTTAAGCAGGTCGTCCGCGCGCTCATAGTTTAGAGGAAGAGCCATGCTGCAAGTGTGGCCGCCGCCTGGCGAATGTCCATTCCATAAGTGGGCGCACAATGGCAGAAGGCGCCCATGCCGGGAGGGAACATGGAAGCCGTAGCGCGCCGTATCGCAGCGCCCGTGTTCATCCTGGCGTTGTTCTCCAGCGCCGCGCTGATCTTCGTGCTGCAGCCGTTGTTTGCACGCATGGTGACGCCGCTTTTAGGCGGCAGCCCGCAGGTCTGGAACACGTCGATGGCGTTCTTCCAGGCGGCGTTGTTGATTGGCTACCTCTACGCGCACCTGCTCGCCCGCGTGAAGGATCTGCGCATCCAGGCGGCGGTGCATGGCGCGGTGCTGCTGGCAGCGTGGTTCGTACTGCCGGTGCAGGTGACGACGCTGCTTGGCGAACCAAGCTCCGAGCATCCTGTGTGGTGGCTGATCGGCGTGCTGGCGCTTTCAGTCGGCGCGCCATTCGCCGCTGCTTCGGCCACCGCGCCATTGCTGCAGGCATGGTACGCGCGAACGGGCAGGCCTGACGCGAGTGACCCGTATTACCTCTACGCCGCCAGCAACCTTGGCAGTTTCGCGGGTTTGCTCGCGTATCCGGCGCTCATCGAGCCTTTGCTGGGCGCGCATGCACAAGGCGCTGCGTGGTCGCTCGGCTATGTGGTCGTCGGCGCGTTGATCGCGCTTGCGGCGGCGATGGCGATCACCTCGCATGGCGACACGCCGAAGCCCCTTGAGCACACCGGTCCCGCGCCTAGTTGGCGCGAGCGCGGCTATTGGGTCGCGGCCGCCGCGGTGCCTTCTGCGCTCTCGCTGGGCGTAACGCTGCATATCTCCACCGATGTCGCCTCAGCGCCGATGCTTTGGGTGGTTCCGTTGGCGCTCTACTTGCTGACCTTCGTTCTCGCGTTCGCGCGCGGCAGCGAGAGGATGGAGGCCGGCACGCTCTTCATTCAGCCGATCGCACTCGCGCTGATGATCATGTCCTACTACGCGTCCGGCAATTGGCTGTGGTCGGTTTCGGGCATCCTCGGAGGCTTCTTCTTCAGCGCACTGATCTGCCATCTTGCGCTCGCGCGTTCGCGCCCGAGTGCGGATCGGTTGACCGAATTCTATCTGTTCGTGTCGCTCGGCGGGGTGGCGGGCGGCGCGTTCGCGGCGCTGGCCGCGCCGCTCATCTTCAACAATGTCTATGAATACCCGCTGGCGCTTGCCGCGGCCTGTCTCTTCCGTCCGCGCGAGCAGAGCGACACGCCGCGTTTGGTCGACGCCTCGCTCGCGGCCGCGATCCTGGTTGGATTGCTTGCGCCGGTGTTGCTGCGCTGGGCCGCGCTTGATGCGGTGCTGATCATCGGTGCGCTCGGCGCGGGGGCGGCGGTGCTCGCCGCTGGCTGGAGCGATGAAAACAGGCCCGCCGCGTATCGCTACGCGTTCCTTGGCGTCGCCGCCGTTCACGCCATTCTCGTCATCTACATCGCCTTCAACATGCCGCAGGTGTTCGTCACCGCGGAGACAGAGGAAGCGACGCGCATTGTCGCGCGGCAGCCGTGGGGCGCGCTGCTGATGGGCACGAGCTTCCTGGTGCTCGCCTTCGCCGTCCACGGCACGATTCTGCCGCGTAAGGACAACAAGCGCATCGCCGATTGGGGCTTGGGCGCGGCGCTGGCGTCGACTGTGCTGATCCTGATGTTGCTGATCCGGGCGGGCGGTGTTGACGCGAATTTGCTGACCATCACCAGCATTCTGTTTTGCGGCGTCGCAATCTTCTTCAATCGTGGCCGGCCGTGGGCGCTTGCCGCCATCGTGCTGGTGGCGTTCACGATCATCTTCATCGACGAAACGCGCGGATCGCGGATCATCACGCAGGAGCGCAGTTTCTTCGGCGTTCTGCGCACGCGCGAGTTCGCCGATCGCGCCCAGCCGGACACGCCGCCGCTGCGTATCTTGATGCACGGGACCACCATCCACGGCGCGCAGATCGCCGATCCGCGCTTCGAGCGTCAGCCGCTCACCTATTATCATCCGCGCACGGCGCTCGGCGAAGCGATCCTGGCGGGCCTGAGCACGGGCGCGAATTCACGCTTGGCGTTGATCGGCCTCGGCACCGGATCGACCGCGTGTCTGATGCGCCCGAGCGACCATCTGACCATCTTCGAGATCGATCCAGCCGTCGTTCGCTTGGCAGCGCGTCCGGGCGGAGACTTCACGTTCGTGCCGGCGTGTCAGCCGAACGCGCGCATCGAACTGGGTGATGCGCGTCTCCAGATTGCCGAGGAGCCTGATGGCGAGTTTGATGTCATCGTCGTCGACGCCTTTTCATCAGACGCCATCCCAGCGCACCTGCTGACGCGTGAAGCGATTGCGCTCTACCTCAGCAAGTTGAGTGATCGCGGCATCGTCGTCCTGCACCTGTCGAACCGGAATTTGGCCCTGGTTTCGGAAGCCGCGCGGGTGGCGCGCGATTTGAACGCGCCGTACCTCTATCGGATCAGCGATCGCTTCGAGCAGCCCTACGTTTCCTACTATGGCGGGCTTGCCGCGAGCGTGATGATCATAGCGAAGTCGCCGGAGACAATGGGCGTGCTGGCGCTCAATCCAGACTGGCGCGTGTTTGAAGCGCCGCCGGGACGCGGTTGGACTGACGATTACATCAATTTGCCGCGCGCGCTGTGGGAGGGGCTCTCAGGCGTCGAGACCTGCCGCATCTATACCTACCTGGAGGAGTGCCAGCAGGCGGCTGCCACCGCGGAGCCTACGCCGGCAGAGCCTACGCCGGGCGATCAACCGTCGCCGTAGCCTGCGCGGCGAGGCCTTCCTCGCGGCCGAGAAAGCCCATGCGTTCGGTCGTCGTGGCCTTCACGCTGACCCGCGAGAGCGGCAACCCCAGCACCTCGGCGGTGCGCGCGCGCATCGCGTCGCGGTGCGGGCCGATCTTCGGACGTTCGCAGAGAAGCGTTACATCGACATGCAGAATGCGAGCGCCTGCGTCGGCGGCAAGTTTGGCGGCGTGACGCAGGAAGCGCTCGGAGTCGGCGCCTTTCCACTGCGGATCGCTCGGCGGAAAGTGGGCGCCGATATCGCCTTCGCCGAGGGCGCCGAGAATGGCGTCCACCAAAGCATGCCAGCCGGCGTCAGCGTCTGAGTGGCCGACAAGACCCTTGTTGTGCGGGATCTGAACGCCACAGAGCGTGACGAATGCACCTTCGCCGAAGCGGTGGGCGTCAACACCGTGACCAACGCAAGTGATGCGTTCGCCGCCGAGCATGCTCTCAAGCATGGCCATATCCTCTGGATAGGTGATCTTCATGAGCTTGGCGTCGCCTTCGATGAGCACCGCCTCGGCGCCATGCGCGCGAACGACGGCGATGTCGTCCGTCATTGAGGCATCGGGCGCGAGCGCGCCGTACGCTGCGCGCAAGACGTCGGCGCGAAATGCTTGGGGCGTTTGAATGCGCATGACGCCATCGCGCGCGATGTCTTCGGTGATGCGGCCCGAAGCATCCGCGCGCCGCAATGTGTCGGGCAGCGCAAGTGCGGGAGCGGCGGCGGCGGCGCCTGCAGCCAGCGCGGCGACAAGCGATTGCACGAGAGGCGGTGTGAGTCCGGGACGCGCGGCGTCGTGGACCATGATGATCCCGGCATCGCCGACCGCGGCCAAAGCGGCCCGGACGGAGGCCGTCCGGGTTTCGCCGCCATCTACGATCCGGACCCCGGGAATGTCGCCCGTCGCACTGCGGCAGAGATCGGCGTGGTCCGGCGCACAGGCGATGACAATCTCGGTCGCCCCCGCCTGAGCGAAGGCGTCCGCCGACCAGGCGATCACCGGCCGGCCGAGCAAAAGCCTGTATTGCTTCGGTATTTCGCCGCCAGCCCGCTCTCCGCGCCCGCCGGCCACTATAAGCGCCGCAAACTTCATGACTGGAGAAATTCGGCGTCTGGATGTTGCATCGCAGCATAAAACCCTTGGCGCCCGCTTTTTAGGCGCCCTAAGCTCCCTCTCGAATTGGGGTGCTGAGTGTTCGATTTGAACGAAAAACCGCCTCTTGTCTCGCTCGCACCGATGGCGGGCGTGACCGACATCCCGTTTCGCCGTCAGGTCAAAGCGTTCGGCGGCCAGTACTGCGTCTCTGAAATGGTGGCGTCCGACCAGTTGGCGCGGGCGCGCATCGATATGGTTCGCCGCGCCGCGGGTGCGGGTGTGATTGCGCCGCTTGTGATCCAACTCGCCGGCCGCGATGCGGAATGGATGGCGGAAGGCGCGCGGCTCGCCGAAGCCGCCGGCGCAGACGTCATCGACATCAACATGGGCTGCCCGTCGAAGAGCGTGACGAGTGGCCTCTGTGGTTCGGCGCTGATGCGTGAGCCTGATCATGCGGTGCGCTTGGTCGAAGCGACGGTGCAAGCGACCAAGCTGCCGGTGACGCTAAAGATGCGCCTGGGTTGGGACGAAAGCTCACTCAACGCGCCGGAGATGGCCAAGCGCGCCGAAGACGCGGGCGTGCGGATGCTGACGATCCATGGCCGTACGCGCAGTCAGTTTTTCCGTGGCGCCGCCGATTGGGCGGCGATCGCGCCCGTCGTGCAGGCGGTGCGCATCCCTGTGATCGCCAACGGCGACATTGGTACGGCGGCGGATGCTAGGCGCGCTTTGGAGCTTTCCGGCGCAAGCGGCGTGATGGTTGGGCGCGCCGCGCAGGGCAAGCCATGGTTGCCGGCGGCTATTGAAAGAGCCTTGAAGCAAGGCGGCGAGGTTTCGCCGCCGCCGCGCGCGCGGCTCCTGCAAAGTTTGCTCGCGCTCTACGATGACACAGTCGAATTTTACGAAGGCGCGCTCGGCGTTCGCATTGCACGCAAGCATATCGCCTGGATGATCGATGCGGAGTTTGGCGCGCATGCGCGGGAGGTCCGCAAGAGCATCTGCATGCTGGACGATCCGCGGCAGGTTTGTGAGGCGCTGATTCAGCTCTTCGATGACGGATTGGATCGGGCGGCGGCATGAACGATCCGATCATCCGCACGCTGCCACGGGTTTCGACGCCCGACGCCGAGCGGTGGCTGGAAGCTTTGCCGGCGCCAGTGCTGGGGATCGACGCCGGAGAACGCATTCGTTTTGTGAACGCCGCCGCCGCTGAATTGCTCGCTGGCGTTGGCCGCGGCCTGTTGGGGCGCCGGCTAGACGAAGTCTTTGGCATTGATGCGCCGATCATCGCGCTCGCCCGGCGCGCGCTTGGCGGCGCGAGCGGTGTGGCGGAAGCCGATGTCGCGCTCGTTGGGCCCGGCTTTGCGCTCGGGCACGCAAGCGTTGCTGCCGCCCCGGTGGGGGAGAATGGCTACATCGCGCTTGTGCTGACCCGTCCACCGCGCGCGCGTTCGGCGCCGCCGGCCGCTGCAAGCTCCGCCGCGCGGACCCTGGCGCATGAGGTGCGAAATCCGCTCGCCGGCATTCGCGCGGCTGCACAGCTTATCTCGCGCGCCGACGATCCGGACTCGGCGGCCTTGGCGAAGCTCATTGTGGACGAGGTCGATCGCGTGCGCCGGCTGACGGATCGCATCGATCCGTTGGGCGCCGTCGACGTGCCGCGCTTCGAACGGTTCAATATTCACGAAGCACTGGATCGCGTGCGCAAATTGGTCGGCTCGAGCGCGCCGAATGTGCTGATCCGCGAACGCTATGACCCGAGTTTGCCGCAAGTGCGGGGTGACTTGGATCAATTGATCCAGGCGCTCCTGAATATCGCGAAGAACGCTGCCGAAGCCGTCGCGGATCAGGCAGATGGCGAGATTGCGATTTCGACCTCGTATCGCTCCGGCGTCAAATTCCGGTCCGCCGCGAGCGGCGCGGCTCGAGCGCAGCTGGAAGTGCAAATCGTCGATAACGGGCCTGGCCTCCATCCCGATGTCGCCGACCGCTTGTTCGAAGCTTTCGCCACCACCAAACGCGACGGCATGGGGCTCGGCCTCACAGTCGCCGCCGATGTCATTGCCCGCCACGACGGCCGCATCGAGGTCGAAAGCGCGCCGGGCCGAACCGCTTTCAAAATCCTCCTCCCCATCGAGCCGGACGAAACCATATGAGCGCACGCATTCTCCTTGCTGAAGACGACAACTCACTGCGCCTGGTGCTCTCGCAGGCGCTTGGCAAGGAAGGATACGACGTGCGCGCGACCGGCAATGTCGCGACGCTGTCAAAATGGGTGCGCGACGGCGAAGGCGATCTGGTGTTGAGCGACGTCTATATGGGTGACGAGTGCGTGTTCGATGCGCTGCCGGCCATGCGTATGGCGCGCCCGCATTTGCCTGTCATCGTGATGAGCGCGCAGAGCACAGTCAGCACGGCGCTGAGCGCCGCCGGCGCTGGCGCATTCGACTATATGCCAAAGCCTTTCGATCTGGACGACCTGATGGCCGCGGTGAAACGTGCGCTGGTCGGCGGGCCAGACGCGAAGACGCGCGCCCAAGCGTCGAAGGCCGAGAAGGAAGAACGCTTACCGCTGATCGGACGCTCGGCCCCGATGCAGGATGTCTACCGCGTTATGGCGCGTGTCGCCGGCACCGATCTGACTGTTCTGATCGAAGGCGAAAGCGGCACAGGCAAGGAGCGCGTCGCGCGCGCGATCCACGACCACGGCCGCCGCGCTTCGGGCCCGTTCATCGCCATGAGCCTAGCCGGCGCGCAATCGCTGCAGCTCGAGCGGGAATTGTTCGGGCCGCAGGGAAAGTTCGCGCAAGCGCAAGGCGGCACGCTGTTTCTCGAAGACATTGATGAGCTGCCGTCGGACTCACAAACGCGTCTTGCCGGTTTGCTTCATGCTGAAGAGCCCGGAGACCGGCCGGATGCGCGGCTGATCGTTTCATCGCAACGCAGTCTCGCGACCCTGACACGTCAGGGCGCGTTCCGGCAGGACTTGTTCTATCGCTTGAATGTCGTCGTCATTCGGATGCCGCCGCTTCGCGAACGTCTTGAAGATATCGCTGATCTCGCGCGCGCTTTCCTCGTGCGTGCGAAACGCGAAGGCTTGCCTGACAAGTCGATCGACAACGCCGCGATCGAGCGGCTCAAGGCGCACAGCTTTCCCGGCAATCTGCGCGAACTCGAAAACCTATTGCGCCGCGCAACCGCGCTCAGCCCAGCCAGCGTGATTACAGCGCGCGAAATCAGCCGTGAGCTTGGCCACGCCGACAACAATGTGCTGTCTGAGGAAACGGTGGATGGCTTCGAGACAGCCGTCGCCCGGCGGGTGGAAGGGGAGTTTGCTGCTGCAAGTCCTGGCTTCCCGGCCTCGGGGCTCTATGATCGGCTTCTGGCGGAGGTCGAGCGTCCGCTCATCACCCAGGCGCTGCAGGCCACGCGCGGCAACCAGATCAAGGCCGCCGCCGTCTTGGGGATCAACCGGAATACCCTCCGGAAGAAAATTCAGGCCCTGGGCCTCTCAGCTGGTCGAAGCGATTGACCTGACCGTGATATTGGTTCAACACCATGTTGCTATTCCGCAACATGGTGACCCCCGGCCATGGTAGAAATCACGGCGAGTGAGCCGGCGGACGCCGCCGTTCTCAGCGACCAGCCCCAGAGCCGCAGCGCGCTGACCTTCCTGGTCGGGCTCGGTTTGGCGGGCGCACTGACGGCTGTCGCGACGATCACGTTGCTGATGGGGGATGGGCTCGCTCAGGACCGCAACAGCCTGATCGGCGCGCTGCTGATTGCGAGTCTGCTGATCTCGGCTGGCCTTGCTGGTATTCTCGTACATCGGATCCTGCGGGTCGCGCGTGCATGGCGCGCCGCAGCGACCGGTGCGCGCTTGCACCTCCGCTTCGTCACACTGTTCAGCCTGGCCGCATTGGCGCCGGCGATCATCGTCGCGGCGTTTCTAGGTTTCACGTTCACGCAAGGCGTCGAACGCTGGTTCAGTGAGCGCGTTGAAAACACGATCGAGAACGCCGCCGATGTCGGCCGTGCTTACGTCGATCTCGCTTCGGGCGGGCTCGCCGGTGAGGTGCAAGCGATGGCGGAGGATCTGAACAACGCGCGTGCGGGTCTGACGAGTGATCCGGCGCGGTACGCCGCGTTCTTGCAGCTGCAGGGCGAGCGTCGCGATCTTTCGTCGGTCTATGTTATCGATGGTTCCGGCAGCGTGCTTGCCGGCGGGTCGTTGGTTGAGAACGCGGTGCCTTACATCGCACCATCGCTGGAAGCATTCACGACGGCGAACCTTGGTCAGGTTTCGGTTCGCTTCGATCAGGACAATGACCGCCTGCGCGCGCTCTATCGGCTTTCCGCCTACAACAACGCCTATGTGCTAGTTTCGAAGAATATCGAACCGGGCCTGGTGGCGCAGCTGCGCCAGTTCGATGAATCCGTGAACGAGTATCGTTCGGCCCGCATGCAACAAAACTCGCTGCGCGGTCTGTTCGGCATGGCTTATCTCTCGACCGCGGTTCTCCTCTTGCTGACGGCGGGTTGGGTCGGATTGACCAGCGCCTCCCGCGTTGCCGAGCCGATCGGGCGGCTCGTCGGCGCCGCGCGCCGCGTTGCTTCCGGCGATCTCAAGGCGCGCGTTGCTGTCGGCGAGGAGCGCGACGAGGTTGATGCCCTTGCTTCGGCATTCAATCGCATGACCGCGCAATTGGAAGCGCAGCGGCGCGATCTCGTGACGGCTCAAGAGGACAGCGAAAACCGGCGCTCGTTTATCGAAGCGGTGCTCGCGGGCGTGAGCGCGGGCGTGATGGGGCTTGACCACAACGGCCGTGTCAGCGCCGCCAATCGCTCGGCGGTGCAGCTGCTTGGGCTCGAAGGCGCTGATATTATCGGCCGCCGCCTGATCGACCTCGCGCCGGAATTCACCGATCTCCTCAACCAGCCGACGCATGCGGCCGCTGATGCGCAGCGCGTCGATCTGATGCGCGAAGGCGGCTCTGTGAACCTGAGTGTGCGCATGAGCCCGGAAGCCGACGGCGGTCTGGTGCTCACTTTCGACGACATGACCAAGCTCATATCAGCGCAGCGCCAGGAGGCGTGGAAAGACGTCGCGCGCCGTATCGCGCACGAGATCAAGAACCCGCTGACGCCGATCCAGCTCTCCGCGGAGCGGCTGCGGAGGAAGTACTCGGCCGAGATCACGTCGGATCCGGACACATTCGCCAAGTGCACCGACACGATCCTGCGTCAGGTGGCCGATATCGGGCGCATGGTGGACGAGTTCTCGTCCTTCGCGCGGATGCCGACGCCACGCATGGCCTTCGCCGACATCAGCGATGTCGCGCGCTCGACGGTGTTCGCGCAGCGGTTGGTCTTTCCGGATGTGCGCATCGATGTCGAAGGCGCCGATCAGCCTATCGCGCTGGTCAGTGATGAACGTCTGATCGGCCAAGCACTGCTCAATCTGATCAAGAATGCGAGCGAGAGCGTGCAGGCGCGGCGCGAACGTGATGGCGAGCCGAAAGATGGCTTCGTCACGCTCAAGCTGCGCGATCTGGAATTTGGCGTCGAGTTCGAGGTGATCGATAACGGGTTGGGCTTCCCGGAGAAAGATCGCCACCGGCTGATCGAACCATACGTCACCACGCGCACGAAGGGCGCGGGCCTCGGCCTGGCCATCGTCGCGCGCATTATCGAAGACCACGGGGGGCTGATTGAGTTGGACGACGCGCCAGGCGGGGGGCCTGGGGCTGTCGTTCGTTTCGTTCTCCCCAAACGCGGCGAAGACGCGATCGACACCGCTGCAGAACACGGCGCAGGAGCCTCCCAATGACGCAAGACATTCTCGTCGTCGATGATGAAGCCGATATCCGCGACCTTATCTCGGGCATCCTCGAAGACGATGGCCACCAAGTCCGCACCGCGCGCGACAGCGACGAAGCGCTGAACGCGTTCGGCAAGCGCAAACCGTCACTGATCGTGCTGGATATCTGGCTGCAAGGCAGCCGCATGGACGGCCTGGATCTGCTGGCGATCTTCAAGGAGATGGACCCCGATACCCCGGTCGTCGTCATTTCTGGCCACGGCACAATCGAAACCGCGGTCGCCGCGATCCGCAAAGGCGCTTACGACTTCGTCGAAAAGCCGTTCACGGCAGACCGTTTGCTGCACGTTGTCTCTCGCGCGCTCGAGACGACACGGTTGAAGCGCGAGAATTCGGAGCTCAAGGCGAAGTCAGCGGCGAGCGACAATCTGATCGGCTCCTCCGGCGTGATGGCGGCGCTCCGCGCTTCGATCGACCGCGTAGCGCAGACCAATTCGCGTGTCCTGATCACGGGCCCGGCCGGCGCCGGCAAAGAGCTTGTCGCTCGCCTGCTGCACGAGCGTAGCCCACGCGCGGGCGGCGCCTTCGTCGCCATCAACGCCGCCTCGATCGCGCCGGAGCGCATGGAGACGGAGATCTTCGGCGAGGAAGGCGCAGACGGGCGCCCGAAGAAGATCGGCGTGTTCGAGCAAGCCCATATGGGAACGCTCTTCCTCGACGAAGTCGGCGACATGCCTCCGGAGACGCAGTCCAAGATTCTGCGCGTGCTGGTCGATCAGCGCTTCAAGCGGCTGAACGGCGCCAATGACGTCCAGGTGAACGTGCGCGTGGTATCTTCCACATCGCGCGATCTGACTGGCGACATCGGCGAAGGCCGCTTCCGTGAGGACCTCTATCACCGCCTCAACGTCGTGCCGCTGCGCGCGCCAAGTCTCGCGGAACGACGCGAGGATATTCCGGAGCTGGCCGGCTATTTCGTTGGCCGTCTCGCCGGGATGTCCGGTGTGCCGGCGCGCGCCATCGGCGAAGACGCGTTGGCGACGCTGCAAGCGGCGGATTGGCCGGGCAATGTGCGCCAGCTCCGCAATGTCATCGAGCGCATCCTCATCCTCGCTGGCGGCGATCCCTCAATGCCGGTGACGGTCGATGCGTTGCCCCCGGAAGCTTGGCCGCAAGCGGGCTTCTCAAAACACGACGGGCTGCAACAGGTGATCGGCCTGCCGTTGCGCGACGCGCGTGAGCGCTTCGAGCGTGAATATCTCAACGTGCAGATCACACGCTTCGGCGGCAATATTTCACGCACGGCGGCTTTCATCGGCATGGAGCGTTCGGCGCTGCATCGGAAGTTGAAATCGCTGGGCGTCGATCCACCAGGCCGCAACGGCGCTGACCCTGAATGAGCCGTGTCGCCTATGTAAACGGCGCCTACCTGCCTTTGCGTAGCGCGAGCGTCTCGATCATGGACCGTGGATTTCAGTTCGCGGATTCCATCTACGAAGTCTGGGCGATACGCGGCGGGCGCATGTTCGACGTGGAAGCGCATATGGCGCGCTTGCAGCGTTCGTTGGCGGAACTACGCATCACGCCGCCGATGAACGAAACCTCGCTCATGGTGGTGATGCGCGAAACGATGCGGCGCAATCGCGTCACCGACGGCATCGTTTATGTGCAAGTCAGCCGCGGCGCGGCCAATCGTGATCATGTGTTTCCGGCCCCTGGCACGATGCCCACGCTCATCGTTACCGCGAAGAACCTCGACCGCGCCGCCATCGCCAAACGGGCGGCGACGGGTATCAAGGTCACCAGCGCACCTGAGACGCGCTGGCAGCGCCGCGACATCAAGTCGGTCAACCTCCTCCCCAATGTGCTGGCGCGGCAGGGGGCCAAGGAGAAGGGGGCGTTCGAGGCTTGGTTCGTGGATGAGAACGGTTTCGTCACCGAAGGCACTTCGTCCAACGCCTGGATCGTGGACGCCAATGGCGTGCTGCGTACCCGCGAACTCTCGTTCGATATCCTGCATGGCGTAACGCGCGGCGCGGTGTTGAAGCTCGCGCAAGAACGGCAAATGCAGATCGAGGAGCGCCCGTTCACAATCAAAGAGGCGCAAGCTGCGCGCGAGGCGTTCATAACAGCGGCTTCCAACGCAGCGACTGCCGTGGTCGAGATCGACGGCGTCCGTATCGGCAACGGCAAGCCCGGCCCTGTCACAGAAGCGTTGCGCGCCGCTTATTTGGGCGCCTGATCCGATTTCACGGCTGTTGCGGTTGGCGAATGGTGCGGCGCACCCTATAGCTAGGAAGCAGCCCCGCGCTCGATGGGGCGCTATAAAACTCAACCAACATGGGGGCTAACACCATGGATAAGAAGCAGAACCTCCAGGACACGTTTTTGAACGCGGTCCGCAAATCCAAGACGCCACTGACGATCTTTCTCGTCAACGGAGTGAAGCTCCAAGGCGTCGTCACCTGGTTCGACAACTTCTGTGTGCTCTTGCGCCGCGACGGCCAGGTGCAGCTCGTCTACAAACACGCGATCTCCACGATCATGCCGGGCGCGCCTGTGCAGCTGTTCGAGATCGAAAAGGCCGCTGATGAAGCCGACGGCTGATACGCCGCTCAGAGATTTGAACAAGGCTATCGTGCTGCGCCCGCTCGCGAGCGCGGAGGAAAGCGTGCGCAATGGCGAAGCCCGTTTGTTGGAGGCTGTTGGCCTTGCGCAAGCGCTCGGGTTGGATGTTGCAAGCGCCGAAGCGGCGCCGCTTCGCCAGATCAGCCCGCGGACGTATTTTGGCTCCGGCCGCGTGGAGCGGCTTAAGGATCAAGCCGAGGCGCTTGGCGCCGGTGTGATCGTCGTCGATGCAGCACTGTCGCCCGTGCAACAGCGTAACCTTGAGACTGATACTGGCTCCAAGGTGATCGACCGTACGGGGCTCATCCTTGAGATCTTCGGGCTTCGGGCGCGGACCAAGGAAGGCAAGCTGCAGGTCGAACTCGCACGGCAGGGCTATGAGCGCTCGCGCTTGGTGCGGACATGGACGCACTTGGAACGCCAACGCGGCGGACTCGGAAAAACTGGCGGCCCCGGCGAAACGCAGATCGAACTCGATCGCCGCATCATCGCGGATCGCATCATCAAGCTGAAAAAGGAGCTTGAGGATGTGCGCCGCACGCGCGGGCTGCAGCGGCGTGCGCGGTCGCGCGCCGGGCTGCCGGCTGTCGTGCTGGTGGGCTACACCAACGCCGGCAAGTCGACGCTGTTTAACCGCCTGACGCATGCCGGTGTGCTGGCGAAAGACATGCTGTTTGCGACGCTCGATCCAACGGCGCGCAAAGTGGAGCTGCCGAGCGGCCG
>CAYUOC010000081.1:7560-16249 GCA_964446305.1 uncultured Terricaulis sp. | reverse complement strand
TTCTCATCGTCGAAGACAGCGAACTCAATATGAGGCTGTTCAACGACCTCTTGGAGGCCTTTGGCTACAAGACCGTCAAATCGCGCGACGGCCGCCAAGCCATTCCGCTCGCGCGCGAACACAAGCCTGATCTCATCATCATGGATATCCAGCTGCCGGAAATTTCCGGACTGGAGCTCACCGATCGTCTGAAAAAAGACGAGACGATGAAGCACATCCCCATCGTCGCCGTCACCGCTTTCGCCATGCGCGGCGATGAGCAGAAAATCATGGCCGCGGGGTGCGATGCGTACCTCTCCAAGCCGATTTCGGTGACGACGTTCTTAGAAACAATCCGCAAGTTTATCGGATGAGGAGCACCGCTTGAGCGCGCGCATCCTCGTTGTCGATGATCTGGAAGCCAATCGCCGCCTGCTCGAGGCGCTGCTGACGGCCGACTACTACGATGTCATCGAAGCGAGCCGCGGCGAAGAAGCGGTGCAGCTGGCCAAGCGCGAGAAGCCCGATCTCATCCTGATGGATGTGATGATGCCGGGCGGCATTGATGGCTACGAAGCCTGCCGCCGCCTCAAGGCGCAGCCAGAGACCCGCCACATCCCGGTGGTGATCCTCACTACGCTGGACGACCGCGAAAACCGCGTCCGCGGCCTTCAGGCAGGTGCGGAAGAATTTCTGACCAAGCCGATCGACGACGTCCAACTAATGGCGCGCGTCAAAAGCCTGCTGACACTGAAAGTCGTCATCGACGAACTCCGCGCGCGCGAAGCCAACGGCAAGCGCCTCGGCATTATCGGCGACGACGCGCGCCCGGACGCTGTCGATCAACACCGCGTCTTCGCCGGCAATGTGCTCGTGGTCGACGACAACCCGACCCAGATCAAGCGCATCCAAACCGCGCTCGGCGTCGAACATCGCGTCAACCTGCTGGGCGACGAGGCTACCGCGGGCCCGCCTGACCTCGCCGTCGTCTCCGTTCACGCCAAGAGCTTTGACGGCTTCCGCGTCATCGCCCGCATGCGCTCGGGCGAAGCGACGCGGCACCTGCCGATCCTGGCCATTGTCGATCCGGACGATCGCAAGCGCGCCCTCCGCGCCCTCGAACTCGGCGCCCATGACATCATCCTGCGCCCCATCGACGAGGAAGAGATCATCGCCCGCGCCCGCACCTTGATGCGCCGCAAGCGCTACATGGACACGCTGCGTCAGCGCCTCGATCAAAGCCTCGAACTCGCGATCACCGATCAGCTGACCGGCCTCTACAATCGCCGCTTCCTCGGCACCCAACTGGAGCCGTTGGTGCAGCGCGCGCAGTGCGGCGGCGACCCGGTTTCGGTGATGACTATCGACCTCGATCACTTCAAACGTTGCAACGACACGTTCGGCCACGATGTTGGCGATGCGGTGCTGCGTGAATTCGCGGCGCGGCTTGCGTCCAACACGCGCCCATCGGATTACGCCTGCCGCCAAGGCGGCGAGGAATTCATCGTCGTCATGCCGCGCACAACCGGCGATATCGCCTGCTTGGCGGCGGAACGTCTGCGCCGGGCCATCGCGGCGTCGGCCTTCATCATTCCCGGCCTCGGCCAGCCGCTCGATGTCACCATCTCCATCGGCGTCGCGTCCACCGAGGGCGCCGACGACACGCCCGAGACGCTGCTGAAGCGCGCCGACCAGGCGCTCTATGAAGCCAAGCGCGGCGGCCGCAACCGCGTCATCGGCAAGGCCGCGCGCGACGCAGCCTAAGACGAACGGCGTTCGTCGCGGCGGTTGCGGCTTCCGTCTTTCGTGATTTGTATGGCGCGCGGCGCGCGTGATCCCCTGACGGCGGAGATTATCGCATGCGCACGCTTTTTGCCGCCGTCGCCACACTCGCGCTCACAACACCCGCCTTTGCCCAACAGCAGCAAATGCCGAATTGCGAGGCAGCCGAGTATCGCGCCTTCGATTTCTGGATCGGCGAGTGGGATGCCGAGCGCGCTGACACCAACGCGCCTGCCGGCCGCTCCTCGATCCGCTCGGAAGACGCCGGGTGCGTCATCACCGAACATTGGACCAGCGTCAGCGTTCCCTATTCAGGCCGCAGTCTGAACATCTACGATCGCGCCACGCAGAAGTGGGAACAGTTCTGGGTCGACTCCACCGGCAACCGCGTTCGCTTCGTCGGCGGCCCGACCGCAACCGGCATGCAGGTCGCGACGGAAACGCCGGTTTTCGTCGCGCCCGGCCAGCAGGCCTATTCGCGCATGACCTTCACCAACAACCCCGACGGAACGGTGCTCCAGCACGGCGAGCAATCGGTGGATGGCCAAACCTGGACCACCTCCTACGCCTTCATCTACCGGCGCCGCACGGAATAGGCCCCCTTCGGCTGGCCAGCCCGCGCGCCTATGTTATAGCTCCTAGCGGAGCACCCTATGACCTACGCCGAGGCCGAGGCTTACGAACGCCAGGGCCAGATCAAGATTCACGACCCCAAGATCGCCTTTCCGGGCATGGCCGCGGCCGGCAAACTCGCGGCGCAATGCCTCGACATGCTCGTCGCGGAAGCCAAGGAAGGCGTGACCACGGGGCGTATCGACGACCTCGCGCGCCAGTTCGTGTTCGATCACGGCGCGCTGCCGGCCTGCGTCAATTATCGCGGCTATCGCCACACGATTTGCACTTCACTCAATCACGTCGTCTGCCACGGCATTCCCGGTGATCGCGTTCTGAAGGACGGCGACATCGTCAACATCGACGTCACCGTCATCGTCGATGGCTGGCACGGCGATACGAGCCGCATGTATGCGATCGGCCCCAATGTCTCGCGCAAAGCGCAGCGCCTGATGGACGTCACCTACGAAGCGATGATGCGCGGCCTGGCCGTGATCAAGCCGGGCGCGACGCTCGGCGATCTCGGCCACGCTATTCAGTCGTTTGCGGAAGCCGAGCGGACCTCGGTCGTGCGCGAATTCTGCGGCCACGGCCTCGGTCGCGTTTTCCACGATGCGCCCAACGTCCTCCACTTCGGCAAACCGGGCCAAGGCGATGTGCTGAAGCCTGGCATGATCTTCACGGTCGAGCCGATGCTCAACGCCGGTTCGCCGCAGGTGAAGGTGCTGAACGACGGCTGGACCGCGGTGACGAAAGACAAGTCACTCTCCGCCCAATACGAACACTCGGTCGGCGTCACAGAAGATGGCGTCGTGATCTTCACCAAATCGCCTGCGGGGCTGGACGAGCCCCACAAGCTGAACGCAACCGCGTAGGGGCGCGGGGCATGGCGGGGCGCGCGGGCAAATCCGGCGAACCGAAGCCCGCTGCGGCGCGCGTCGAAGATGGCGAGCTGTTTCCGTTCAACACCGATGCTCTAGGCGCCGCGGGCGCCATCCCGCCGCTCAAGATCACCAAGAAGCGCGCCAAGGCTGACAAGCCGCATTACCACGATCATCGCGCTCGCCTGCGCCTCCGGTTCGACGAAGCGGGACCAGTCGCGCTGTCCGACTACGAACTGCTCGAACTCTTTCTTTTCCGCACCATTCCCCGCCAAGACACCAAACCGCTGGCGAAGGCGCTGCTGGCGAAGTTTGGTACGCTAGCGGCCGTACTGGCCGCGCCCGCGCCGCGTATCGCAGAGGTCAAGGGCGCCGGTCCCGCCGTGGCGCAGGATCTCAAGGCGGCGCAAGCCTTGTTCGAACGCGCCAGCCGCGGCGAGTTTAAACAGCGCACGGTGATCAGCTCCTGGTCGCAGCTCGTGAACTATTGCCGCCTCGCCATGGCGCACGCGCCGCGTGAACAGTTCCGCGTGCTCTTCCTCGATGTGAAAAATCAGCTCATCGCAGACGAGGTGATGAACGTAGGCACTGTCGATCACGCGCCCGTTTATCCCCGCGAGATCGCGCGCCGTGCGCTTGAACTTTCAGCCGCCGCCTTGATCCTCGTCCACAATCATCCGAGCGGCGATCCCAAACCCAGCGCCGCGGATATCGCCATCACGCGCGAGATCGTGGACGCCGCGGCCGCGATCAGCGTCAAAGTTCACGATCACCTCGTCATCGGCCGCGAGCGGGTCGACAGCTTCAAAAGCCTTGGGCTCCTCTGACCTACTCCCGCAATTCGTCCGCAATCTCGCGTGAGATCGCCGCGCGCTGCTGACGCGCGGTCGCGGAGTCACGGGGGCCGCGATAGAGGCCGCGTACGAACGCGCGATCCCAGTCAGTCATCGCCGTGACTTGCGGCGGGGTCTGCGCGAACAGGTTCAGGATCGTCGGGTGCCCGATCAGGCTCGAATTGGGATCAAGCTGGACCAGAGTCGCCATCGCGATGTAATCGGCAACCGCCTCGGACGGCAGACCCGCGATCCGTCGCGCATCCACGATCACCAGCACAAACCCAATATCGCGCCGCGTGCTGCGCCCCAAACGCGAGCCACGCGAACGGACGCCTTCGGCGCCCTGGATCGATGCGGTGCTGGTGTTGGAGGCGATGCCGGAATCCACGCCTGGAACAGAGCTCCCACCCTCGCCCATGGCGTTAAGATTGCGGGTAGCGATCGAGTCGCCTTGGCCCGCTGTGGTGCCCGTATCCATGAGGCGCTCACCGTCAGAGGTCACCGTGTACGAAACGTGCCACCAGCGCACCGCGCGCGAGACCGATGCGAACTCCTCCAGGGCCGCAGAGCCGGCTGTCTGTATGTCATCTTGGCCGACGCCCATCAGATCGCGGCGATTGGAGACGATTTCGCGCGAAAGCACGTCAGCGTCCGGCGCGAAAATGATTACAACATTGCGCTGACACCCCTGGCGGCCAGGGCGCAGACCAACTTCATTGGCCCGCATGGCGATATGATCGATGAGCGTTTGCGCCTCCGCTGGCGCAATCCCCGCAACTGACGGGCAAATCCGTTCATCCCATCGCGCATAAAGCTGGTCTGATGGCGCAAGCGCCACTTGTTGCACGAACTCGTTGGCGCGCTGCTCGACGTTCTCGGCCTCAACGACAATGGGCGGCTGAGTGTCGGTCTGCGCGGTTGCGGCCCCACACCAGAGTCCAACGAATAGACTCGCAATCACAACACTATGAAGTCTCACCGGCCGACCCTCCCGTTCTCGCCGCAGCTGGCTGTAAAAACGGTTTCACACGCCGCTTTAGCTGACAACGTGCGCCCGTCGCGCTCTCGAAGTTGTTACCCGGCGCCGACGCAGGCTAGAACGGCGCAATGAAGACTCGCCTCCTCGAAGCGCGCGACCGGCAAGCTTGGGCCGCCATGCGTGCGGCGCTCTGGCCCGACGAAGACGCCGACCTCCTCGGCCACGAGACGCTCATGCACTTTTCAGGCACGCCGCTCGCCGAGGCCGTGTTCATTTGCGAGGATCGCGACGGCGCGCCGTGCGGCTTCCTCGAACTCAGCTTGCGCGCCTACGCCGAAGGCTGCGCGAGTTCGCCGGTGCCATACATTGAGGGCTGGTACGTTTCGCCTGCCGCGCGTCTCAAGGGCGCCGGGCGGGCGTTGACAGCCGCCGCTGAGCACTGGGCGCTGATCCGGAACTTCACCGAGATCGCGTCCGACACGCAGATCGAGAACGCGCAAAGCCAAGGCGCGCACGCTGCGCTCGGTTATGAAGAAGTTGAGCGTTTGGTGACGTTCCGGAAGTCGCTTCGCGTTTGACCTAACCCCGCCGCCCCGCCACAACATCTCCCAACGATAAGCGGGAGGATGCTCGTGACCGATGCGGCGGCGCCGGCCTTTCAGGGCTACGGCACGAAGAACTATCGCGCTTACGTCCTTGGCGCTCTCCTCGTCGTTTACACCTTCAACTTCATCGATCGCGTCGTCATCGGCATCATCCAGGAGCCGATCAAGGAAGAGTTCGGGCTGAGCGATTTCCAACTCGGCCTGCTCGGCGGCCCCGCCTTCGCCATCCTCTATACGCTGCTCGGCATTCCGATCGCGCGCCTCGCTGAACGCACCAACCGCATCACCGTGCTGAGCATCTGCGTGGGTCTTTGGAGCTTGATGACCGCCGCGTGCGGTTTCGCCGTGAACTACGCGACGCTGTTTGCCGCGCGCGTTGGCGTCTCGATCGGCGAAGCCGGCTGCACGCCGCCAGCAAACTCGGTCATCTCAGATTATTTCCCGGCGGAGCGCCGCGCGTCAGCGCTTTCGATTTATGCGCTGGGCATTCCGATCGGCTCGATGCCGGCGGCCGTCGGCGGCGGCTGGATCGCCACGGAGGTTGGCTGGCGCGAGGCTTTCATCTGGCTCGGCGTTCCGGGCGTGCTCCTGGCGGTGATTGTAAAGCTCACGGTCAAAGAGCCGCCACGCGCGGCGCCGAAGGCGGATACGCCAAGCTTCATGTCCGCGGTCTCGGCTTTGACGAAGAAGGCAACCTTCTGGCACGTCGCCTTCGGCTCGGCGCTGGCGAGCTTTGTCGGCTATGGCGTCGGCCAATATCTGACCAGCTTCATGATCCGCACGCACAATTTCTCGCTGTTCAACGCGGCGGTGATCATTGGCGTCGTGCTCGGGCTCTGCGCCGCCATCGGCACCTTTTCCAGCGGCTATCTGGCGGACCGCATCTCAAAGCGTCACCCTAACGCGCTGTCGTGGCTCCCGGCGCTTGGCTTCGTTATCGCGACACCGCTCTATCTGTTGGCGTTCGTGCTGCCCGAGTTCTGGATGGCGATGATCCCGCTGATGATCGCCGCGATCACCCACTACTTCTATCTCGGTTCGATGTACGCGGTGACCCAAGGCGTGGTCTCGCCACGCATGCGCGCAACCGCCGTGGCAGTGCTGCTCTTCGTCGTCAATCTGCTTGGCTACGGCATGGGACCGCCGGTCATCGGCGCCTTGAGCGATTTCCTCGCCAACACGCAACTGAACCCGCTTGGCCTCTCGACCGAACTTTGCGCCGATGCCGCCCAACGCGGCAACGCGCAATGCGCCTCGGGCGTCGAAACCGGCTTGCGCTGGGCCATGATGGTCGGCGTCTGCATCTACCTATGGGCAGGCGTACATTTCCTGTTATCAGCACGCACGCTGCGCCGCGACTGGGTCGCGTGAGCCGCCACGAGGGGACGACGAACACGCCATGACCGACACCGCAGCGCCCGCCTTCCAGGGGTACGGCACGAAGGCCTATCGCGCCTATGTGCTCTTCGTCCTCGTCATCATCTACACGTTCAACTTCATTGACCGCCTGCTGATCTCGATCGTGCAGGAAGCGATCAAGGAAGATTTCGGCGTCTCGAACTTCATGCTGGGTCTGCTCGGCGGTCCGGTTTTCGCCATTCTCTACACGACGCTCGGCATTCCGATCGCGCGGCTCGCCGAACGCGCTAACCGCATCACCATCGTTGCGATTGGCGCGGCGCTCTGGAGCTTCATGACCGCCGCCTGCGGCTTCGCGCAGAACTTCGTACAGCTCGCCTTGTGCCGGCTCGGCGTCGGCATCGGCGAGGCGGCCTGCGTGCCGCCTTCGCAATCGGCAATCGCCGATTACTTCCCGGCCGATCGCCGCGCCTCGGCCATGGGCATTTTCTCGCTCGGCATTCCGTTCGGCACCGCGCTCGCGGCCATCGGCGGCGGCTGGCTGGTGGCGAATTTCGATTGGCGCACGGCCTTCATTCTACTCGGCGTGCCCGGCATCGCCGCAGCACTCTTGCTGAAGTTCACTGTAAAGGAGCCGCCACGCAGCGGCGGCCAAGTGAAGGCGCCTACCTTCGGCGAGACCCTCAAATCGCTCTCCACCAAGGCTTCGTTCTGGCATGTCGCCATGGCCGGGGCGTTGATGGCGTTCGCAGGCTACGGCTCGTCGCAATTCCTCGTCTCGCACATGGTGCGCAATTACGATCTCGGCGCGACGCTGCCGGAGGAAATCGCCAACGCCTCGTACGCACTCGGCGCCATCGGCGGCATCGCCACCGGCCTCGGCACGTTCCTTGGCGGCTTCCTGGCGGACCGCATGGCGCCAAAGCATCCGCGCGTGCTCGCATGGCTGCCAGCGCTCGGCATGGTGATCGCGATCCCGCTCTACATTCTCTCGTTCATCCAGACCGAGTTCATGTGGGCATTCGCGTTCCTCATGGTCGCGCCGATTTTCCACTACATGTATCTCGGCCCGATGTACGGCGTCGTGCATAGCGTGGCGCAACCACTGCAGCGCGCCACCGCCGTCGCCATCGTGCTCTTGGTCGTGAACCTGATTGGCTACGGCCTCGGACCACCCTTCGTCGGCCTCGCCAACGATTTCTTTGCAAACCAAATCCTGGCCGAAAGCGGGCTGACGATGGCTCAGTGCGGCGAGGCGGCAAACGCGGCCGCTTGCGCCGCGGCGGAAGCCACCGGCCTCAAATACGCCCTTGGCTGCACCATCCTGGTGCTCGCCTGGGCCGCGGTCCACGTTCTGCTGGTCGGCCGCACCATCGTGAAAGACCGCGTGAGTTGACGAAAGTCATGGGCGGTCCCATCAACCGCCCATGATTCCGCGTTATGCACGCCCCGAAATGGTGGCGATTTGGGAGCCTGAGAGCCGCTACGGCATCTGGCTTGAGATCGAAACACTCGCCATGGAGGCCATGGCGGAACTCGGCACGATCCCGAAAAGCGCCGCCGACGAGTATCGCAAGAAAGGCCGCTTCGACGTCGCCCGCATCGATGAGATCGAGCGCGAGGTGAAGCACGACGTCATCGCCTTCCTCACCAGCG
>CAYUOC010000081.1:6062-7550 GCA_964446305.1 uncultured Terricaulis sp. | reverse complement strand
GCGTCGCTGAGCATGTCGGCCCCGAAAGCCGCTTCGCCCACCAAGGCATGACATCGAGCGACGTCCTCGACACCTGCCTCGCCGTTCAACTCGCGCGCGCAAGTGACCTGCTCATCGCCGGCTGCGAGCGCGTCATGGCCGCGTTGAAGAAGCGCGCCATCGAACACAAGATGACGCCCACAATCGGCCGCAGCCACGGCATCCACGCCGAGCCGACGACGTTTGGGCTGAAGCTCGCCGGCCACTACGCCGAGTTCGCACGCAATCTCGAACGGCTCAAAACCGCGCGCACGGAGATCGCCACCTGCGCCATTTCCGGCGCCGTCGGCACCTTCGCGCAGATCGATCCGCGCGTTGAAGCTTATGTCGCGGAGAAACTTGGCCTCAGCGTCGAGCCTGTCTCCACGCAGGTTATCCCGCGCGATCGCCACGCCGCCTTCTTCGCCGCGCTCGGCGTCGTCGCCTCAGGCATCGAACGCCTCGCCACCGAAGTGCGCCATCTCCAGCGCACCGAAGTCCTCGAAGCCGAGGAATTCTTCGAGCCCGGCCAAAAGGGCTCATCGGCCATGCCGCACAAGCGCAACCCGGTGCTCACGGAAAACCTGTGCGGCCTCGCCCGCCTCGTGCGCAGCGCCGTGACGCCGGCGATGGAGAACGTCGCGCTCTGGCACGAGCGCGACATCAGCCATTCATCGGTAGAACGCGGCATCGGCCCGGACGCCACGATCCACCTTGATTTCGCGCTGCACCGCATGGCGATGGTGATCGAAAAGCTCGTCGTCTATCCGGAAAACATGGCGCGCAATCTCGCGCTGCTGGGCGGCCTGCACAATTCGCAGCGCGTGATGCTGGCGCTGACGCAAGCCGGCGTCACCCGCGAGGACGCCTATCGCCTCGTTCAAAAAAGCGCGATGCAAGTCTGGCAAAGCCCGCCGCCGCGCGCCGAAACGGCTTTGATCGACAAGCTGAAAGCCGATCCGGACGTCACCTCGAAGCTCGATGCCGCAACGCTCGAAGGCTGCTTCGACGACGCGCACCACTTCGCCCGCGTCGACGTAATCTTCAAGCGCGTCTTCGGCTAACGCCTCAGAGGGTGTGTTCGGCCATACGCGCCTGCACCACAGCAGCGCTATCGCGCATACGTTCTTCAGCGCGTTGCATACGCACCGATTGACGGCGCAACCGTTCGGCGTCGCCGCGCCCGCTCCGATGCCGGCTCGTCATCTCACGATAGCGCGTGCTTTCGAGCACGAACGCCGCCGCTGCCTGCTGTAGCGCCACAACCTCTTCGCATGCATCGCGCGCGGCAAGGCGGATACTGCGGATCTCCGGCCATTGCGCCAACGCCAGCTGATTCATCAGAAAGCGCGGCGCGCCGTGAAAATCGCCCGCTTTCACAAAACCGCCGGCAAAAGCGATCATCACCGAAACGTCGACATGGGTGAGGTTCTGCGCTTCACCCGTTTCAGTCGGCAGCGCGGGCCAGGC
>CAYUOC010000081.1:0-5962 GCA_964446305.1 uncultured Terricaulis sp. | reverse complement strand
GCTCGTGAGCGAAACGTTCACCGGCGGGGTTAAGCCGCGTTAGCCTTCTTCACCGTGCGGCATTGCCCACACCGCCGAATCCCTGCGAACCGGAAGCAACAAGGGAGATGCGCATGGCCAGCGAAGACGATTTCATTACGGATGACGAATGGGATGAAGAGGTCATGGTCGAAGTCCGCAAGTTCGGGCTCGAGCACGCGATGATGGCGCATCTGCATAAGCGCGATGGCGCCGCCGATCTCAACGCTGTGTTCAAAGACGCCGACCGCATCGTCAACTACGTCCTGGGCGAACTGAACCCGTAGCGCGGCGGCGCGTTCACATCTCGCGCCCGGCCCGCCAGAGCAGCGCTGCAAGCACGCCTTTCACGCGCGGCAACAAGATCAGCGCGAACACAACGATCCCGGCCAGCACTGCCGGCATCAACCAGCGCGCGTCATCGGGCGCGCGCAGGCCAAGCGCGACCAGCGGCGGCATGAAAACAAGGCCGATGATGAACGTCGTGACATAAGGTGCGACGTCAGCTGTCTCGGAGCGCGAAAAGTCCGCCCCGCACGCAGGGCAGGCCGCGTTGAGTTTCAGGTACGCGCGAAACAAGGTTCGCGCGCCGCATTTTGGGCAACGCAGGCGAACGCCCCGCCAGGCGGCCAGCGGAGCGGACACCCGCTCCGCGCCCGTGCTCACTGGCCCGCGGCCACCGAGGCGCGCGCTTCGGCCAAGCACTCGTCCATCTTGGCCCGGATCTGGTGGTCGGAGAGCTGGACGGCGTGGCTGTCGAGGTCGGTCCGGATCTTCCGGAACAAGTCCTCGGTGCCGGCTTCCTCCAGGTCAGCCACCACCACCGACTTCGCGTAGTCAGCGGCGCCGTCGCCGGAGAGCCCCATCAATTCGGCCGCCCAAAGGCCCACCAATTTGGCCCGGCGCGCCTGAGCCTTGAACTCAAGGTCTTGTTCCAATTGGAATTTTGTCTCTTGGCCGCGCTTGCGGTCATCAAACGAGTTCATAGGCCTTCTGGTCTCCTCTGTCCCCACCCTGAATAGGGACGCCTCAGGCTGCGATCAACCGCAGACGGGCGCCTGTTCTACGGTAGTGGCCGATTGTTACCCCCGGCCCGGCGCCCTAAGTTCTTCTTCACTTGTGTTGCGGCGATTCCGCGAGCGCTTTGAGCCATTTAGCGCCGGACGCCGCCCCTCAAGGAGGGAGCCGCTCTCATGTCGCGTCGCAAGAAGATTTACGAAGGCAAAGCCAAGATTCTGTTCGAGGGGCCTGAGCCGGGCACGATCATCCAATACTTCAAGGACGACGCCACCGCGTTCAACGCGCAGAAGAAGGCGATCCTCGAAGGCAAGGGCGTGATCAACAACCAGATCAGCGGGTTCATCATGACGAACCTGAACGCGATCGGCGTGCCCACCCACTACATCAAGACCATGAACATGCGCGAACAGCTCGTGCGTGAAGTCGAGATCATCCCGCTCGAAGTCGTGTGCCGCAACGTGGCCGCCGGCTCGCTCTCGACGCGTCTCGGCATCGAGGAAGGCACGCCGCTGCCGCGCTCGATCATCGAATTCTATTACAAGAAGGATGAGCTCAACGACCCGATGGTCGCCGAAGAGCACATCACCGCGTTCAATTGGGCGAGCACCCAAGAGATCGACGACATCATGGCGCTGACGCTCCGCATCAACGACTACCTGTTCGGTATGTTCGGCGCCGTCGGCATCAAGCTCGTCGACTTCAAACTCGAATTCGGCCGCCTCTACGAAGGCGACATGGTTCGCACTGTCGTTGCTGATGAAATCAGCCCCGACAGCGCGCGCCTCTGGGACGTGCAGACCAACGAGAAGATGGACAAGGACCGCTTCCGCCGCGACCTCGGCAACGTCACCGAAGCCTATGTGGAAGTCGCCCGCCGCCTCGGCATCGTCAAACAGACGGGCACTGGCGGCGAGAGCGTGCACTGAGTCAGACAGGCGAACCGGCGTCGCCCGTGTGCTATGCGGGCGCGTTCGGCGGAGGGGGAAATTCGATGAAGGCGATCGTCACCGTGGGTCTGAAGCCCGGCGTTCTCGACGTTCAGGGCAAAGCGGTGGCCGGCGCGCTGAAGGATCTCGGCTTCGGCGGCGTGCAAGACGCGCGCGTCGGCAAGCGCATCGAAATCCAGCTCGACGGCAACCTCGACCCCGCCACCGCCGAAGCGCAAGTGCGCGAGATGTGCGAGAAGCTGCTCGCCAACACCGTCATCGAAAGCTACCGCGTCGAAATCGCGGGCTAACGCAGTGTGGCGCGCCGCAACGCTCGCCACATTCATGTTCCTCACATTGGTCGCCGGTGCCCGTGCGCCCGCCTCAGCTGCAGTGCCGCCTGACCTAACAGCCATTCCGGCTGCTAAAGCCGACAAGCATGCCCAGGGCGACTACGATGGCGATGGCCAGATCGACCACGCAGATTTCTTCGAGCGCGCCGACGGCTTTCTCGTTCTCATGGTGCGCCTCGCCGCGGCGCCCGACGTACCAATCGAGCTCTGGAGCGGCGAAATTGCGCACACCCCCAACGTCTTCGTGAGCACCGCGCCGCCGGGCACATACCGAACGCTTTGCTATCTCTACAACGGCTGTGAGGGACGCGTGCCAGCGGAGGTCTCCAACACGCAGGACGGCATCGTCGTGCGCGAGGCGTACGGACTCGGCAGGAACTTCTATTTTTATTGGGACCGCGCCCATTTCCGCGACATACTCATCGCGGAGTGAGCCCATGCAGCACTACTGGTTCAAACCCAAACGCTACGGCCTCGGCGCAGCGCCGTCTTCCTGGCAAGGCTGGGCGCTGACTGCGGCGTACGTCGCCATCGTCGCCGCACTTGGCATCTGGTTCAGCGCTGAGGAAGGCGAAGTCGCCGCCCGCGCGCCCGCCTTCATCGTCATCACGCTGGCGCTGACGGTGGTTTTCGTCGGCATCGCCTGGCGCACGACCGAGGGCGGCTGGCGATGGCGCTGGGGCGACAAGGACCAATAGCGCCCGCGCGCTCCGTCGCGCGGCGCCGCCGGATGGTCGTTTGCCGCTAGGCGGCTGACACGGGGCAGCGACGTACTACCTCCATGCACTCGGAACTAAGGCGCGCAGCCTGCGTGCTCATTGCTTTCGCCAGCTTCATCGCCCCGTCCGCGCGCGCCGCGGACGACGACACACCACCGCGACCGCCGGTCGAAATCTCGGCGCAATCCTTCCGCGTCCCTGGCCCCGGCGAAGGCGCGGTGCGCGATGTGTTTGTCTGGCGCCCTGCCGGCCACGAAGGCGTGCTGCCTGTCCTCTACATGACCGACGGCTTCACCGGCCTGCGTCTCGTCGCGCATCAAATCGCGCCCTACATCGCCACCGGCGAAGCGCCGCCGATCATGATCGTCGCCACCGCCGCGCATCCTTACGAACGCTCGCGCGAGTACGCGCCGCCCTACCGCGAGCGGCACGCCTATCACACCACCCACCGCGATTGGTTCGTCGACATTGTCGTGCCCTGGGCTGAAGCCACACAGAACGCATCGCGGGAGCGCACAGAGCGCGCCGTCGGCGGCTTCTCCAACGGCGGCGATTTCGCCGTCGCGATGGCGGCCTACCGCCCTGACCTGTTCGGCCTCGTCCTCGTCCACGCGCCCGCCAATCCGCGCGACCAGTGGGTGCTGCCGTCAGCGGCGACGCAACGCTGGCTCGTCACCGGCGGCACGCGCGATTTCGATGGCGAGGTCGCGCGCGAACTTGAACGTCAGCTGGCGCCGACGGGCGCGTTTCGCCGCGTCTGCATCGGCCCGTGGGACCACACGCAGCGCCCATGGCGCCAACTCTCGCGCGGCTCAATCATGTGGCTGTTTGGACATGCCGGCGCAGCCGCTTTGATGGCCTCGGAGCGCGAGCAACGTCACTGCACCGACATCACGCAATAGAGGAGCGTTCAACCGCCCGTATCCGGCGGTCCGCTCATCGAGATGACGGCGATCAGGACCACACACACAACCCCGATCGCTACTGAAAGCAGCTGGATCGGCATCATGCTCCATAAATGGGAAGCGCCCCGGCTTTACGCCAGGGCGCCCCGTCGATTTCGCGATGTAACGCTGCTTATTGTGCGGGCGTCTCGGTGCTGAGCGGACGCGCCAACAGCTCGGCGATCGAGAGCCCAACTTCGTTGTGGCCACCGAACGCCGTGCCGGTTTGGTTGTCGGCGACACGTTGGGTGTAGGCCGCATAAGCCTCAGCCGGCAGCGGCACATAGCCGACGCGCGGCGCCAGCGTCGCGGCGTTCTCGATGAAGTAGTTCACGAACCGGCGCACTTGCGGGCGGCGCAGCGCCTCTGCGTTCACATAGATGAACATCGGCCGTGACAGAGGATAATCACCCGAAGCGATCGTCTCCGGCGACGGCATGACGCCGTTGACGGAGAGCGCCTTCACCCGTTCGCGGTTTTGCTCGTAGTACGCATAGCCGAAATAGCCCATCGCGCCTGGATTGCCAGACACGCCTTGCACCACGACGTTGTCGTCTTCACTCGGCGTGTAGTCGGTGCGCGACGCGCCGCCGTCGCCGTTCACCGCTTCATTGAAGTAATCGAACGTGCCCGATGCGGTGCCCGGACCGAAGAGTTGTAGCGCGATGTTCGGCGCTTGCGGGTTCACCTGCCGCCATTGGGTGATCGTACGCTCTGCCGCCGGCGCCCACGCGCGGCTCAGTTCAGCCATCGTGATGTTGGTCAGTGTGTTCGACGGGTGGACGACGACGCTGATGCCGTCAAAAGCGATCGGAATCTCGATGTACTGAATATTCGCCGCCGCACATGCCTCCATCTCGCCGCTCGAGATCGGACGCGAGGCGTTGGAGATTTGCGTTTCACCGCGGCAGAACTTGCCAAAGCCGCCGCCGGTGCCGCTTTCACCGACGGTCACGCGCGCCGCGGCGGCTTGCGAGTTGGTGAAAGCCTCAGCCGCCGCTTCCGCGAGCGGGAAAACCGTCGAAGAGCCGTCAATCGCGATTTGCTCGGACGTGGTGCCGGCGGGAGTTTCGGCGCCTTGGCCGCACGCCGCCAACGCAATCACCGCAACGGCCACAGCGCCGCGCAACATGGTTTGAGCGATCATCTTCCAACCCTCATTTGTTTCAATGCGCGGCCTTGTGGCAGCGTTCTGTGACACTTCTGTTGCGGTCAGCGGCGGTCATTTGCCGCCGCCGCCACCGTCGCCACCGCCGTCGCTGCCGGAGCCGTCCAGGTCGCTGTCGCGACGACCGCCGTCGCTTGACACAACAGGCGTATGGCCGCTGTCGCCACCCTCGCCGCGTTTCTGGCGCTCCTGGGCGGCCGCATTCACGCGCCAGAGCACGGAGATCAGCAACGCTGTGATCCCGATGCTCCCAAGCGCGGCGACAATGATCCAAACAGGCATGGCCGCTCCTTACCACCGAACCCTGCGGGCGGCGAAGCCGCCTGGCGCGGCGCTGGGCCGCAGAAATGCCGTGTCAGCCGTGCCTTTGGACGCCGTTCGCGCCCTTTAATTCCAGGCCGACGCAGCTTATTGAAAGCCCCATGAAATCCGCAGTGATCGTGTTCCCGGGGTCCAATTGCGACCGTGACGCCGCGCGCGCCCTCGAGCGCCTTACCGGCAAGCCCGCGGCTATGGTCTGGCACAAGGACACCGCGCTTCCCGACGGCCTCGACCTCGTGGTGCTGCCGGGCGGCTTCTCGTACGGCGATTACCTCCGCTCCGGCGCCATGGCGGCCAAGAGCCCGGTGGTGCGTGAAGTCATTGCTCACGCGGAACGCGGCGGGCTCGTGCTTGGCATCTGCAACGGCTTCCAGGTGCTCACCGAAACCCGGCTTCTGCCGGGCGCTTTGGCGCGGAACGCAGGTCTGAAGTTCGCGTGCAAGGAAGTGCCGTTGGCGATCGCCAACGCCAACACCTCCTTCACCAGCGCCTA
>CAYUOC010000080.1:6611-16259 GCA_964446305.1 uncultured Terricaulis sp. | reverse complement strand
TCGTCACGCTGCGTGATCGCTTCGATCAATTGCTACGCAACCGCGAGAACGCGCCCCCGCCGCCTGGCCGCATCCGCATGTTGGAAAAGACTCCGAAGAATGCGCTGCGGATTCCGTTCCTGGCGAAAGTCTTCCCGGAAGCGCGCTTCGTTTATCTCTATCGCGATCCGCGCGAGGTGCTCTCCTCGATGATGGAGGCCTGGGAGTCGGGCCGTTTCGTCACCTATCCGGAGCTGCCAGGTTGGACCGGCGAACGGCCGTGGTCTCTATTGCTGACACCCGGCTGGCGCGATCTCGGGCGTCTGCCGCTCGAGCAGGTTGTCGCCAGGCAATGGGAATCGGCGATGCAGGTTCTGCTCGATAGCCTGGATGCGCTGCCTGGCGATCGCTGGAGCACCGCGCGCTATGATACGCTGATCGCCGATCCCAACGCCGAGATCGCGCGCATCTGCAAGGCAGTCGAATGGGATTGGGATCGCACGCTTGGCCAGGAATTGCCGCTGGCGCGTCATACGGTCTCGAAGCCGAGCGCCGATAAGTGGCGCGGGCGCCAGAAGGAGATCGAGTCTGTGCTGCCCTCGATCTCGGCCATGCTCGATCGCGCGGCCAAAGCCGCCGAACACTGATCCCGCATGAGTGCGGTTTCTGTCATGATCGGCGAGGCGATGAAGGCGATGAACGCCGAGCCTGCGCGCGCGGCGGCGCTGTTGCGGTCCGCGCTTCAGGCTGAGCCGAACAATCAAGACGCAGCGTTGCTGCTGAGCGAAGCGTTGCGCCTGGCTGGTGACATCAAAGCGGCGCGCGCGGCCATCGCGCCGATTGCGGCCGCGAATCTTCGGCATTTCGGCGCACAACGTCAGCTGGGCGTGATCCTCGCCGCCGACAATGCGCCGTTGCCGGCGTCGCTTGCACTGCGCGCGGCTGCTGAACTCAATCCGGCACACCCGACGATCTGGCGCGATCTCGCCGATCAGTTGAGTCTCGCTGGAGATGCGGCGGGCGCGCAGGATGCGTACCTCCGCGCCGGTTTCTCGGCGACTATGGACCCGGGCCTTGTGGCGCCAGCAGCGGCGCTGCGCGGTGGTGATTTCGACGGTGCGGCCGCGGCGCTGCAGGATTTTCTTCGCCATCATCCCACGGACATCATCGCGCTTCGCATGCTTGCTGAAGCGCAGGCGCGCGGCGGCGCGACGGATGATGCGGAGCGCACGATGCGCCGCGTGCTCGCGCTCGCGCCGTTGTTCCAGCCGACACGGCACGATCTCGCCTCGATGCTGATGGGGCTCGGCAGGATCGATGACGCGCTGCAAGAGGCGCGCGAACTCGTCCGGATCGAACCGGCCAATCCTGGCTCCCGCCGCGTGCTCGCCGCGGTTTTGAACAGCGCAGGTGAGTACGAAGAGGCGCTGCAAATTTATCAGCAGCTGCTCCGTGAAGACGCCAATCGCGCGACCACCTGGACGACCGTTGGTCACATTCAAAAGACGCTGGGCGACAGCGAAGCCAGCATCGAAGCCTATCGCCGCAGCATCGCGCTGGCGCCGCACCTGGGCGACGCGTACTGGGGATTGGCAAACCTCAAGACCGTCAAGCTCAGCGATGCCGAAGTCGAGGCGCTGCGCGCGCAACTGGCGCGGCCGGATCTGGGCGCCGATGATCGGGTGGCGATGCTGTACACTCTGGGCAAGGCGCTCGAACAACGCCGCGACAGTGCGGCGGCATTCGCGGCCTATGCCGAAGGCGCCGCGCTGCGTGCGCGCACCTATCCGCACGATGCGAACGCGCTGACGTCTTTTGTCGAGGATTGCATCGCGCGCCACGATGCGAAGTTTTTCGCTGACCGCGGCGGGCAAGGGGATGAGTCGCCGGATCCAATTTTCATCATCGGCTTGCCGCGCTCCGGCTCGACGTTGGTGGAGCAGATTCTCGCCTCGCATTCGCAAGTCGAGGGCACGATGGAGTTGCCCGATCTGACCAACGTGGCGCGGGGCTTCGGCGCGAATTACCTCCACGGTCTGCAGTCAGCGGACGCCGGCGCGCTGCGGGAGATGGGCGTGCACTATCTACGCACCACCAAGCGCCGCCGTACGCCTGGAAAACTTTTCTTCATCGATAAGATGCCGAACAATTGGACGCACACGGCGCTGATCCAATTGGCGCTGCCGAACGCCAAGATCATCGATGCGCGCCGCAACCCGATGGCGTGCGGCTGGTCGTGCTTCAAGCAGCACTTCGCGCAAGGGCAGGATTTCAGCTACGATCTCACCGATATCGGCCGGTACTACACCGACTATGTGCGGCTGATGGCGCACTACGATGCCGTGTTGCCGGGGCGTGTGCATCGTGTGATTCACGAGGACTTGGTGACCGATCCCGAGCCGCATATCCGTGCGCTGCTCGATCATTGCGGTTTGCCGTTCGAAGAGCAGTGCCTGCGCCCGCATGAGACGAAGCGCGCGGTCCACACCGCGAGCGCCGAACAAGTGCGCCAACCGATTAGCGCCAAGGGGCTCGATGATTGGCGCGCGTTTGAGGCGTATCTCGGTCCATTGAGGGCCGCGCTCGGGCCGGGCTTGGCGCCCAAATGAGCGCGGCGCTGCTCCAAGCCGCGCAAGCGGCGCTGGCGCGGCGCGATTTTGCCGGCGCGAAGCAGGCAGCGGAGCAAATTCTGCGCGAACGTCCGAGCGATGCGGGCGCGAACCAAATCCTCGGTCTTGTCGCGCTAGAGCAGGGCGACGCCGCGGCGGCGAAGCTCTATCTGCAGCGCGCCGACAAAGCCGCGCCGGGCCAGCCACATATCCTCAACGCGCTCGGCATCGCGTTGCGCCGCAATGGCGATGTGGCCGAAGCGCGGCGCGCCTTTACCCGCGCCGGCGAACGCGGACTGATCGATGGCTGGCGCAATCTGGGCAATCTCGAAGCGCTCGCCGGCGACGCCGTCGCGACAGCGAAGGCGTATGAGCGAGCACTCAAGCTGAACGCCTCTGACGCCGCTTCTCTGGCCGGTCTCGCGCAAGCGAAAGAGCTTCTGCATGATCTCGCGGCCGCGCGGTCTAACGCGCAAGCCGCGTTGGCGATCGATGCCAACAACGAGATTGCGACGCTGACGCTCGCACAAGTCGCCGCGCGCGAGCGGGCTTGGGCCGAGGCGGAAGCGGCGGCGGTTGCAATTGCGCGAGGTGGCAAGTCGCTGACGAATCGCGCAATTGCGTGGGGCGTAATCGGTGACGTTCGCGACAAGCAGAACGATGCGGCGTCGGCGTTTGCGGCGTTCACCGAGGCGAACCGCATTTTGCTGTCACTCTATCAGCCGCATCCGCGTGAAACCCACATGCCGTATCATCCGGCCGGCGTCGATCGGATGAGAGCCCTCGTCGAGACGGCCGATTTTTCGGCATGGGCTGCGTGCGATCAGGCGTCTCCGGTTTTCCTGGTCGGGTTTCCGCGCTCGGGGACGACGCTCCTGGAGCAAGTGCTCTCGGCGCATTCGGGGCTGGTTTGTATCGAGGAGCGGGAGCATCTGGCGCTTGCGGCTGGAGAGGTTGCGGCCGATCCGGCGAAGCTTGCTCAGCTGAGTGAGGCGGAGATTAAAGCGATCCGAGCCGAGTATTGGAAGCGGGTTCGAAGCGAGGCGAAGACTGGCGATCGCATCGTGGTCGACAAGCTGCCGCTCAACATCATTTTCTTGCCGCTTATTCGGCGCGTGTTTCCGAGCGCGAAGATTTTGTTCGCGCTCCGCGATCCGCGTGATGTGGTGCTCTCGTGCTTTCAGCAGCGGTTCGGGATGAACGCGGCGATGGTGCAGTTTCTGCAGCTGGAAACGGCGGCGGCGTATTACGACAAGGTGATGTCGCTGGGTTTGCTCTGCCAGGAGCGGCTTGGATTGAGCGTGCTTGAGGTGCGGTACGAGAACGTTGTTGTTGACCTTGAGAGCGTGGCGCGAGCGGTGACTTCGTTTCTGGATTTGCCCTTCGAAGAGGCGATGCTGTCGCCGGCGGAGACGGCGCTCAGGCGCAACATCAACACGCCCTCGGCGCGGCAGGTGGTTGAGCCGATTTACACGCGTTCGGTGGCGCGCTGGAAAAATTACGAGCGCGAGCTTGCACCGGTTTTGCCGGGGCTAAGCGATTGGGCCGAGCGTTTGGGGTACGCGCGTTCGTAATTGGACTTGATTTGGAACCTTTCGCGCCCCATTTAGGGAGCAGACGCGCCGGCCCTTTGCTCACGCGCCGAACTCCAAAGAAAGCACATCCATGGCGCAGACCAAGTTCAGCGCGGGCGCGCGCCTGCGTATTACGCGCAGCGTTGTCGGATCGCCGGCCGCAAACGTGAGCGTTGTCAGGGCGCTGCCGAAAGAGGCGGGGCCGCAGCAATATCGCGTGCGCGCCGATGGCGAGACGTTCGAGCGGGTGATCGAAGAAAGCCGGCTCGAAGCGGTGACGCTTGATTAGCGGCAACGGCGCCCCGCGCCCGCCGCAGGCGATGAAGCTGACGCTGAAGTATCAGGAGTCTGACGAGCACCTGCTGCGCCGCCTCGGGCAGGCGCTGGTGCTGCAGTGGGATGAATTGCCGGACGACCTGCAGGACGTGCTGATCGATCAGGCCGGCATGGTCGAAGATCGCGAAGACGCCGCGCATGATGAAGCGGATTTCGAGCGCTTCATTCGCGGCGTGAAGACGAAGGCGGTTTAGCTTGAGTCGAATTGCGCAGCACTGGCTGCGGCGGCGGCGGTGAGCGCGCCGAAGTGATCGATGTGGTGCTCTGCCTCGGACGGCGCGCGAAACAGTTCGCAAACGCGATGCGGCGTGGCGTGCAGGCGTCGCGCGAGACGGCGGGCGTAGGCGCTCGGGTTGTTGAAGACACGGAGCAGAGCTTCGTAGCGCTCGGCGAGCGGCCAGGCGGAGCGAAGGCGCGGGGCGGGGCGCTTCGCCTTCGACAAGCTCAGGCTGACGCTAACTGAACCGGCGGCGTCACTCTGAGCGTCATCCCCGGATTGAATCCGGTGTTGTCGAAGCATCGGGGAAGCAAAACACCGGAAGCTCACGCGCCATTGCTCCGGCGCGTCGGGTGTGAATGTCATCGGTTTGCGCGTGCGATTGCGTGGGGCGCGCAGCAGCGGGCGGGTGTTGGGTTTGGCGTGCGCGGCGGCTTCGATGAGGAGGAGGCGCCGCATTATCGCTTCGCCCGCGCGCAGCCACGACGCCATCAGCTTGTGCGCCTCGAAGCGCAGCGTGTGACGCGCGGCGACGTCCGTGGGCGCGCCGAAGAGCGCGTGCAGAATGTGCATGAACGCCTCCGCGACACGCCACAGCGGAAGCGGCGCTGTGGTGGTGGGTGTGTCGGATTGGTTCGAGGCGTTCATGCTGGGTGGAGTATGCGGCCCTTCTCAAGGGGGTCGGATAGATTTTGTGCGCAGGCTTGGTTTTGCTGAGCGAAGGCGACGCGGCGTGTGGGATAGCGCGGCTGCGTATCCTCGGATTTAGCCCTCCCCCTTGGGGGAGGGTTGGGTGGGGGGGCCAGCGCAGCGCGCGTCACAACGTTGCGCCTCATTCTGTTTGCCCCCCACCTCCAACTCCTCCCCCAAGGGGGAGGAGAGTTCGGCTGAGCTAAGCGCGCTCGCGCGACCGCAGCGAATCCGAGGCGCTAGCTCTCAGGCTCGCGCTTCGGCGCTGTGACCTTGCCGGCGCCGGCGCCGAGGATGAGACCAGCGATAATCCCAATCGCGACTTGCTCGAAGATGATGCCGAGGAAGAGGCAGAGGAGAAAGGTGCCGCCGAAGGAGAGTTTGTTCATGGTGGGAGTGTAGGGGCGACAGGTGAATCGCGCCATCCCGTCTCGGCGAAGCCGCGCTATACGCGCCCCCGCAAGTTGCTCTTTTCAGTTTCTGAACAGAAGGCGACATCGAGTGCGTTTGCGTTTACTTGGCGAAGCTCGTCCGCCGTCAGTCCGCAGTGCCGAACTGCGATTAAGTACTCGCTGCGAATTGAAGTGCCAAAAAATGCCGGGTCGTCCGTCGCGAGCGTCACACAACAGCCTCTGCGGATCATCTGCGCGATAGGGTGATGCGATAGCGACGGCACCGCACCGAGCCTATCATTGCTGGACAAGCATACTTCAAATCCGATCTTTCTCTGGGCTAGCTCGTCAAGAATGCCAACATCATCAGCCGCCCGGATGCCGTGGCCGATACGATGAAGCCCTAGAGCATTGACGGTCTCAATCACGGAACGTGCGTCTCTCCACTCTCCACAGTGCGCTGTGAGCCGCAATCCGGCCTGTCCTGCCAATGCGAAGGCTCCTGTAAACGCGTCAGCTTCGTATCTGCGCTCATTTCCCGTCAAACCGAAACCGACCACCGTCTGATGCGGATTCGTCGCCACGAGTTCAGCTGTCGCGATGGCGGCGCGCGGCCCTCGATGGCGAACACACGTCATGATGAGCTTTGCGATGACGCCCGATTCATTTCTCGCGGTATCAAAGGCATTCGAGAGCGCTTGCACGACCTCGTTATAGTCCATTTGATTGTCGAGGAAGTGGTCCGGCGAAATCATGTATTCCTGGTACACGGCACCTTCTGCAGCGCTGTTGCGGAGGTGTCGCAAAGCAACTTCGGCGAGATCCTCTGGGGTATGCAGTAGGCTGCCAGCAATATGATAAACGTCGAGGAATTCGTCGAAGTCACGCCAACGATAGTGACCGTTGACATCAAAAATCTCTGGAGCTTCGACTTTGCGCAACTCGGCAAGGCGCAGAACATGGCTTGGCGCGAGCGTTCCACGAAGATGAACGTGAAGATCGAGCGTAGGAATTAACCCGGCGACATTGGGCGATGTGATACTGCTCATGCGCCGACAAGATGCTCTGCAAAGGTAAAGAATGAGAATTCGGTTTCTTTCGAGCAACCCACATAAGATCGACGAAGCGGTCGCAATCCTCGCGCCATTGGGCGTCCAGGTCGTTCCCGTGAAGGCGAAGATCGAGGAGCTTCAGACTGCTGATATGGCGGCGCTAGCACATGATAAATGCGTACGCGCTTTCAAGGAGATCGGGCATCCGCTTTTCGTGGAACACACGGGGCTCAAGATCGACGCTTTGAGGGGGCTGCCGGGCGGCCTAACGCAGCTTTTCTGGGACACGTTGGAAGCTGACGAGTTTGCGGCGCAGTTCGGACGCGAGGGCAATAACACGCTGTCTGCTCATACGCGCGTCGCGTTCTGTGACGGTAAGAAGGTGTTTGGTTTCGACGGGTCAATCGACGGGACCGTGCCGCCCGCGCCTCGTGGTGATCGTGCCTTCCAATGGGACTGCGTATTCGTACCGCAAGGTCACTCTGAAACCTTCGCGGAGATGGGAATGGAACGCAAGAACAAGATCTCGATGCGGTTCAAAGCGCTTTCCGGCTTTGCAAGTTACTTGAGGGGCAAATGACGACGGATCTGGCAGAGCACCTGAAATCGGGAAAGCTAATCTTGTTTGCAGGGGCGGGCGTTTCGGCGACCGTTGGCGTGCCGACTTGGCGAGAGCTTATTTCTAGAATGGCCGAAGAACTCGGTTTTGACGACGACCTGTTCGACAACTCCATGGCCACATCACTCACGCTTGCCGAGTACTATGCGTCTAAGCGCGATGGACTGGGCGCGCTGGCTAGCTGGATGGATCGAGCTTGGGATGTCGAGGACGACAAGTTACGGAAGTCGGTGGTTCACAAGCTCATCGCCGATCTTGGATTCTATCGAATTTACACGACCAATTATGACCGTCTGCTGGAAAAATCTCTTCGGCTGCACGGGCACGAAGTTGAGGTCGTGGCTAACATCCGAGATATGGCGCGCGCGGACGATAGGAAGCTCCAAGTCGTCAAACTGCATGGAGATTTTGACGACACTGAATCAATCGTTCTGACGGAAACCGCGTACTATGACCGGCTCGCGTTTGATATGCCGCTCGATGTCAAATTTCGATCGGACGCGCTCAGCAAGCCCATGTTGTTTATTGGCTATAGCTTGTCTGACCTCAACATGCGCTTGCTGCTACACAAACTTACGCAGGCGTGGAAGCAGTCCGAGCTTATGAAGCATAGGCCGCCGCTTTATCTTTTCCTGAACCGTCCGGACGAGATCCAACAAGAAGTCCTTTCGCAGTGGGGTGTCCAGGTTGTTACCCGCGACGTCGATGATCCCAAGCAGAGCCTGGCGACGTTCTTAGAAGAATTGAAGGCCGCCTAGGGTCCTTTTCGCCGCCGCCCACGATACGGCGGCTTCTTTGCTCGCACTGTTGCGCCCGTCGCCGTGGCTCGGCCTTCTTCGCGGCTTGCACGCACAGCCGTGTCCGCCGCTTCGCGTAGGGCTTCCTGCCGCGCCAATGGATCATCGGCGATCAGCAATTCGGTTTCTTGGAGGCGTTTGATTTCGTCGCGCAGGCGCGCGGCGGTTTCGAATTCTAGGTCGGCGGCGGCGTCTTTCATCTGCTTTTCGAGATCGGCGATGTAGGTCTTGATGTTGTGGCCGATGAAGGCTTCGCCGGTTTCGCCGACGCCTTTGCCGCGCTTGTCGCCGCCGGCGCCGCGTTTGAAGGCCATTGGGTCGCGCGGGTCGATGGTGAGGCTGTCTTTTTCGTAGACGCTGTCGAGAATGTCTTTGATGCTCGACTTGATCGATTGCGGCGTGATGCCGTGGTCGAGATTGTACTTCTCTTGTTTCTCACGGCGGCGCGCGGTTTCTGCCATGGCGCGTTCCATCGAGCCGGTGACTTTGTCGGCGTAGAGGATGACGCGGCCGTCGACGTTGCGGGCGGCGCGGCCGATGGTTTGCACGAGCGAGGTTTCGCTGCGCAGGAAGCCTTCCTTGTCGGCGTCCAAGATGGCGACGAGGCCGCATTCGGGGATGTCGAGACCTTCGCGGAGCAGGTTGATGCCGACGAGCACGTCGAAGGCGCCGAGGCGAAGGTCGCGGATGATTTCGATGCGCTCGACGGTGTCGATGTCGGAGTGCATGTAGCGCACGCGCACGCCTTGCTCGTGCATGTATTCGGTCAAGTCTTCGGCCATGCGCTTGGTGAGCACGGTGACGAGGCTGCGATAGCCTTTCTTCGCCACGTCCTTCACTTCGGCGATGACGTCGTCGACCTGGGAGTGGCCGTGCGCCTGCACGGGGCGCACTTCGACTGGCGGATCGATGAGGCCGGTGGGGCGGATGACTTGTTCGGCGAAGACGCCGCCGGTGCGCTCAAGCTCCCACGGGCCGGGCGTGGCGGAGACGTGGATGGTCTCCGGGCGCATGCGGTCCCATTCCTCGAATTTGAGCGGGCGGTTGTCCATGCATGAGGGCAGGCGGAAGCCGTACTCGCTGAGCGTGGATTTGCGATTGAAGTCGCCGCGATACATGCCGCCGATTTGCGGCACGGTGACGTGGCTTTCGTCGGTGAAGACGAGGGCGTTGTCGGGGAGATATTCGAACATGGTCGGCGGCGGCTCGCCGGGGCGGCGGCCGGTGAGGTAGCGGCTGTAGTTCTCGATACCCGCACAACTCCCGGTGGCCAGCATCATCTCGATGTCAAACTGCGTGCGCTGCTCCAGCCGCTGCGCCTCCAGCAACTTCCCCTGCTGCGTCAGCTGGGCGAGGCGCTGTCGCTCCTCGGCTTCGGCGCGG
>CAYUOC010000080.1:0-6601 GCA_964446305.1 uncultured Terricaulis sp. | reverse complement strand
GATGCCGGCGCACGAGCCGGTGGCGAGCATCATCTCCATGTCGAAGTTCACGCGCTGCTCGAGGCGCTGGGCTTCTAGGAGTTTGCCGGTCTCGCGGAAGTAGGCGAGGCGGTGGGCGAGTTCGTCCTTGATGCTGGTGACGGCCTGTTCGAGCGTCATGCGTGGCGTGACGTAGTGCGAGTTCGCATAGATCTTCACGGCCGGCATGGTCGCGGTCTTGCGGCCGGTGAGGGGATCGAACTCGTCGATGCTTTCGATCTGGTCGCCGAAGAAGGAGAAGCGCCAGGCGCGGTCTTCCAAGTGCGCCGGCCAGAGTTCGATGGTGTCGCCGCGGACGCGGAAACCGCCGCGGGCGAAGCCGACTTCGTTGCGCTTGTAATGGGTGGCGACGAAATTGCGGATCAGTTCTTGCGAGCCGTACTCGTCGCCGACATTCACGGTGAAGGTCATGCCGGTGTAGGTCTCGACTGAGCCGATGCCGTAAATGCAGCTGACAGAGGCGACGATGATGACGTCGTCGCGTTCGAGGATCGCGCGCGTGGCGGCGTGGCGCATGCGGTCGATCTGCTCGTTAATGTTGGATTCTTTTTCGATGTAGGTGTCGGTGCGCGGGACGTACGCTTCCGGCTGGTAGTAGTCGTAATACGAGACGAAATACTCGACGGCGTTTTCCGGGAAGAATTGCTTGAACTCGCCATAAAGCTGCGCCGCGAGTGTTTTGTTTGGCGCAAGAATAAGCGCTGGCCTTTGTACCTGCTCTATGACTTGCGCCATCGTGAAGGTCTTGCCGGAGCCGGTGACGCCGAGCAGGACTTGGTCCTGCTCCTTCTTTTTGATGCCGTTCACAAGCTCCGCGATCGCCGTCGGCTGGTCGCCGGCGGGCTGGTAGTCGCTGACCAGTTTGAACCTGCGGCCGCCTTCGAGCTTCTCCCACTCGCGCTTCGGCCGGTGCGGCATCCACATCGCCGCGTTGGTGTCGAACGTCGCGGGCGCCTCGGCGACGCCGGGCGGGGGAGGCTGGGAACGTGGCATGAACAGGGAAGATAGGCGGCGGCTGCGCCTGGCGCTACAGGGTGTTTGCTTGCGAAACAATCGGGCGCCTAAAGGGGTGGCGCCGCCCAGATTCGCCTCACGTTGCACCCCGGTGTGGCCAGGTCGCCGCGATGGCTGGGAGTGTGATTTCACTTTGGTTGTAAGGGGTTATGGCTGACCGGGTGGTCAACGAACCCGGCGGCTGGTCGCAGCCGCCCGGGCGGCTTCCGCGCTGATGTGACAAGCGTATGAATTTAGGCGTCTATTTCTGCATGGCTGGGCACCGCGCAGGGCTGTGGCGGCGGCGGCTGTTCGCCGCTAGGAGGCGTCCATTCGTGGCAAGTTAGGCCACTGACGCCGAAAGGTCACACAGCACCCGCCCTGGCACTTTGGGGCCGGAATTCGGCCGTTCTCAAATTGACCTTGGTTAAAATGTGTCGTTAGCGTTGCCGCAGCATGGCGGGAGTCGACTGCCGGACTATGTCCGGACGTCCCTGGGGGGACGTTTGACAAACGCTTACGCAGCAGTTCGGGCGATGGTCGCTCGAAGGAGATCTTGGGTTCGCCTGTAGGGGGCCCGGCGCTCTAGGGGGTTCGAAAACATGTCAAAGAAGACGCAGACTGGACAGCGCAAGTCCCTGCTGACGGGCGCTTCGGTGTTCGCGGCGGCGGCGGCGGCTATCACGGCGACGCCGGCGATGGCGCAGGACGCTGAAGAAGAAGAAGCAATCGTTGTTACGGGTACGCGCCTTGTGCGTCAGGACTTCGAAGCCATCAGCCCGATCACGACGGTCGGCGCCGAGCAGCTCGAACTGACGGCGACGCTGACCACGGAATCGCTGCTGAACGAACTTCCGCAGATCGTTCCGGGCAACACCATCACCTCGAACAACGTCGGCGGCGAAGACTTCTCGACCGTTGACCTTCGTGGTCTCGGCATCAACCGCACGCTGGTCCTCGTGAACGGCGAACGCGTCCCGGGCTCATCGACGCTTGGCACGGTCGACTTGGCGACCATCCCGGCTTCGCTGATCTCGCGTGTCGAAGTTGTGACCGGCGGCGCCTCGGCCGTGTACGGTTCTGACGCCGTCGCCGGCGTCGTCAACTTCGTGCTGAAGGACGACTACGAAGGCGCGGAAATCAACACGACGTATCGCGCTGAAATGGAAACCGGCAACGCTGCCGCGTTCGAAATCAACGGCCTCGTCGGCGGTAACTTCGCCAACGGCCGCGGCAACATCACGGCGTACGCTTCGTACTTCAACCGTGAGTCCGTGCTGCAAAGCGAATACGACTATTCGCGTGTTGCCGGCGCCGTTTGCTACGACGCTGTGAACCGTCCGGCCAACAATGCCTACTTCATCTGCGATAGCGTGCAGCAAGTGTACGACACGATGGCGGCGGGCGGCTTCGGCGCGACGTTCAACAGCGCCTCGGGCACAGGCCCGTGGGGCACGATCACCAACAACCCGACCAACCGCTTCCAAGCGGCTGGCATCATCGGCAACCCGAATGTCGGCGCTTTCACCGGCGGCACATTCGCGAGCTATGACCACGACTGTAACCCGTCTACGGCGAACATCGCGTATTCGGGCGCTGCCACGCGGGGCAACCTGTCGTTCTCCGACAACGGCAACCTGTCGCCGACGCTCAACTCGGGCGCCTGCTTGGTTCCGGATCGCGCCGCTGGCTCGTCGCTCTACAACTTCTCGCCGGACAACTATTTGGTTATCCCGGCCGAGCGGATCACGCTGACGACGAACGGTCACTACGACATCACCGACGACGTTCGCCTGAACTTCCTGATCAACTACACCAACTCGCGTCAGTCAGTTCAGCTCGCGCCGACGCCGGCCACCGGCCTCACGGTCAACCTCACGCAGAACATGCGTGACCTGATCCAAACGGATCACGCGGACCTCTGGGCTGCTCTCATGAGCCGTCCTACTCCGTATGCGCCGTTCACGATGTCGCGTCGTACCAACGAGCTCGGCACCCGTAACGCGAACAGCGAAAACAACGCGTTCTACTTCCTGGCCAACCTCGAAGGCTCGCTCGGCGAGAACTGGGATTGGGCATTGGGCGCGTCTTACGGCCAAAGCCACTTCATCACCCGCACGCTGCACAGCGCCAACAAGTCCCGCTTCCTCGCGGGTCTGTCGGGCTGCCAAGCGCTTGGCCCGGGTCTCGATGGCATCCTCGGCACGATCGACGACACCAGTTCGGCTCTCCCGGATGCGGGCGGCGGCACGTCGACGTTCCCGTGCGTTCCGCTCGACATCTTCGGCCCGGGCACGCTGACGCCAGGCATGGTCGGCTATCTCGACACGACGACGTTCAACCAAACCATCGTCGAAGAGAACCGGATCACGGGCTACATCCGTGGTGACCTGTTCGAACTGCCGGCTGGTGCGGTTGCTGCGGTGTTCGGCTTCGAATATCGCGACTCGCAACTCGAGTTCCACGTCGACAACGAACAGCGCATGGGCAACATCTTCGGCTTCAACGCGCTGCAAGATCAGATCGGCTCGATCGACGTGTACGAACTGTACACCGAAGTCGCGGTCCCGCTGATCAGCGAAGCGCCGTTGGCTCACTACCTGGGCCTCGAAGCCGGCTTCCGCCGTTCGAACTACTCGTCGGTTGGCAACGTCGACACCTACAAGATCGGTGGCGAATGGGCTCCGGTTGAATGGCTGCGCTTCCGCGCAATGTTCAACGAAGCCACGCGCGCTCCGAACGTGTTCGAACTGTTCCAAGCGGGCGACCAAGGCTTCGTCACGACCAACGATCCTTGCCGCGACACCGGCGTCAACACGAACGGCTTGCCGGACGTGGCAGGCGTCACCCTCGCGGAGTGCACGAGCAGCGGCGTGCCGCTGGCGGCTTACCCGGGCTTTGTGCAAACCAACGCACAGCTCCAAGCCTTCTCGTTCGGTAACCCGAATCTGACGCCGGAAACGGCCGAAACCCTCACCTACGGTGTGGTGTTCCAGCCCGACTGGTTCCCGATCGGCGACTTCCGCGCGACGGCCGACTACTACGACATCGAAGTCACGGACGTTATCCTTGGCCTCGGCGTCGCGTTCTACCTGAACGACTGCTACGTCGGTAACAACCCGGCCAGCTGCGCACGCATCTCGCGTCTGCCGTCTGGTCAGATCGACTTCGTCAACACGTTCCGTTCGAACCAAGCCACGCTCGCGACGTCGGGCATCGACTTGCAGTTCGAATGGTCGATCCCGTTGGGCCCAGGCCAGCTCACAGTCAACGAGCTGTACTCGATCCTCGACGAGTATCGCGTCAACGCCAACGACTTCGCCGGCACGACTTCTGGCGGCATCGGCGGCGCGTTCCCGGACTACAAGTCCGTGTTGACCGTGACGTACAACGTCGGTGACTGGACGCTGTTCGGCCGCTGGTTCCACACGCCGGAAGTGCTCTCGGGCAACGGCTTCGGCGCTGGCCCGACGCAAAACATCAACCCGGCTGCTGACTACTTCGATCTGTCGGCCCGTTGGGCGGTTACGGATAACTTCACGATCACGGGTGTCATCGACAACGTGTTCGACGAGTATCCGCCGCAAACGGCTGACGGCTTCGGCGGTCAGGCCAACGTCGACGTGGCGCTCTATCCGCGTCCGCTCGGCCGTTCGTTCGCGATCTCGGGCCGTTATCGGTTCTAAGCGCACGGACGAAAGTCCAAAGACTAGAGGTGGCGGGTCCTTCGGGGCCCGCCACTTTCTTTTTGGGGCTAGGCGCGCCGTCGCGCGGGCCAGTGACGCCGCGCTTCGAGAAGCTTAGCGCTGGATGCGCAACACGACCGGCGTCAGCCTGAGCTTGTCGAAGGCGAAATGGCGGGGCGCTCCAAAGTGGGCGTGCGCAAATCTTGGGGGCCGCCCAAGTCCCCGCCGCGGCTGAGCGGTGAAGCGCCAGCGGAACGCCGGCGGCTCCTATATCAGAGCTCGAAATCGACCTTGCCGTCGGCGGCTTTGGTGGGGCCCGCCATCACATCGAAGGCTTGTCCGGCATGGGGGCCGTCACGATCGACCCAGTGCAGGAACATGTGCGCCGACCAACGATTGGGGTTGGGCGCAATGCGGCCGTGCCGGTGCTGGACTCCGCGATAGAGCACAGCGTCACCAGGCTGCATGGCGATCGACGTGAAGGGCTTGCCGGCGAAGTCGTCGACGATGTCTTCGGGCTCGTCGATCGGATCCGCGCCGATCTCCAGCGGCCAGACCTCGCCGTCACTGTAGGCGAGCGTGAGGGAGAGGGAATGCTCGCAGGCTTCCCGATCCGAGTGGACACGGCAGATGTCGTCCCGCCGGTAGAGGCGGAAGTAATTGTAGGTTGGCAGCAGATCGCGGCCGGTGAGCTCTCGCATGGCCGGCGTCAGGCCCCAGAGGAACTGGAGCATGGGCGGGTACTCGTTGGCGTACACGTCCACCGACGTCTTCCGGATGATCGGCGCGTGGCTGAGGAACTGGCGCGTGAGCTGGGGGAGGTCGGTCTTCACCTGGCGCAGGAAGGCGGTCGCCACCTCCGGCGGGATCAGGCCCTCGATATGGGCGTAGCCGCGCTCCTGGTAATTGCCGTTCACCTTCATATCTAACGCATAGACCGGGTAATCCTGGCCGCGCCAGCAACAGCGCCGCAAAAGGGCGACCGGCCGCACCTGCGACGGCTTGACCTTGAGGGTCACCGCTCGTATTTGTCCGCCCTCATTCGGAACGGCTGTGGCGCTCAAGTCCGCGCTACCCCGCCGATTGGCACTATTTTTGGCGCGCCACCTGGTGGATCCGAAAGGTCCGCTTGGCGCGCTGTTTGAGTTTGAAAGACCAGGACGGAAGAGGCGAATGCCGACGATCAACCAGCTGATCCGCAAGCCGCGGCACCCAAAGCCGACGCGGAATAAGTCTCCGGCGCTGAAGGCGTCGCCGCAACGCCGTGGCGTTTGCACGCGCGTCTACACGACGACGCCGAAGAAGCCGAACTCGGCGCTTCGTAAAGTCGCGAAGGTCCGTCTCACCACCGGCATCGAAGCCGTGTGCTACATCCCGGGCGAAGGCCACAATCTGCAGGAGCACAGCGTCGTGCTCATCCGCGGCGGCCGCGTGAAGGACTTGCCGGGCGTTCGCTATCACATCCTGCGCGGTGTGCTCGACACGCAAGGTGTCAAAGACCGCAAGAAGCGCCGTTCGCTCTACGGCGCCAAACGTCCGAAGTAAGAAGAGAGATTTAAAGTATGTCCCGCCGTCACCGCGCCGAGCCGCGTCAAGTTCTGCCCGATCCCGTTTTCGGTGATCTCGTGCTGACCAAGTTCATGAACTACATCATGTACGAAGGTAAGAAGTCGGCCGCCGAGCAGATCGTTTATGGCGCGCTCGATACGGTCGAGAAGAAGATGAAGCGCCCGTCGATCGAAGCGTTTCATGATGCGCTCGCGAACGTCGCGCCTTCGATCGAAGTGCGCTCGCGCCGCGTCGGCGGCGCCACCTATCAGGTGCCGGTTGAAGTTCGCCCCGAGCGCCGTCAAGCGCTGGCGATCCGCTGGCTCGTGGGCGCC
>CAYUOC010000079.1:7401-16389 GCA_964446305.1 uncultured Terricaulis sp. | reverse complement strand
GAATGGCGCGAGTGACGGGGCTCGAACCCGCGACCTCCGGCGTGACAGGCCGGCGCTCTAACCAACTGAGCTACACCCGCGTACCATTTCGCGAGAAGGCGCCGGAGTTAGGCCAAGCCGTTCCCGGGGTCAAGCACGCGATCTGGCCTTGAAAGCAAGGGCCGGACCGCCCGCACAGTTAAGGATTTGCCGTTTCCGCGGAGGCGGTTTGCATGGGCGCAGGGTCATCCCAGGCGCGCGACGGCGAATTGAGCCGGAGCAACGCCTCGACACGGTCATTCGGCGTCAGCACCTCCGCACCGCCTGCATCGCGGACGGCGGCAAAGACGGCGCCGGTTGAGGTATCTATGGCCACGACAGCGCGGCCATCCTCACAGCTCGTCTCAGCGCAGCCTCTGAAAACAAGCGCTTCCGCCCCGCCGCCCTGTTCCAGCCGCCCTGGCGTTGCGGTCGCCAGTGCGCGCCACAGCCGCGCGCGGTCAGCTGCATTGAGGCCGATCTGCTCGGGGCTGTAGCGGGCGCCCTCAGCGGCGGCGAAGTCGGTATAGAATTGGCCGGCATGCGGGCGCAGATCGGCGATCACAGGCGGAGCTGGCGGTGGCGCCGCGGGAGCAGAAACCGCCGGGGGCGGACCAATGCCCAATTGGCTCAGCTGATCGCAACCCGCCACCGCCAGTGCGGTCGTGAGGGCAAGCACAAGCCGGGGGAAAATCCGGTGCATGACTCGCATGTTAGCACCGTTCAGAAGCCGGCGCGAAGGCTGCGCGCAGACGTTTGCGACGGAGAGAGCCGTGTGATGCCAGGTGCGAGCGCCGAAACGATCGAGCGCAGAGGCGTGAGCCATCCGAAGCCCGCGTTCGGCAAACGCAGGCCCTCCTTCGCCAAGGCTTCGGAGGGCATCCTACCCTCGCTTCGCGAGCGTAGGATGGTGGGCGGTGAGGGGATCGAACCCCCGACCCTCTCCGTGTAAAGGAGACGCTCTACCGCTGAGCTAACCGCCCTGCCCGGCTTTGCGCCGTGGGGGCCTTCCTCTGGCCTTACGCGCGCGTCCGCGCAAGGGTGCGATGAGCTGATCGCCGCACAGCTTACAGAATTTCGCATCCGGATCGTGCCGGTCGAGGCCGCATGCCGAACACGAGACAATCTTCTGCGGCGCGGCGAAAACCTTCTGCGCGATCGAGAAGAAAAGACTGATCCCGGTCAGCATCAACGCAACCGAAAATAAGCGGCCAAATGCTGAATCGAGTGAGATGTCGCCGTAGCCGGTGGTGGTGAGCGAGGTGACCACGAAATAGATCGCATCGACGAAGTTGTTGAGCTTCGGATGGTCGCCGATGAAGAGCGCCTGTGTGAGGCCCGCGGCAAGGAAGATGAACGTCACCAAAGTGACGATCGATTTTGTGAGTTCCTCAATGTGCGTATCGTCGAAACGCCCGCGTGCGAGCACGTTCCAGAAGCGTTCGCTCTGCACCACGCCCCACAGCCGCAGGATGCGCAGGAAGCCCCAGTTCGCAAGAAATGCGGGAAACAGCAGGGTCGCAAGCACGATGAGATCTACCCAGGTGACTGGGTATTTCATCCAACGCTTGAAGCTGCCCAGCGCGAACAAACGCGCGAACAGATCGATAGCGAGGAACACGGCGATGGCGGCGTCGACAATCCAGAACCACGGCAAGTCCTGGATGAACTGATTGACGATAAAGAAACCAATGATGAGCAGGTCAAGCGCCAGCAACAGCCCCTGAAAGCGGACCGCGCTCTGCGTGTGACCATAATAGAGCGCCCGCATGCGCGAGCGGAGCCGCGACCTCATGTGCGCTGATGGCTTTCCATCTTGGCGAAGAATTCGACGGCCTTGGGATCCTCTCCGGTTTTCTCAGACGGGACCTGCTCGCAGAACTTTACCCAACCAATGCGGCTCTCAACCCCATACTGAATGATGATCGGCGCCATGTTCGGGTCGTCTAGCGAACCGATCGTCACATAAAGACGCGCCTCGGGGAGATCATAGGCGAACGAGAGCGGCGTGCCGCAGTCGGCGCAATACCCGCGCTTGGCCAGGTTGGAGCTAGCGAAAAAGGCCGGCTCGCCTTGCGTCCAGGCAAACTCGGTCTTCGGCGCTCCTGCCAGCGCCGCGAAAAGCCCACCCGTCGCGCGCTGGCACATCCGGCAGTGGCAGACATGCGAATTCTGCGGCGCAACAAAAAGCGCGTAACGCACCTTTCCGCATTGGCAGCCGCCTGTGGCGACTGGCGTTTTGACTTCGCTCATGCGCCCGCTCTACCACCGCTATAGAACGAAGCAAGCGACGGACGGCGAACACCCATGTCAGAGACGAAGGCTTCCTTGGCCGGAGTGCGCGTGCTCGATCTATCGCGCGTGCTGGCGGGACCATGGGCGACACAAATCCTCGGCGACTTCGGCGCTGACGTGATCAAGGTTGAGAAACCCGGCGCCGGCGACGACACGCGCTCATGGGGGCCACCTTTCATCGAGAACGGCGAAGGTGATGCGGCCTACTATCTCGCCGCCAATCGCAACAAGCGCTCGGTCGCGATCGATTTCGCGAACCCTCGGGGCGCTGACCTTGCGCGCAACCTCGCGCCGCACTGCCAAATCCTGGTTGAGAATTTTAGGCCGGGCAGTCTGAAGAAGTACGGGCTCGACTATGCATCCATCGCGGCCATCAATCCTTCGATCGTCTATTGTTCGATCACCGGCTTCGGCCAAACAGGGCCATATGCGAAGCGGCCTGGCTACGACTACATCATTCAAGGGATGGGCGGGCTGATGAGCCTCACCGGCGAACGAGACGGCGAGCCGATGAAGAGCGCTGTCGCTGTCGCCGACCTTTTCACCGGCATGTATGCGGTGACATCGATCCTTGCCGCGCTGCGTCATGCAGAGCGCACCGGCGAAGGTCAGCAACTCGATGTCTCCCTGCTCGATTGCCAGATCGCGATGCTCGCCAATCTCGGCTCGAGTTACCTGGTTTCCGGCGAACAGCCGCAACGCTTGGGCAATCAACACGCCGCGATCGCGCCCTATCAGGTGCTCGCGACGGGCGACGGCCATATCATTCTCGCCGTCGGCAATGACGGTCAGTTTCGCGATTTCTGCCGGTGCGCTGGCGTGATGCTCTGCGACGATGTCCGCTTCGCGACCAATGAAGAGCGCGTCAACCATCGCCAAGCGCTGACGGATGCGCTTGCGCCGATCATGTGTGCACGCACGACGGCCGAATGGGTAGCCGCGCTTGAGAAGGCGGATGTGCCGTGCGGGCCAATCAACACGCTCGATCAAGTCTATGCCGATCCGCAGGTCGTCGCGCGTAACGCAGTGACGACGGTGACGCGCCCCGATGGCGTTGCTATGAAACTCGCCGTCAATCCGGTGCGCATGAGCGCGACGCCGCCAACGACGCGCATGGCCCCGCCCGTGCTCGGCCACGACACGCACACGGTGCTGCGGGAACTTCTTGGGCTCAGCGAAGCGGAGCTTAAGGAACTTCAGGATCTGGGCGCCATTTAACGGTCCATGCCGGAACATGCGCGCTGGCCTGGCGTTGTGCGGCCCTGGGGTTCCAGGAGTTTATTTCATGCGCACAGCGCTTATTGGTTCCATGGCCGCCGCCGCCTTGTTGGCCGCTGCCTGCACACAAACGGGCAACGTAGAGCGCGGCGCAGCGACTGGCGCTGTGCTTGGCGGCGTTGCCGGCGCCGTTATCGGCAACAATGTCGGAGACGGCGACGCTGAGTCCGGCGCAGCTATTGGAGCGGCAATCGGCGCGGTCGGCGGCGCGTACGCCGGATGCGTGCGTGACGGCGGCTGTGGCGCCGGCCAATCGCGCGTTAACACGCGTCAACACTATGACCGCAATACCGGCCGCTACTATTTCCAAGACCCGCAATCGGGACGATATTTCTACGAGAATGGCGAACCTTATCCGTAAGGTTTGACGAGCGTAGAGAAGGGCGGCGCGCTCCTTAGGGAAGCGCGCCGTACTTTTTGCGGAACGCATTGGCGCAAGCACGCGTTCAACTCCCGATTAATCGAGTTTGATGGAGGCTTCACATGCGCTTGGCACTTACTGGATATATTTCAGCCGCTGTGCTTGCGCTGAGCGCGTGCACGAGCATGACGCCGAGTGAAAGCGGCGCGTTGAGCGGCGCAGCGCTCGGCGGCGTCGCCGGCGCGGTGCTTGGCGATGATGAAGCCGCGCTTGCCGGCGCCGCTGTTGGCGCCGCCGCCGGCTGGTATCTCGGCTGCCGTCAGGAAGGCCGTTGCGGCAACGTCAGCAACCGCCGTGAGGCCTATGACGCGCGCACCGGCCGTTACTATTTCCGTGACCCGCAATCGGGGCGGTATTTCTATGAAAACGGCGAGCCGTATTATCGCGGCTAAGGCAACGTAGAAATCTGGGCGCCGCGCTTCGCTTGACTGCGAAGCGCGGCGAACTTTGTCTAAGTGGTGCGCTTCGCGCGATCCTTTTCGTTGGCGCCTTTAATGGCGTCGCGCGCGGCTTGCCATTCCGCGTCGCCCCATTGCGACAGACGACCGTAGAAGCCGCCTTCGTTCAGCAGGTGCTGGCCGCCATCGATCGCGATGGTTTGCCCGTTTATGTATTCGGCGCCCGGTCCCATCAGCAGAACAGCCAGATTGCAGAGTTCATGCATCTGCCCGATGCGGCCATGGATTGACGGATTGTCCGCGCCGGTGCGGCCACCAGCAGCAGCCGCATCTACGCCGGGCGAGAGGCGCTCCCAGGCCCCCTTCGTTGGAAACGGTCCGGGTGCGATGGTGTTGAGGCGGATGCCATAGCGGCCCCACTCGATCGCGAGCGACTTGGTCATGATGTCGATGCCGGCTTTTGACATGGCTGACGGCACAGTGAACGGGCCGCCGTCCCAAACCCAGGTGACGACGATCGAGCAGACGCTGCCCTTCTTGCCTTCGGCAATCCATCGTTTGCCGATGTCGTGCGTGACGTAGAACGAGCCGCGGAAGACGATGTTTGCGATCGCGTCGAAGCCTTTCGGGGTGAGGTCCTCAGTGCGCGATATGAAATTGCCGGCGGCGTTGTTTACGAGACCGGTCAGCGCGCCGCCCGTTGCCCAAATCTGATCCACCATTTCGTGGATCGCCTCGGCGTTGCGGATGTCGCACGCGATCGGCCAAACATTACCGCCATGCTTGGCCATGATCTCATCGGCGGTTTCCTGCAGCACGTCGCCGCGGCGACCGCAGATGTAGACATCGGCGCCGAGCTTCACGAAGGCCTCGGTCATCTCCTTGCCGAGGCCGGAGCCGCCGCCGGTAACGAGGATGCGCTCTCCGGCCATCAGGCCGTCCTTGAACATCAGTTTTGAGGCATCCATCGCGCGTCTCCCTATCGTTGCAATGGATAACGCGCGCGTGGTCGGCGATTGTCTAGGCGTTGTTCCGGATCGGGTTCAGGGGCGCTGAGGCTCATTTGGGGCTCTTAGCCGGCCTGGAGCCAAGGGCGCCCCAAGCGGCTTGCCAGCCCCGCCGGGCGCCTCTATATGGCCGCTTCCCCGCGCACCTCGCGGTTCCGCGGGCCCTTCGTCTATCGGTTAGGACGTCAGGTTTTCAACCTGAAAAGAGGGGTTCGACTCCCCTAGGGCCTGCCACTTTCCCGCCCAGCGCCGCGTGCTAGAGAAACCCCACTTCAGGGGACCCGCACATGTCTTGGAAAGTTACCCTCCGCGCCGCCGCCTTGGCGCTGTTCATCGGCGCCGCCGCTTGTGCTCAACAGGCGGTCGAAACTGCCAGTGGCGAAAGCATCGGCCCCAATGCGCCGACTGAGGTTCTCACCATCGACACGCAGGCCGGGCCGGTTCGGCTCAACGTCGAAATCGCCGACGATGAGGCCGAGCGTAATCAGGGCCTCATGAATCGCGCACCGTTGCCGGATGATCGCGGCATGCTGTTCCACTTCCAGACGCCCGAGTATGCGAGCTTCTGGATGCGCAACACCCCCTCCTCCCTCGACATCATTTTCATCGGCGTCGACGGCCGCATTCTGAACATCGCCGACCACACGACGCCGTTCTCGGACGCACCGGTCCCGGCGAGCGGCGTGACACGCGGCGTGCTCGAACTTCGCGCCGGTCAAGCGGAAGCACTGGGCATACGCCCCGGCGACCGGGTGCGGCATCGCATCTTTCCCAGCTAGCGCGATTGCCGCGCGGGCCGTCACATGGCATGAGCGCGGCGGCCAAGTCGGGGTATAGCTCAGCCTGGTAGAGCGCCAGCTTTGGGAGCTGGATGTCGAGAGTTCGAATCCCTCTGCCCCGACCATTTCCTGTTGGCAATGCGCCTAGCGCGCCTCCGCCAGATCGACGATCTCCACTTCGGCACGAACGGTGTCGTTCCACTCATTTTTCTTCACACGCACCGCGGCGTGATAGAGCGCATCCTTCTTCATCAGCGCTTCGCCCAACGGGCTCTTCATGGCGCGGAAGGCGATGCCGCCAACGCGGGCGCCGCGTGAATCCTCAAGCGTGAAGCGGACGTGGTCCTCCTTCACGAGCTTGGCGAAAGCGACGCGGACATCGGTGAGCGCAAACACCGGTTCAGGATGGCCCTGCCCGTACGGGCCGATGCGGTCGAGCGCATCGATGAGGCCAACATCGACGGCGCCGACGCCGCCGACAGCGTCCACTGTCAGCGCACGCGCCTCACCCGCAGCCGCCGCCATCTCCGGTTCAAGCCGCTCAGACAGAAACGCCTTCAAAGCTTCGACCTTGTCCCATTCGACCGTAAGGCCGGCAGCGGCAGCGTGCCCGCCACCGTTGATCAGCAAGCCTGCCTCCTTCGCCGCGGCGACCGCGGCGCCGAGATTCACGCCCGGCGTGGAGCGGCCTGAACCCTTGGCTGGTTCGTGTTCGCTGACGCCGCCGAGCACGATCGTCGGCTTATGCAGGCGATCCTTGAGACGCCCCGCCGCAATCCCGATAACGCCGGGATGCCAACGGTGCGAACCGACGATGACCACAGAGCGCTGCTCTGCTTCAGCGATGGCGGCAGTTTCGGCTTCCGCCAGCATCTCCGCTTCGCGCTGGCGGCGCTCCGCGTTTAGCGCCTCCAGCGTCGCGGCGAGTTCGCGGGCTTCGTCTTCGTCCTCCGTCGAAAGCAAGCGTGTCGCGAGCGACGCGTCGCCGACGCGTCCGCCTGCGTTGATGCGCGGGCCAAGGATGAAGCCGAAATCGTAGACGGTGGCGGAGCCCCTGCGGCCCGCATTTTCCGCCAGCGCCACCATGCCGATATTCTTGCCATTGCGCAGGATCTTGAGGCCTTGCGAAACGATGGCGCGGTTGAAGCCGGTCAAGGGCGCGACGTCGCACACGGTGCCGATCGCCGCGAGATCCAGCATCTGCATGAGATCAGGCAAGTGATTTGAGCCGGGCGAACCACGGCGGCGCGCTTCGCGATTCACCGCGGCGAGCGTCACCAGCACGACGCCGGCGGCGGTGAGGTGGCCCTGACCGGATGTGTCGTCCATGCGGTTCGGATTGACGACCGCACGCGCTTTTGGCGGCGGGCCCGCCATCAAGTGATGATCGAGCACCACGACATCGACGCCAAGTTCAGCGGCGGCATTGAGCGGCCCCTCGGCGGCTGCGCCGCAATCGACAGTGATAACGAGTTCGACGCCTTCGGCCTTCAAGCGTTCGAACGCCAACACGGATGGGCCGTAGCCCTCCTTCATCCTGTCTGGCACATATATTTTGAGCTCGCGCCCGCGCGCGCGAAAGTAGCGCACAAGCTGCGCACCACTTGAGCCGCCATCAACGTCATAGTCCGCAAGCACTGCGCATGAACGGCCGCTTACGATCGCGTCCTCGATCACGCGCGCGGCTTCGTCCATGTCGGCGAAACTTGAGGGATCGGGGAAATGCGTTTTCAGCGTCGGCGAAAGAAAGGCCTCTGCGTCATCGAGCGAGACCCCGCGCACGGCCATGAGACGCGCGGCAATCTCCGGCAATGAGAAGCGACGGCGGAAGGCTTCGATCAGCGCGAGGTCCGCTTCACGCGTGCGCCAACGGCGGCCGGTGATCGAGCGCTCGACGCCGAGAAATGCGCCGGTTTCCAGTTTCCTGGCGGCGCTCATGAAGTGTGAACCGAATCGTTCAGGGACATGGGGGCAGCATCGCCCGGGCGATAGCCGCCCCCAAGCCCGATGCGTCAGTGGACGGTGTAATTCACACCGCCGCCGGCGCGAATTTGCATGCGTTGCCGCGCTTCTTGCCCCCCGCCGCTGACCGAACAGGCCGCGACATCCCAACACCCCGCGGAAAACGTAAAATCGTACGAACGGCCCGGCGGAATGCCGGCGCCGCTTGGGAGACGTTGCAGGCCGAGATCAGAACGACATCGACCATGTAGCGGCTACCGTTTGAGACGCGGACGGCGCCGGTCGGCTCGCCCGGGCGGATCAGAGGGCCGCCCGTGATCATACCGGCACAGCCCGTTACAGCAGCGACCGCAAGCACGACCGCAGCCGCACGAATGAATTTCAACATGAAGTGCTCCCCAGCAGAATCGCCGCGGAAGCTTGGCTTCGCCGAAAAGTCATGGCGCCCCCATTTGATGGGTGACGGCCTATCCGGCGCGTTCGCGTGTCTTAAGTTCCATCGTTGCATTTGTGGCGGCGTTCATGAGCAACGTATGTGTTTGTACTTCGCCCTTGCTGATGCGGACGCCATCGAGCAGCGAGCCGTTGGTCACGCCGGTGGCGATGAAAACAGCTTCGCCCGAGACAAGATCGTTCAGATCGTAGCGGCGCTTGAGGTCTTCTATGCCAGCTTGCTGCGCACGTTGGCGCTCTTCGTCATTGCGGATGACGAGACGGCCCTGAAACTGGCCGCCAACGCATTTGAGCGCCGCCGCCGCCAACACGCCCTCAGGGGCGCCGCCGGAGCCGATATACATGTCGATCCCGGTTTCGGGCTTGGCGCAATGGAT
>CAYUOC010000079.1:6208-7301 GCA_964446305.1 uncultured Terricaulis sp. | reverse complement strand
ATCACGACGCGGCCCTTGATGGCCAACGCATTGAGCGCGGAGCGCATGGCGTCGACGGCGGCCTGGTCGGCAGCGCGCTCATCGCCGCGGCCGACCAACCGTGCGGCGGCGATGGCGGCGTTGATTGGCGCCCTAGCGAGCGCGAGCGCCAGCTCGTCACTTATGACGTTGCTCATGAGCGGCTCCAGCGGGGTCCCGCAGTTTCGACCGGCATCACGAACGGCGGTTCCGCCGTCACGTCAAGCGCTTCGATCGCGCGCACCGCTGCTTCCATCTTCGCGCGCGCACACGTTTGCGTCGTCAGCACGATCGGGACAGCGGGGCCTTCATGCACCGGCATCTGCAGGAAGCTTTCGATTGAGATCTCTTCATGCGCGAGCCGATCCGAAATGGCGGCAACAACACCCGGCCGATCCTTCACCAGCAGGCGCAGATAGTAGCGGCCACGCTCAGCGGGCGTCGCGCGCGGCGCGGCGGCAAGTTGGCTAAGCGGTTTGCCGAAGGCAAAGCCGGCGCGGCCTTCCGCGAGATCGATCAAATCGGACGCCACGGACGCAGCGGTTGGGCCTTCGCCTGCACCACGGCCGATGAAGGTGAGCTGTCCGGATGGCTCCGCGTCGACCACCAGGGCGTTGAGCGAACCACCGACATTCGCGAGCGGGTGATCGTATGCGAGACAGGCGGGCCGTACGTGCATCTCCACCGCGCCATCTGTCAGCGCGCCCTTGGCGATGAGCTTGATCCGGTAGCCGAGCTTTGCGGCCAGGCGAATGTCAGTCAGCGAAACGCGTTCGATGCCTTCGATGCGGACGTGATCGTAATCGGGCCGCGCGCCGAACGCGATGGCGGAGAGAATTGTAAGTTTGTGCGCCGCGTCAAAGCCACCGACGTCGGTGGACGGATCGGCTTCGGCGTAGCCCATACGCTGCGCCTCCGCGAGCACGGCTTCGAAAGAACGGCCCGAGGTTTCCATCTCGGTGAGGATGTAGTTGCAGGTGCCGTTCAGGATGCCGGCCACGCTGCTGGCGCGCGAGCCGGCGACGCTTTCCTTCAGCGCCTTCACCATCGGCACGCCGCCGCCAACGGCGGCTTC
>CAYUOC010000079.1:1605-6108 GCA_964446305.1 uncultured Terricaulis sp. | reverse complement strand
GCGATCTCGGCGCCTTCCATGAGGCGCTTTGAAAACTCCACGGAGCCGAGGTGCTTGAATTGATCCGGCAACGGCGCCCACACGAACATCGATGCGCTTGGCTTCGGCAGCGTCCAACCAGCTTTGGCGAAACTGTCGAGCAGCACGTCGCGGCGCTGCTTGTAGGTGTTGCGCATCTCCTCGACGCAATCCTGCGGACCATTGAGGGCGGCGGCGGCGGCGACCTGCACGGGCGTATATGCGCCGTAGTCGAGGTACGATTTCACCCGCGCCAAGGCGGCGATCAGACGCTCGTTGCCGAGTGCAAAGCCTACACGAAAGCCGGCCATCGAATAGGTCTTCGAGAGCGTGTTCACTTCCACGGCGACGTCCGTCGCGCCGGGCACTTGCAGTACGGACGGCGGCGGCTCGCCTTCGAAGTAGATCTCCGAGTACGCCATGTCCGAGAGCAGGAACATGTCGTACTTCTTCGCCATCGCGACGGCGTCTTCGTAGAAATCTAGATCGGCTGTCTGCGCCGTCGGGTTCGCCGGATAGCACACCACCATCGCGATCGGCGGCGGCACCGAATGGCGCACGGCGCGCTCGATGCCGCGCAAATACTGCTCTGGCGAATGCGCTTCGATAGAACGGATGACGCCGCCGGCCATGATGAATCCGAAAGCGTGAATGGGGTACGAAGGGTTCGGCGAGATGATCACGTCACCCGGCGCTGTGATCGCCTGCGCAAGATTGGCGAAACCTTCTTTGGAGCCCAACGTCGAAACGATTTGGGTGTCGGGATTGAGCTTCACGCCGAAGCGCCGGTCGTAATAGCCAGCCATGGCGCGGCGCAGTCCGGGAATGCCGCGCGACGCGGAGTAGCGGTTGGTGCGTGGCTTAGCGGCCGTCTCGCAGAGCTTATCGACGATGTGCTGCGGCACCGGCAGGTCAGGATTGCCCATGCCGAAATCGATGATGTCGACGCCCTGCCCACGCAGACGCGCCTTCAGCTTGTTGACCTCCTCGAACACATACGGAGGCAAGCGACGGATTTTGTGAAACTCGGCCGAACTCATAAGCGCACGTCGGGTGCGATCAGTATGGGTTGTGCGTGGCGCGCGTGGCTTCCAGATCGCGGCGCGCCTCGTCGAGGAACGCTTGCGGGTCCTCTTGCGCCGCGGGCTCTTGAGCGCGCGGATTGGCCTGCGCAGTCGCGCGCGCCTGGAGCAGGTCAGCTTCTACCGAGCGCCAGTGCGCGGCGCTGGTGTTGGCCGATGTCCCGCCCTCCGGTACTTCGCGGAGGCTCGGAAAGCCTTCGGCGTCGGCCCAGGCGGGGGTCTCGCCATAGGGCGTGTTCACGCACCCGCCGAGAGCGATCACCAGCGCTGTGAGGACTAGGGCTCCACGCATCGATAGTCTTCCTGGGCGCGATTCCGGCCCTATCTGGTCTCCTATACCAGAGCCTGCCTTTGCGCCACCACGCGAAGCGGCATTACAATCGCGCCAATAGGGAGAATCCGATGACGGATGCCGAGGGCGCAAAGCCTTCCACGGACGGCGCAGAACCGGTCAAACCGGCGCCGAAGCGGGCGCGCAAACGCGCCGCCAAACCCAAGACCGAAGCGGCCCCGGCGCCCGTAGCGGAGGCGCCAAAGCCTGCCGCGAAGGCGCCCGCGGAGGCGCCGCCGCCCCTCAACGAAGTGATCATGGCGCAGACGGCCGAGAGCTTGGCCGCTCTCTCCGCCAATCTGACCCAGGCGATGACGCGCGCGAACACCGCAATCTCCACAGCCTTCGTCGATCAGACGAAGGACGCCGCCAATTGGCAGCCCGATCCGCTCGGCATGCAGGCGGCTCTGAACGATGTGTGGGGTCATCTCGCCGCGCAGCCGGAAACGCTGCGTGAAGCGCACGCGGCGCTGTGGCAGCGTTACGCCGAGATCTGGCAGAAGCACGCAACCTACATGCTCACCGGACAACAGGCCGATGAGGGGCCGGTCCGCGACAAACGCTTCAAGGATCCGGAATGGCGGTCCAACCCAGCCTTCTCGATGCTGCGGGAATCCTATCTGGCGACGGCCGAGTTCATCACCGATCTCGTCAACCGCACCGAAGGCGTCGACGAAGCGACCAAGCGCAAGGCCGCATTCTACATCAAGCAAGCTGTCGATGCCGCTTCGCCTTCGAACTTCCTGATGACCAATCCCGCCGCGTTGCGGGCGCTCTTCCAATCCGGCGGCGAGAGCTTGGTCAAAGGCGTTGAGAACCTCGCCGAGGATTTGAAGCGCGGCAAAGGCAACCTCGCCATCTCGCAGACGGACATCAACGCCTATCGCGTCGGCGAGAATGTTGCGACCACGCCGGGAAAGGTCGTGTTCCGAAATCGGGTGTTCGAGCTGCTGCAATACGCGCCGACGACCGAGAAAGTGCACGAAGTTCCGCTGCTGATCTTCCCGCCCTGGATCAACAAATTCTACATCCTCGATCTTCAGCCCAAGAACTCGATGATCAAATGGCTCACCGACCAGGGCCACACGGTGTTCCTCGTCTCCTGGGTCAATCCCGACGAGGACATGGCTGACGCCACCTTCGAAGATTACATGCGCGAAGGCGTTTACGCGGCGACGCAGGCGGTGAAGGACGCAGCCGGCGTCGATCGCATGAATGCGGTCGGATACTGCATCGGCGGCACGTTGCTGTCGGCGAGCCTCGCGCACATGGCTAAGAGCGGCGACACCAGCATTCAGAGCGCAACCTTCTTCGCGGCGCAGGCCGACTTCAAACTTGCCGGCGATCTGTTGGTCTTCTCCGACGACCAGGCCATCAAGTTTCTTGAAGACAAGATGGACCAGGCCGGCGGCGTGCTTGACGCGCAGACGATGGCCGACACTTTCAACTCACTGCGTTCGAACGATCTGATCTGGAATTACGTTGTCGACAATTACTACGTCGGCAAGCAACCGCCGCCTTTCGATCTGCTCTATTGGAACGCCGATCAGACACGCATGCCGAAAGCGCTGCACCTCTTCTATCTGCGCAAGTTTTATCGCGACAATGCGCTCTCGGAAGGCAAGCTGGAGCTTCTCGGCGAGAAGCTTTCGCTGAAAGATGTGACCATCCCGATCTTCATGCAGAGCTCAAGGGAAGATCACATCGCGCCGGCGGCCAGCGTCTATCGCAGTGCGCTCTCATTCGGGGGGCCGGTCGAATACATCATCGCCGGCTCTGGCCACATCGCGGGCGTCATCAATCACCCTGCCGCCAATAAGTATCAGTACTGGACCAATCCCAACCTCAAAGGCGCACTTGAGGATTGGCAGGCCTTCGCGACCGAGCATCCTGGCTCATGGTGGCCGCACTGGGATGCGTGGCTGCGCAAAATCAGCGGACCTGATGTGGACGCGCGTCAGCCTGGCGACGGCGAACTGCAACCGCTTGGCGATGCGCCAGGCGAATATGTGAAGGTACGCTCAAGCGCGGCGTGATGGCGAATAGCTCGACACCTCCAGCGTCCGGGCGCGCGCTTCGCTTTGGTGAACCGCTGCCGCTGACGCACGCCGCCTCCAACCGCAACAGGAACTTCGCGCTGGGTTCGCTCGGCGGCCGCTTCGTGTTGTTATGCGCCATCAAGGATATCGACGCGCCTTCCGCGCGCGCGGCGCTCGCAGCCATCCCGCGCGAACCGCGGGACGAGCAAAAAAGCGTTTGTGCAGTCTTTACCGCCGGACAAAGCAGCGCTGAGCTTGAGGCGCTGGCGGCGACACGCCTCGTGTTCAACGATGCCGAGGCCGCTGAGCGGTGCGGCTTGTTCGATCCGCGCGAGCCGGCGGGGCGCTGGATTTTGTTCGATCCGATCCTCCGTGTGCTGGCGATCTGGCGGTTGGAAGATTCGGAGACAGCGCTGCGTGTTCTCGATGGCGCGCCGACGCCAGAGCAACACGCCGCCGGCACACCTGCGCCGGTTTTGATCGCAGCCAATGTGTTCGAACCGGATTTCTGCGCCCATTTGATCGAGCATTATCGCGCGCGCGGCGCCGAGCCCTCGGGCATCACCCAGCAGGATGCGACCGGCCGGACGTTCGTCGCGCTGGACGATGGGTTCAAGCGTCGCCGCGATGTCCTTATCGACGACGCGTCTTTGCGCGAGGCGATTATGCATCGGATTTACTGGCGCCTCGCGCCGATGATCGAGCGCGCGTTCATGTGGCGGCCAACGCGCATGGAGCGCTATCTGATCGCCTGCTACGACGCCGAGAATGGCGGCTTCTTCCGGCCCCATCGCGACAACACGACGAACGGCACCGCGCACCGGCGCTTTGCCGTAACCATCAATCTAAACGCGAGCGAGTACGAAGGCGGCGACCTGCGCTTCCCGGAATTTGGGCCACGCACCTATCGGGCGCCAACCGGCGGCGCTGTCGTTTTCTCATGTTCGCTGCTTCACGAAGCAACGCCAGTGACGAAGGGCGCACGCTACGCCTTTCTACCGTTTCTCTATGATGACGCCGCCGCGAAAGTGCG
>CAYUOC010000079.1:0-1505 GCA_964446305.1 uncultured Terricaulis sp. | reverse complement strand
TGCTTGTGCTTCTGCGCCATCGCGTAGATCCGATACGGCACGCGTGTGAAGTTTGGATCGCTCTCGTTCTCAAACTCCGCGATCATCGATTTGCCACCGCCGGAATAGCCGGAGACAGCGTTCACCGAGAGCGCCCAGTCGCGCGGAATGATCGCCGCTTCCACCAATGGCCGTGTTAGCGCGATGAAACCGGTCGGATAACAGCCAGGATTAGAGATGCGCTTCGAGGCGGCAATCTTGGCGCGCTGATCTTTGCTCATCTCGGCAAAGCCGTACGCCCAATCCGGCGCGACGCGATGCGCGGTCGAAGCGTCGATCACCTTCACCGCATCATTCTCGATCAGTGATACAGCCTCGCGCGCCGCATCATCCGGCAAGCACAGGATCACTGCATCGACGCTGTTGAGCAGCCGCTTGCGCTCATCAGCGTCTTTGCGCCTGGCAAGATCGATGGAGACAAGCTCGATGTCGCGGCGGCCTTCGAGGCGTTCGCGGATCTGCAAGCCGGTCGTACCGGCCTCGCCATCGATGAAAACCTTAGCGCTCATCTTCCACTGCCTTCCGCCAAGCACCCACATTGTCGAACATCGCCGTTCCGGGCCAAGGCGGCCGCTCGGGCCGGTTGGCGAATGTCAAATGCACTTCCGCCACCCGCCCGTCTTCCAGCTGAAACAAGTAGTCGTCCTTGCCATCGGCGCGCGCGATTGGTGTTGCGGCTAATCCCTTGAGCACATGGCCTGAACCAACTTCGCTCGCCAGCTCCTCAGCGAACAAACGCCGGCGCTCCGGATCGTCGATGCTGAACCAACCGGATGGCCACTCGCCACTCATCGCCAACTCCAAAACAAAACGGGCGCTTCGTTCCCGAAGCGCCCGTCCCGTAACCCATAGTCGTGAAGCGATTAGCGCTTCGAGAACTGGAAGCTCCGGCGGGCCTTCTTGCGGCCGTACTTTTTACGCTCAACCACGCGGCTGTCACGGGTCATGAAGCCAGCGTGCTTCAGCGCCGGACGCAGCGCCGGCTCGTAATCGGCCAGCGCCTTCGAGATGCCGTGACGCACAGCGCCGGCTTGGCCCGAGAGACCCGAACCGGTGACGGTCGCGATCACGTCGAACTCGCCTTCGCGCTCGGTGACCTTGAACGGCTGGTTGATCATCATGCGCAGAACCGGGCGCGCGAAATACGCATCGCTGGTCTTACCGTTGATGGTGATGTTGCCCTTGCCCGGCTTCACCCAAACGCGGGCGACCGCGTTCTTGCGCTTGCCGGTCGCGTAAGCACGGCCGAACTTGTCGACCTTTTTTTCGCGCGCGATGGCGATGTGTTCGGTGCCCGTGCCGGGTTGGCGGCCGGTGATCTCGCCGAGAGACTCAAGACCTTGGCTGATGTCGCTCATGATTAGCCGATCCTCGAGTTCTTGCGGTTCTTCGACTTGAAGTCGATCGTGACAGGGTTTTGCGCGGCGTGCGGATGTTCGCTGCCGCCATAGACACGAAGCTTCGCC
>CAYUOC010000078.1:12614-16611 GCA_964446305.1 uncultured Terricaulis sp. | reverse complement strand
GCCGTTCACATCAACGCATTCAACTTCCCCATCTGGGGCATGCTCGAAAAGCTGGCGCCGACTTTCCTCGCCGGCGTCCCCGCGATCGTAAAGCCCGCGAGCGCGACGAGCTATCTCACGGAAGCGGCCGTTCGCGTGATGCTTGAGGCGAATGTGCTTCCGAAAGGCGCGCTGCAGCTGATCGTTGGCTCGACCGGCGATCTGTTCGAGCATCTGACGACCCAGGATGTCGTCTCCTTCACGGGCTCGGCTGCGACCGCCAACACGCTCAAGGCGCACCCCGTTATCGTCCGTGAAAGCGTGCGTTTCGTGGCCGAGCAGGATTCGCTCAATGCGTCCGTGCTTGGCCCGGATGCGCAGGCGGATTCGCCTGAGTTCGATCTCTTTGTGAAGGAGGTCGCGAAGGAAATGACGGTGAAGGCTGGTCAGAAATGCACCGCCATTCGCCGCGCCATGGTCCCGGAGGCGTTGCTCGACGCGGCGCAAGCCGCAATCGCGGCGCGGCTCGAGAAAACAACGATCGGCGATCCGCGCGATGAGGCGACGCGCATGGGTGCGCTCGTCAGCGTCAGTCAACGCAACGATGTGCGTGAGAAAATTGCCGTGATCAGTGGTGACGCGAAGATCGTCTACGGCGACCCCGGCGCCTCGCCGTTCAACGACAAGGGCGCGTTCATTTCGCCTGTGCTGCTCCGTTGCGAAAACCCATGGCAAGCGCGCGCGGTCCACGATGTCGAGGCGTTCGGTCCGGTATCGACGCTGATGCCATACAAGGACGGTGCAGACGCGATTGCTCTGGCCAATCGTGGCAAGGGGTCGCTCGTCATGAGTGCGTTTACATACGACACCGGGTTCGCGCGTGAGCTCGTGCTGGGCGCCGGCTCGTTTCATGGCCGCATCGCCTTCATCGACCGCGACAGCGCCAAGGAGAGCACCGGTCACGGCTCGCCGATGCCGCATATGATCCACGGCGGCCCCGGTCGCGCCGGTGGCGGCGAGGAAATGGGCGGCATTCGCGGCGTCACGCACTACATGCAACGCACTGCGCTGCAAGGCCATCCGCGTACGCTTTCGGCGATCGTGAATCGCTACATCGCCGGCATGCCGACAGAGAACGCCGAGCAGCATCCATTCCGCCGCAAATTCCACGATCTGCCGATCGGCTATCAGCTTAGAACCAAGTCGCGCGAAATCACGCTTGAAGACATCGAGCGCTTTGCGCACTTCACCGGCGATACGTTCTACGCGCACATGGACGAAGAGGCTGCGAAAGCGAATCCGTTGTTCGGCGGCCGCGTCGCGCACGGCTATCTCATCCTTGCTTTCGCCGCAGGTCTCTTCGTCGATCCCGACCCCGGTCCAGTGCTCGCCAACTACGGCCTCGACAATCTGCGCTTCGTGAAGCCGGTGAAGCCCGGCGACACGGTGGAGGTCGCGCTTACAGTGAAGGACAAGACGCTGCGCAAGCTTGATCAAGGCGAAGTGCGTTGGGATGTCGTCGTCACCAATCGCGACGGCGAAACCGTCGCGGCGTACGATCTCCTGACGATGAACGCGGCCTAAGCGACGGCTTTCAGGGCTTCCACGAAACGCGGAATATCCGCCTCGCGCAGACCGGCGACGTTGATGCGCGCGGAATCGGTCATGTAGATGCCATGCACTTCACGCAGCGTGGTCACTTGAGCGTTGTTGAGCGGTAGCGTCGAGAACATGCCCTTTTGATCGGCAATCAGGTGCATCGGGATTGAATTGACGCGCGCCGCCGCCAGTTGTGTGCGGGTACGCTTGATATGGCCGCGAATTTCATCGAGCTCCTGGCGCCATGACGCACGCAACGCCTCATCGCTCAGTACTTCGCGTACGATCGCTGCGCCGTGATCCGGCGGCATCGAATAATTCGCGCGCGCGATTGCGGCGAGATTGCTCATCACCGCGGGGCGCGATTTCTCGGCGGCTTTCACGAACAGCGCGCCGACGCGCTCGCGATAGATGCCGAACGACTTCGCTTCCGAAACCGCGATCACCGCTTCCGGTACGCGGTCCAGCAGCGCGCGCGCCCCGGCGACGTCCTCATCGATGCCATCGCCGAACCCCTGATAGGCGAGATCGACGAACGGGATGATGCCCCGCGCATTGAGCGCTTCGGCGAGCTGTTTCCATTGCTCAAGCGAAAAATCGGCGCCGAGCGGATTGTGGCAGCACGCCTGCAAGATAACGCCATCGCCTCGCTCAGCCTGAGCGAAGCCGGCGATCAAGGCGTCCATGTCGATGCGCTGTTCGGCGATGTTGAAGAACGGAACGTCGATCGGCTCAAGCCGCGCGGCGCGCACGATGGAGGGATGGTTCGGCCAGCACGGCGCCGGCAGCAGCACGCGCTTAGCGCCGCTTTCGCGCAGTAGGTCGCAGCCGAGGCGCAGCGCGCCGGTGCCGCCCACAGCTTGAATCGAAACAAACTCACGCGACATCTCGCCGAACGCCAATTGGCCGACGAGCTTCAGGAAATCGACGTCGCCCTGTTGGCCGACATAAGTCTTCGTCTTTTGCGTCGCGAGGAGCAGCGCTTCGGCGTCTTTCACGGCCTTCATCACGGGCGTGTTGCCGTGGGCATCCTTGTAGACGCCGACGCCGAGGTCGATCTTGTCCGTCCGTGGGTCTTCGCGGAACATCTTGATGATCTTCAGCAGCGGATCCGGCGCTTTTTGCGCGAGCGTTTCGATCATGTCGTCCTCAGTCTTCGAGCGGCCAGGTCTCAAGCACGTCGACGAAACGCGTGAGCCAGGCATTGGTTTGGTGGCCATCGAGCACGCGGTGATCGATGGTGAGCGAAACATACGCCATCGGCTTAATCACCATCGCATCAGCGCCGCCCACGTCGCGCACGACAACGCGTTTCTCGAGCTTGCCGACGCCAAGAATGGCCGATTGCGGCTGGTTGATGATGATCGGCGTGGCGACGAGTGAACCCGAGACGCCGTGATTGGAGATCGTGAACGTTCCGCCTTGTACGTCTGCGGGCTTGAGCTGATTTTTGCGTGCGCGCTCGGTGAGATCACCAAGTTGCGCAGCTGTTTGTTTCAATGTCAGCGCCTGGGTGGAGCGGATTACCGGGACGATCAGCCCTTTGTCGCCTAGGGCGACGCCCATGCCGATGTTCACGTCCTCGAACACTTCGAGGAAATCGTCATGCCAGCGGGCGTTCACGTTCGGTGACACCGCCATGGCTTCCGCGGCGGCGCGGACGATGTAGGCGGAGAAGGTCAGCGGCGCCCCGGCCTTGGCGTAGGCGTCCTTGTGTTTGTTGCGGTGCGCGATGATGGCGGAGAAATCCGCCTCGAACACGGCGGTGACGTGCGGCGCGATCGCGACCGAGCGCGACATGTGCTCGGCGATGGCGCGGCGCATGATGTCGTGCGGAATGCGTCCGCCTTTGAGCGGCGCGGAAGGGACGTTGCTCTTCGCTGCGGGCTTGGGTTTGCCGCGTGCAATGATGCTCTCAACGTCCTGATGCGTGATGCGCCCGTCGCGGCCTGTGCCGGGGACGTCCGATGGTGAGAGGCCATGCTCCGCCAGGAGGCGCTTAACCAGCGGCGAAAGCCGTGTTTCAGCGCCGTTGGTTGAGGTGGGGGCAATGGTGGTGGTCTGTGTCTTCGTAGGCGCCGAAGCTTTCGGCGCCGCGGCCGTTGCAACGACGCCAAGCGCGAGCACGCCCAAGGTCGCGCCGGGCGCGGCCTCATCGCCTTCGTTGAGTGCAATGGAGGTCAACACGCCGTCAGCCGGCGCGGGCACTTCGACGGCGACCTTGTCCGTTTCAAGCTCAACAATCGGCTCGTCGCGCTTCACCGGCTCGCCGATCTTCTTCAACCACGCGCGCACGACCGACTTCGAGCCTTCCTGCTCCATCGGCATGACGATGTTTGCGGTGTCCGCCATCAGAACTTCACCAGCTCTTGCATCTTCGCCGCGATGCGTTCGACCGACGGCAACGCCCACTCCATCA
>CAYUOC010000078.1:0-12514 GCA_964446305.1 uncultured Terricaulis sp. | reverse complement strand
CGGCCGCGGCCTCGCAGCGTTCGACCATGGCGCCCCAGGTGACGACCGTCAGATCGCCGCCTTCGCGCACACGCTTGGCGACGCCGAACGGCAGCGCGAAGTCGTCTCCCGGATAGGGGCGGCGCGCGCTTGCGGCGTCGAGCATGTTGCGGTGTTCCAAGAACATCACGGGATCGTTGCCGCGCAATGCCGTGCGCAGCAAACCGACCGCGTCCTCGGCGTTTGACGGGCAAACAACACGCCAGCCGGGGCTATGCACGAACTGCACTTCGTTCGTTTGCGAGTGCCATGGATCGCCGCACTTGAAGAAGCCGACCGGCATACGCACGACCATCGGCGCGGCGAAGCGGTTGGCTGTGCGCCAGCGCATCGTGCCGCAATCGTTGATCTGTTCGCAGGCGGGATCGGCATACTTGCGGAACTGAATCTCCGGCACCGGCATCAGGCCGGCGATCGCCATGCCGACGGCGCGACCGATAATGCCTTCTTCGGAGAGCGAGGTGTCGAACACGCGCTCTTCGCCATATTTATCCTGCAGACCGAGCGTCACACCGTGCACGCCGCCCTTGGGGCCGACGTCTTCGCCGAACACGAGCACGCGCGGGTTCACCGCAAGCTCGTGATCGAGGGTGCGGCGGATCGCGGTGATCATGTTGATACGCGCGCCTTCTGGCTTGGCTTCATCGCTCACGCGCGGCGCGGCGTAGCCGGCGTTGAGCATGCCGCCTTCGTCCTGCACTGCGCCGTCTTCACTGAACACGAAACGCGTCACCTGTGATGGATCGCTGACGGGTCGTTGGTCGGCGACTTGAGCGGCGCGACGGACCTTTTCCTCGGCCGTCGCTTGCGCCGCGTCCCATTCGCTCTCGCTGATGAGCGCAGGCACGACGTGCGCCTTCAATTTGGGCAACGGGTCGTTGGCCCACTCCGCCTCGATCTGGTCCTTGGTTTTGTAGGCCTGCGTGTCTTGGAAGGAGTGCCCTTGCAGGCGCGGCACGGTGAGGTGGACGAGGGCGGGGCCGTTTCCGCCGCGGACGTGCGTCACTGCCTCATGGATGAGTTCGGAAGCTTCGCTCGGGACTGTGCCGTCGCTATCGAAAATGGCCAGTCCGGTAAAGCTCGCGAGATTGCGCGCGATGTTTTGACCCGGCGTCTGAAACCAACCCGGCGTGGAAATGCCGAAGCCATTGTCTTCGATGTAGAACAACATCGGCAGCTTCAGCGTTGTCGCCATCGTCAGCGCGGCCCAAAAGCCGTTGGTCGCCACGGAAGCATCGCCACCGAGCACCACGCTGATCGCGCCGTCAAAGCTGCGATCGCCCAGCACGTTCTTGGCGTATTCGATCGCCTGCGCGTAACCCGCGGTGGGCGTATATTGCGCGCCGACGCCGCCGCACATCGGCAGCGCCGAGGCGCCTTTGCTATTCGGGTAGTTGAAAACGACGCCGATATCGCGTCCGTCCGAATAGCCGCCGGCACGGCCCATCGCCGAGCCCAGTGCATCTTCCAGCGCGACGCCAAGCGACAGCAGAATTGGGCGCGAGCGGTAGTATCCGCACATCGCGTCTTTCGGATGCGTGAGGTGCAACCCCAGCAGCACCTGCGCCATGTCGTGGCCGCGGGCGCTGAACTGGTAGAAAATTTTCTTGCTGGGGACGAGCTCGCGCTCCTCGATCGCGTCCATGGCGCGCGAGGTTTGAACGATCTCGACGACGCGTTTCCAGTCAGGCTGGGCGGCGGTTTTGACGGCTGGCTTCGGTTTGGCGCTCATGCCACGCGAAAATACACCTCCAGCCACGCAATTTCAGTGCAATCGAAGCGGAAATCCTGGATAAAGTGCACGAAAGATGCACTAATGGGGCGATCAGTGCATGGAATGTGAGATGTTATGGACGAAGCCGACCGCCGCTTGCTGATCGCCGTCCAGAAGGACGCTTCTGTTTCCCAGGCTGACCTGGCGGATCTGGCTGGCGTATCCGCCAGCCAAGTGTCGCGCAGGCTTGGCAAGTTGAGGGACGAGAAAGTGCTGCGCGGCGTTGTTGGCGTTGTGGAGCCGAAACTCGCCGGGCTGACCTGCTCCGCGATCATCCGCGTCCGCTTGCGGGATCACGCCGCCGCGAACGTGAAGGCGTTTCGCGAGCTGGTCGAGCGCATGAACGAGGTCACGCTTTGCGTGATGACAACGGGCGAGACGGACTATCTCATGAAAGTCGTCGCGCGCGATCTTCCGCACTTCCAGGAGATCGTGCAGTCGAAGCTGCTGCGCTGCGCCGCCATCGCACACATGGAAAGCTCGATCATCCTTGAGCATCTGAAGGACACCACCGAGCTGCCGTTGGACGACGCCTAGGCCTGCTTGGGCTGCTGCGGCGGGTTGGCGAGCGAGGGTGAAGCGCCGAGGGCGGTCTGCTTGTAGAATTGCAGCCGCCGGTCGTCCCCGAGCAATGCGATTAGTTCTTCGATCGAGCAGGGGCGCGAAATCAAATACCCCTGCGCCAGATCGCAATTCATGCTGGCGAGCAACGCGAACGCCGCCGGTGTCTCGACGCCCTCAGCGGTGACATTCATCCCCAAGCCGTGCGCCAGATCGATCGTCGAGCGCACAAGCAGGGCATCGCGCTGGCTCGACGTGATGTTCTGCACGAATAGCTTATCGATCTTCAGTTCGTGCGCTGGCAATTGCTTCAGATACGCGAGCGATGAAAGCCCTGAACCGTAATCATCGATCGCGACATGCACGCCGCTTGACGCGAACAGTTCGATGTTTTCGAGCGCCGCGACCGGATTGTCGATGACCGCCGTTTCGGTGATCTCGAAGCAGATTTGATGCGGCGCCTGGCGTGCAAGTGCAGCCGCGCGCTTGGCGAAGTCGGTGTCGCTCAGCAGCCGTGCGGAAATGTTGATCGCAAGCTTGATCGGGTGGCCGGCTTCTTTGAGCGTGTTTTGGTCGGCGATCGCGCGCTCGAGCACCCATTCCGTCAGCGCGCGGATATGCCCGGTCTCTTCCGCCATCGGCACGAACAGATCCGGTGCGATGCTGCCGCGGCTGGGATGGCGCCAGCGCACCAAGCTCTCGGCGCTATCGATGCGGCCGGTCCTGAAATTGTATTTTGGCTGGTGGGCGAGATAGATCGCGCCGGTGTCCAGCGCTTTGCGCATTTCGCCCATCAGCGAGAGATTGCGCGCCGGATCGCCATAGGCGGCTTCATCGTAGAGCCCCGCTTTATGGCCGCGCTGACGGGTTTGATCGAGGGCAATCGAAGCGCGCTCGATCATGGCCGAGGAGGTCTCTTCCTTGCCGCCGGGCTGCGCGATACCGATGGTGACATGCACATCGACAACCTGCTCGGCGAGCGAGACCGATTGCTCGAGATTGGCGATCAGTGCGTGCGCGCGCTTAAGCGCGTCGGCTTCGCTGGTTGCAATGAAGGCGACGCCCAGCACATCGCTGGAGAGTCGCGCCATTGGCGCGTTGGGCGCCAAGTGGGCGAGGCGCCCGCCGAGTTGGCGCACCAGTTCGCCGGCCAGCGCGTAGCCAATCGCGCCACGCACATGGGTGAAGCGATCGACGCCGATAGCGGCCAGATAAAGCCGCTCCGGCCGCGCCGCGGCGTTGAGCTTGCGTTCGAGCGCGACGCGGTTTGGCAGGCGCGTTTCGCCGTCATGGAAGGCGAGCTGGGTGATGCGGCGCTCGCGTTCGCGAATGGCGGCGGTCATCGCGTTGAAACTCTCCGCCAAGCGCGACAACTCATCTTTGGTGGCGACGACGACAGTCTCATAAACACCCTCGCGCAGTTTGCGCGCGGCCGCCTCCAACGTGGAGAGCGGCTGTGTAATGCCGCGGGCCAGGAACCATGTGCCGGCTATCAGCAGCACGACGCCGGCGAGACCAATGATGATCAGCGTGTTGAACAAGGCGCCGTACGGCGAAAGCGCGCTCGAAAGTGAGTGGCGCAAGAGCAGCACCGCTTGCGTGCCGTCGAGAGTAGGCAGTGGCGCCGCGAGCGCGATAACGCTGCCGTCGCCCGTCCGCAGCCTCTGCGCCTGCGCGCGTTCGGCCTGCATGGAGTGTTCGATAAACGGCGCGAGTTCAGCGTAGTCGCCGCCCCAGCCTTGGCCTTCGCGAGCGATAACGGAAACCTGCAGTGGAATAGGCGAAAGCGCGCGCAAATCGTCCATTTGCTGCGAACCAAGACGCGCGCCGGTGACGATCCAGCCAGCGCCGCCCGGCAGCGCCGCCGCCGCGCCTTGGTAGAGGTCGTCGTTCTCGCGCAGAACGCCAGGCCGCGGATCTGCATTGCTCAGCGCCCGTTGCAGGCCCGGCGATACCGAAGAACTGGCGCCGGTTTCGGTGATGATGAGCCCTTCACGCGTTACGACGAACGCTATGTCGGCGTGCGAGCGCGCGCGGAGGTCGGCGAGGTGCGCACGGATCAGCGCGTCGTTGCGTGTATCGATCGCGTCGGCAAGGTTAGGCGTGCGCGCAGTGCGCGCTGCCGCATCGTGCAGATGCTCAAGACGCACGTCCCAAACGCGCGCAAATACGCGCGACGTGTTGGCGAGCTGCTGTTCCGCGAGCTTTTGTGTGTTGCCGGCGATGACGAGATAAGCGACCGCGCCAATCAACAGCAACGCGAGGCAAAACAGCCCCGCGTACATGAAGGTGAGCTTGACGCGGAGCCGGCGAAACATTCGGCCGCTTTCAATTGTTCGGACGCCTACGTTTGCGTAGCGCCAGTTACTGAAACTAGCGTTAACCGCCGTGGGCTGAGCCGTGAGTTTCAGGAGCGCCGCGGCGTACGGGCAACGTTACATCAATCGTGCCCGCCGTCTCAAATACAAGCTGGACGGGGATGCTTTGCCCCTCGGCGAAAGGTTCGCTGACACCGTAAAACATCAAGTGTGCGCCACCTGGCGCCAATTGCATGCTTTGACCGGCGGGAACTTCGAGTTGCTCCACAGGGCGCATTTGCATGACAGCGCCGTCCATCACCATTTCATGCACTTCGACGCGTTCAGCGCGCGGACTTGTTGCGCTCAACAAACGGTCGGCGCCAGCCGTCCCGTTGGCGATGGTAAGATAGCCCGCCGACACATCGACGCCCGATGGCGTCGGCGCCGCCCAAGCGTCTTCGATAACGAGTGCGGCAGCTTGCGCCTGGCTGGGGGAGTGCTCCGCGGGTGGTGCGCCGCAGGCGGCGAGCAGAGCAAAAAAGAACAGCGGAATGAGGGCTTTCATGCCCGTTCTATCGGCCTGCGGCGCGCCGCTGTCACGCGCCCGCGTTGCCGCACCAGGCGCCTTCGTCCCGCGCACGCCATGGCGCGGGACGATGGCGGGTTTGGTTACGGCGTTTCCGGGTTGCCGTCGTTGGTTTCTTGAGCGGTTTGCTCAACGGCTTGGCCGGCGGCCTGAACGTCTTCGCCAACGCCTTCGACCGTGTTGCAAGCGGCGAGCGCGGTCGCGCCGAACAGCGCCAGGGCAATAAAGGGCGACGTAAACTTACGCATGAAACAAACTCCATCTGAGTAGCGCCGCGCCGCCCCTAGCGGCGCGCGACAATAAAACGCCGCGCGCGCGCTGCTGTTCCTGCGATAGCGATTAGTTGAGGTTGCCGGTGCTCTCAAAGAAGAGCGCTTGGCTTACTGCCGCCCGCACCATGTCCGGCGAGTACGGCTTGGTGATGAGGAACGTCGGCTCTGGGCGTTCGCCTGTGAGAAGGCGCGCCGGGAACGCGGTGATGAAGATCACCGGAACGTTGAACGAGGCGAGAATTTCCTTCACCGCATCGATGCCGGATGAGTTGTCGGCTAGCTGGATGTCGGCCAACACCAGATCTGGGCGTTCACGCTTGGCGGCGGCGACGGCGCCGGACGCGGTCGTCTCCATTGCGCAGACGTCGTGCCCTGCGGCGGTGACGAGATCGCTCAAATCCATCGCGATCACAGCTTCATCTTCGATGATGAGCACGCGCGCCTTGGTCTGCTTATCCAGCTCCTCGATCGCTTCATCGAGGAGCGCGTTCACTTCATCGGTGTCGCGGCCAAGAATTTCGCTGGTCTCTTGCGGCGTGAAGCTCTCGAGCGTGGTCAGCAAGAGCACTTGCCGGGTCAGCGGGGCGAGTTGGCGGAGGCGCTCCTGCGCCTTGCGCGCGCCTGCGGACTCTTCCTCCGCCTCGACCTCGATGTTGGCGCTCTCCCAAATGCGGTGGAAGACCTTGTAGAGAGCCGCGCGCGGCTCGAGGTCGGCCGGGAATTCACCCGGATTAGCGACAATCGCCTCAAGGCTGGCGGCCACGAACGCGTCTCCACTGGCCTGGGCGCCCGTCAATGCACGCGCATAGCGGCGCAGCAGCGGCAGGTGAGGCGCGATTTCCCGGGCAAGCGACATATATAACCCCTTATTTTCAGAAGACTTTTGCTGTTCCGCAGCCACGCTTTGCATGTCATTCTCCCATGCGGCGAGACCGAAGAAACGCCCGTTGCTGAAAAAAGTTCCGGCGGGGCGGAACAGGTTCCGGCCAAGGACGTTCTTGGACACTGAGGCCGCCGCCGCTGCGGGCGCGGTCAAAGCCATTGCGGGGCAGGCGGATGGATGACGGGAAAGACGACGACGATATGGACGCCGTGTTGAACAAAAATTCAGACGATACCGGCCGCCGTAAAGGCAAGTCGGCTGCGAACAAGGTGCTAATCACTCGCCACCTTCGCCTCGCTTATGGCGAAGTGACGAGTGAGGGCGTGCCGGATCGCTTCCTCGAAATCTTGAATCGCATTGACGACAGCGAGGGCAAGAAATCGTGAGCAACCTCGCTGCCTTCAAAGCCGATCTGATCGAGCTGCTGCCGAGCCTGCGCGCGTTTGCGCGTTCTCTCGCGCACAACCCCGCTTTGGCCGATGATCTCGTGCAGGACACGCTGGTAAAGGCGCTCGCCAACGTTGAGCGCTTCGAACCGGGCACCAACCTGCGCGCATGGCTCTTCACCATTTTGCGCAACCACTATTACTCGCAGCTGCGCAAATCGAAGCGTGAGGTCGAGGATGCCGATGGCAAGTTCGCCGCGCGCATGGCGTCTCGCCCGGAGCAGGATGGATCCGTGGATCTTGAGGACTTCAAGGTCGCGTTCCAGCAACTTGCGCCGGATCATCGTGAAGTGCTGACGCTCGTCGGCGCCTCAGGGTGTTCCTACGAGGAAGCGGCTCAAATTTGCGGTTGCGCCGTTGGCACGATCAAGAGCCGCGTCAATCGCGCGCGCCGCAAGTTGGCGGATTTGCTGGGTCTGGACGAGGAAGATGCCTCCGCCCTCCCTAGCGAAGCCCGCGGGATTGAGGATACTGCGAGCGTGTGAAGACGCTCGAGGATCGTCCGTTCAAGTTCTGGCCGGAGGCCTTGTCGCTGCGCTCCATGCGCGGGCGCATCGCCCTGCTGCTCGGACTTGCAATGCTTCCTGCGGGCGCCATCGCCATGCAAGTCGGCTTCAACGCCGCGTCGGCGCGCCAGTCTGCGTATCAGGAAACGCTGAGCCGGCGCGCGCTGGAATCGATTGCCAGCGAGCGGCGGACGATCGACGAATTGCGTGAAATGCTGCGCGTGCTGGCGACGACGCCGGCGCTACAGCAGATTGAGGCCGGCGACTGCCGCGATTGGCTGAGCGAAATCAGCGCCCGCTATCCCTATATCGCCTCGATCTCGGTGACGGGGGACAACGGGCGTTTATTCTGCAGTGTCCCGGTCTCCACCGCGGAACGCGTGCCGGATTCCGATATCCGCCGCCGCGCCCGCGCGCGCGACTCCTTCACCATGGGTTACACCGAGCACGGCGTTCTCTCCGGCTTGCCGGTTCTCGCGGCGCTGGAGCCGGTGCGCGATGGCGACCGGCGCATTGGCTTCGTCGGCGCCTCAATTCCGGCGACCGAGCTCATGGCGCTGCTCGAGCGCAGCCGCAATGCCAACAACACGCTCGCCAACGCGCGCGCCGCGATTGTCGATTCATACGGGCGCGTTATTGCCGAGTCCGCGCCAAACGGCGCGGCGCCGCCTCTACCGCCGGCCGAGGAGATTACGCGCCGCTTTGGCGGTGAGCCTGTCTTCATCGAGGTGCCCGGCGGCGATGCGGTGATTGTGCCGCTCTACGCGCCCGATCTCTATGCCGTCATGTCCTGGGCGCCGGAGCAGCCGCTCTGGCAACGGTTTGGCGGCATCGCCTTTTCGATCGGCGCGCCATTGCTGATTTGGTTGCTCGCGATTGGCGCGGGTTGGTTTGCCATCGAAGTTTTCGTCGCTAGGCCGCTCTCCAGCCTGGAAGCCGCGGCCCGCAGTTTCGCGCGCGGCGAGGATGTCGGCGATCCGCCTGCATTGCTCAGTGCGCCATCGGAGATCCGTTCGTTGCGCCGGACGCTTGCGGCGATGGCAAAAACGCTGCGCGGACGTGAGTTGCGCCTGGTGGAGGCGTTGGCGGAAGAGCGTGCGTTGCTGCGAGAGGTGCACCACCGCGTCAAAAACAATCTGCAGATGGTCGCCAGTCTTTTGAACATCCAGGCGCGCGCTGCGTTGGATGAGAGCGAATCCCGGGGGCTGGCGCGCGCACATGACCGCGTCCAGTTGCTCGCGGTCGTTCACCAGCGCATCTATTCTTCGGGCGAACTGCGCGATGTGCGCGTCGATGATATTGCCGCCGAGGTCGCGCGTCAGCTGCTGCAATCGCGTGGCGCGGCGGTGAAAGAGATCAATCTGGTTATGGATCTGGCCAGCGCGCGCGCTGGCGTCGATCGGGCCGTTCCGCTCGCATTTTTGATCGGGGAAGGGGTTTCGGCGGCGCTCGACACTCTCTCCAATCTCGGCCCCGTTGAGCTCAGGCTGGCGCTACAGCAGGACGAGAACGGCGTGACGCGCTTCGCCATCGACGCTGACATAGATGCGGAGCGCGCCCGGACAGCAGGTCCGGGCGCGCGTCTCATCGATGCGTTTGCGCGGCAGCTCAACGCCACGATCGGCCGGGATGCAGCACGGCCCTATATGCTTTGGGCCGTGGTGCCGCCGGAGCCGAAAGCGCCAGCCTAACGGCGTGCGAGCAGAAGGCCGATCAGCAGGCCTGCACCAAGCGAGACGCCGACTGCCGCGCCAGGATGTGCGCGCACCTTCTCGACGGCATAGCCGGCGCCGTCATTGGCGCGCGTGCGAAGGTCTTTGCCGATAGATTCAAGCCGGTGGCCGGCGTGCTTCACTTCGGTGCGCGCGGCCTTGTTGGCGGCGTCGGCCAGGCGGCTCATGTCTTTGCGCAGTTCGACAAAATCATCGAGCACGTCGTTGGCGCGCGCCTTAAGCGCACCGCGCGCATGACCATTCTTCCTGCCGCGCATGCTGGTGTCCAATTGTGCCATCGTCGTTCTCCATTAACGCATTGAAATCGGGGCGGCTTCGCCGCCGCAGCAGAACAACACAAAGTGTGCGCGAGAGTTCCGCGCTGCGCTGGAACATCGCAGCGCGCCGTCGCGTTGCGGCCATGGATAGACATGGAGAAACTTGTGCTTGGCTGGGCTCTAATCTTTTTTCTACTCGCGCTGGTTGCGGGCTACTTCGGCTTTTTCGGATTGGCCGGCATCGCAGCGAGCTTTGCCAAAGTTCTCTTCCTGATTTTCTTGGTGCTTCTGATCGTCAGCTTCGTTGTGCGCGCGTTCCGCGGCAAATCGGTGTTGTGAGATGAACCTTGTTCATGTGCTATTCGGCGAAAAGCCTGCACTCCAGCCGCCGCTGCTCACCGAGCCGCCGAAAGGCGTCCGCATGCGCGAAGTGCGCGCCAAGGAAGCGCCGGCCAAGCGTGCTTGGCTCGCGGAATCCGACAGCCGCATCGATACAGAGCGTGGCGTGCTGCAAGCGCGCGGCGGTCAGGACTATGTGCTCGCGCATGGCCCTGGTGAGCATAGTGTTATTCGCAGAGACATCTTCGAGAGCATGTACGAACCGCTTGGTGGCGGACTTTACCGCAAGCGCACCGACATTATTTTCCGCTACTTCACCTTGAAGCGGCGCGTGGTCGTCCAAACTTTGGAGGGACCACAACCGGCCAAACCTGGCGATTGGATTATGCAGGGTGTCAAAGGCGAGTTGTGGCCTGTATCACCAGAGAAGGCGCGGGAGAAATACGAACCCGCGTGAGGAGGCCTCACCGTGACGTTCAAACTTCCCGATCTGCCCTACGACGCCGGCGCGCTTGAGCCGCACATCTCGCGCACCACGATGGAGACCCATCACGGCAAGCACCACGCCGCCTACATCAAGAACATGAACGCGATCCTGGCCGAGCGCGCGGACGCGCCGAAAGCGCTCGAAGATGTTGTTCAGCTGGCCGTACGCGAGGGTAACAGGAAGTTGTTCAACAACGCCGCGCAGGCGTGGAATCACGGCTTCTTCTGGCAATCGCTTACGCCCGAAGCACAAGGCGGTCCCTCCGGCGATCTGAAGAGCGCGATCGAAAAAGCTTTTGGCTCCATCAGTTCTTTCAATGATGAGGCGAAAGCCAAAGGCGTTGGCCACTTCGCGTCGGGGTGGCTTTGGCTGGTCAGCGATAAGAACGGCGCGGTTTCGCTCACGGATCTGCACGACGCCGACACGCCAATCACAGATGCGTCGCTCACCCCGCTTTTGGTTTGCGATCTCTGGGAGCACGCGTACTATCTCGATTACAAGAACGAGCGGCCGCGGTTCGTCGAAGCGTTCTTGTCCACGCTCGCCAACTGGCGGTTTGCCGAATCCCAATACGCAGCGGCCCGTTCGGGCAACAGCGGCTGGCTGTTTCCGGTCTGAAATGGAACTGGGATGAAACGCGCGCGTTTTCATTCCAGGTTCATTCCAGGAGAACGCACATGCTCAGTTGGGCTCTTATCTTTTTCGTCGTGGCCATTATCGCGGCCGTGTTTGGCTTTGGCGGCATCGCTTCGGCGTCGGCCGGCATCGCCCAAATCCTGTTCTTCCTTTTCCTCGTCCTGTTCGTCGTGTCCCTGATCATGGGCATGGCGCGGAGGGGATAACGGGTCGCAGCGCAACGCTTCGGCGCGCCATTGTCGAGGGTCGCATTTAGCGCCATAACCGGCGCAAATTCCGACCCTTGGGAGGCCTCGCCGATGCGCGCGATCCAGAATTTCATCAACGGCAAAAGCGCGTCCGCCAATGGCGGGCGCGCTGGCCGCGTTTTCAACCCGAATACCGGCGCGCAACAGGCTGAAGTGGCGTTCTCCGCCGCTCGTGACGTGGATGCCGCCGTGCAAGCGGCGCTCAAGGCGCTTCCCGAGTGGAGCGCGACGAATCCGCAGCGCCGTGCGCGCGTGATGTTCGCCTTCAAGCAGCTCGTCGAAAAGAACATGGACGAGCTGGCGCATCTGCTCTCGTCCGAGCACGGCAAGGTCATCGCCGACTCAAAGGGCGATATTCAGCGCGGCCTCGAAGTCATCGAGTTCGCCTGCGGCATCCCGCACGCTTTGAAGGGCGAGTACACCGAAGGCGCCGGCCCCGGCATCGACGTTTATTCGATGCGCCAGCCGCTCGGCGTCGTCGCCGGCATCACGCCGTTCAACTTCCCGGCCATGATCCCGATGTGGATGTTCGGCGTCGCCATCGCCTGCGGCAACACCTTCGTCCTGAAGCCGAGTGAGAAGGACCCCAGCGTTCCGGTTCGCCTCGCAGAGCTGATGATGGAAGCCGGCGCGCCGGCGGGCGTTCTGAACGTCGTCCACGGCGACAAGGAAGCCGTCGACGCGATCATCGCGCATCCAGACATCAAGGCGATCAGCTTCGTCGGCTCGTCCGACATCGCGCACTACATCTACAGCCACGGCACCGCGAACAATAAGCGCGTGCAAGCCATGGGCGGCGCCAAGAACCACGGCATCATCATGCCCGACGCCGACATGGACCAAGCCGTGAAAGATCTCGTCGGCGCCGCGTACGGCTCAGCCGGCGAACGCTGCATGGCGCTGCCGGTTGTGGTGCCTGTCGGCAAGAACACTGCAGATGAACTGCGCGAGCGTCTGCTCGTCGAAGTGGAAAAGCTGAAAGTTGGCATCTCGACCGACGCCGATGCCCAATACGGCCCGGTCGTCTCAAGCCAGCACAAGCAAAAGATCGAAGATTATATCGCCCTCGGCGCCAAAGAGGGCGCGGAACTCGTGCGCGATGGCCGTGGCTTCAAACTGCAAGGCTACGAAGAAGGCTTCTTCATCGGCCCGACACTGTTCGACGGCGTGAAGACCGAAATGCGCACCTACCAGGAAGAAATCTTCGGCCCGGTGCTGCAGATCATGCGCGCAGACAGCTTCGAAGAAGCGCTCGCGCTGCCGAGCCAACACCAATACGGCAACGGTGTCGCCATCTTCACCCGCAACGGCCGCGCCGCGCGCGAGTTCGCACAACGTGTTAATGTCGGCATGGTCGGCATCAACGTGCCGATCCCGGTGCCGGTCGCGTATCACACCTTCGGCGGCTGGAAGCGCTCCGCCTTCGGCGACACCAACCAGCACGGCA
>CAYUOC010000077.1:2719-16630 GCA_964446305.1 uncultured Terricaulis sp. | reverse complement strand
TTCCAAGGGGGGATGAGATGCGTCAAAGCGGGCTGATCGCGGCAATCTTCGGTGCGGTGCTGCTTAGTACGGCCGCGCCGGCCACGGCGCAGCAACAGCGCGACCCGTTCAATGGCCAGTTCGGCGTCCTCGAAATCGCGCCGCCGCCGCGCGAGGCCGCCCAACTCGCCAAGCTGATGGGCGATTCACTCGAGGCGCTGCAGCCGCAACGCCCAGGCGTGCAGGATGTCTATCTGCTCAGCGTCTCGTTCTGGGGCGATCCCGTCTTCGAGCGCGAGGCGACGCAAGCCGAGGAAATTCTGCGCACGCATCTGAGCGCCGAAGGCCGCTCGATCATCCTCTCCGCCGGCGGCCAGGGTCCGCGCACCTATCCCGCCGCGAGCCCGGACAATTTCGCCGCCGCCATTGGCCATATCGGCGCGACCATGGATCCCAACGAGGATCTGTTCGTGCTGTTCATCACCACGCACGGCCAGTCCGATGGCGTCGCCGCCATCCGCGAGCACAACCGCATGTTCGCCGGCCTCCGCCCGGCCCACCTCAGCATGATGCTGCAGCAGGCGAACATTCAAAATCGAGTCGTCATCGTCTCGGCGTGCTTTTCGGGCGCATTCATCAGTCCATTGATGAGCGACAGCACCATCGTCATGGCCGCCGCCGCGCCGGATCGCTCATCTTTCGGCTGTCAGCCGCAGAATAACTGGACCTTTTTCGGTGACGCCTATTTCAACCGCAGCGTCCGTGAACACGGCGATATGATCGGCTCGTTCGATCGCGCCAAGCGTCTCATCTCGCAATGGGAGCGTGAGCAAAATCTCTCGCCGCCGTCGAACCCGCAAATCTATGTCGGCAATCGCGCCGCGGCGATGCTGCGCGCCGCCGAACGCACCCGCTAGGATTCGAGATCGCCGGAGATCAGCTCGAGCGGCGCCGCCGTCGTCCGCTTCGCCGCGCGCATGACAATGCGCGATTGCACGTCGCTCACGAGCCCGAGACCCAGCATCTTGTCGCGGAGAAAATCGTCGTAGGCGTGCATGTCCTTGGTGATGATGCGCAGCATGTAGTCGACCGCCCCGGTCACCGTCGCGCAATCGACAACCTCGGGCCAGTTCGCCACCGCTGCTTCGAACTTCTCCAAGTTCTCGCGCGACGGCAGCTGCAGCTTCACAGACGCAAAAACTTCGAACGTCAGCCCAAGCTTCTCGTGATCGAGCAGCGTCACCTGTTTTTTTATGACGCCCGCCTTTTTCAGGCGCTCGATCCGCCGCCAGGCCGGCGAGGAGGAGAGGCCGACCTTTTCGGCGATGTCGGCGATCGAAAGGCTGGCGTCCTCCTGGAGCAATTCCAGGATGCGGGCGTCGATGGCGTCCAGCGGTTCGGACAAAATTGCCTCCCAAAGCCCCTGCCGCGGCAGGTTATCCCATGATTGCGCCGCCGCGCCCGGGCTCGCAAGGCCATATAGGCCGTCCGGCGAAAGGAATTTGCCTGAAAGGGGCGCCAGAGGCGGAAATGCCGCTCACCCGCTTGCCGCGCGCGCCCGCCGCGCGTATGTGTCCCGCCCTTCGGTGGCGTAGCTCATCTGGTTAGAGCGTGGGATTCATAACCCCAAGGTAGGTGGTTCAAGTCCACCCGCCACCACCATCGCCCCTCCCGCGCGAACCTAGATTGCGGCTTCGTTAGGAACGCATAAGCTCCCGCCCAGCGGGCCGGTCCGAGTCGGGCGCGGCAGGGGAGTTAGCACTATGATCGTACGTTGGATGGCGGTGGGATTTGCGCTGTGGCTCGCGATCCTCCTTGCGTTCCGGTTTGTCGGAGAATGGGCATTCCACGAAGGCCCGTGGGGCGTGTCGTGGCTGCTGTTGATTATGCCTTTGGCGCTCTGGGCGATCACTCACCTCTTGCTGGTGGTGATGCGCGTGACGCCGGATGACCGCTCGGAAGCGGCATCGATCATGGCGGTGCCCGGTCTTCTTGTCGGCATCTACGAAATCAACAGCTTCGGATTTGTCTTCCCGAATCTTGACGCCTCGCTTGCGAAGGAATTCGCGATCCTGATGTTCGCTTGTTATGCGGCGGTGATCGTCGGCGGCAGAACCACTCTAACGGTTCGCTGGATGGCGGTTGGATTTGCGTTCTGGATTGCCCTCGCCGCGGCGCTCGGCACGTTCGGAAGCCCGATACTCCAGCCCGGTCCGGGCGGCGTGTCGTGGGCGTTCCTGACGATTCCGCTGGCGCTTTTGATCCTCACCTATCTCGTGGTGAAGGTCATGGGCGTTGAGCAGCATGATCGCTCTGAGGCCGCGACCACGATGGTAGTCCCGGGGTTCCTCGTAGGCCTCTATGAGGTTGATCGTTTCGCGGAGCTCTTCCCGAATCTCGACGTCTCGATCGGCAGCGAGTTCGCGGCGCTGATGTTCGCCTGCTACGCGGCGGTGATCCTCGCCGGCATCGTGTCCTCACGTCTCGAGAGCATCTAGCTCCAGAGCAAGGTTGACGCTTAAGCATCCCTGCGCGCATGTGCGTGCAGGGATGTTGCGTTCATGCAGTGGAAGAACTGGTCCGGTAGCGTAAGCGCCACGCCGCAGCAGATTGCGCGGCCAAAGACCGAAACCGAACTGTCCACATTGGTAGGCGAAGCGCGCAAGGTGCGCGTCGTCGGCGCCGGCCATTCGTTCATGCCGCTCTGCGAAACCGACGGTACGCTCATCTCGCTCGCGGAGCTTGAGGGCAGTGTCCGGTTCAACGCCGACAAATCGCGCGTCTGGGCGCCTGCGGGCCGCAGCCTCGCTGACCTCACCGCCGCGCTTTGGGAAGAGGGTGTCTCGCTCATCAATCAGGGCGACGTGAACCCGCAAGCGCTCGCAGGCGCAATCGGCACCGGCACGCATGGCACAGGCGCCGAACTTGGCTCGCTCTCGACAGCCGCGCGCGGGTTCCGGCTGATGATGCCGGACGGCTCGATTGTCAGCTGCAGTGAAAGCGAACGACCGGAGCTGTTCCAAGCCGCGCGTCTCTCGCTTGGCCTCGTTGGCGTTGCGACCGAGATCGAGATTGATGTGCTACCGGCTTATCACCTCGAAGAGCGCGTTGAGTCGCATCGCTTCGAGGAGATCGAGGCGCGCTGGGACGAACTCGCGGCGAGCAATCGGCACGTCGAGTTCTTCGTGTTTCCGTACGGCGACTATGTTGTGCTCAAGACGCTGAACCCAGTCCCTGGCGAGGGACCGCTGAAGCGCATGAATGACATGGATGACCGCGCCTTCCGCATGGTGTGCGATGTCTGCGCGCTCGCGCCATGGCTCACCCGCCACTTGCAGCCGCGCATCGTTGGGCCGGGTGTGCGCACGCGGCGCGTTGGTCCCGCGTATCAAATATTCCCGTCAGACCGCACGGTGCGGTTCGAAGAGATGGAATACGAATTGCCGCGCGCCAACGGCTGGGCGGCGCTTAAGGAGGTGATCGCCTGGATCAAGCAGCGCAAGCTGCCGGTGACGTTCCCGTTCGAGTTCCGCCTCACGGCCGCCGATGACATTTGGCTCTCGCCCTTCAACGCGACGCCCGGCGCATCGATCTCGATGCACCAATACGCGAAGATGCCGTGGCGCGATCTGTTCGCACAGGCGGAGCCGATCTTCCGCGCCCATGGCGGCCGCCCGCATTGGGCCAAGCGTCACACCTTGAGCGCGCGCGATGTCGATGCGCTCTACCCAGACGCGGCGAAATTCAAATCCGTGCGCGATGCGATCGATCCCGGCGCGAAGTTCGCCAACGCGCATCTGATGCAAACCTTTGCTATCGAGGCGAAATGAGCGACATCGATCTGCACAAGCACCTGATTGGCCGGCAAGGCTCACGCTTGAGCCTGAACACGCCTGTTCTGGTGATCGACCGCGATGCGCTTCAGCGCAATATCGAAGCCATGGCCGCGTTCGCGCGCGCCAAAGGCATGGCGCTGCGCCCGCACGCGAAAACGCACAAGAGCGCCGAGATCGCAAAGCTGCAGCTTGCGGCGGGCGCTGCCGGCGTCTGCTGCGCCAAGATGGGTGAAGCCGAAGCGCTGGCCGATGGCGGCGTCAGCAATATCCTGATCACATCGCCGGTGGTGACGCCGCAAGCGATCGAGCGCTTGATCAAGCTCAATGGCAAGATCGGCGGCCTTCGCGTCGTTGCCGATAACCCCGGCAACGTCGATGCGGTCGCCAGCGCTGCGCAGGCCGCTGGTAAGACGCTCGACATCGTCGTCGACATCGATCCAGGCATTCGGCGCACGGGCGTGCCGAGCCCGGAAGCCGCACTCGCGCTTACGCAACGCATTGCCGCCGCGCCATCGCTGCGCTTCGCCGGCGTGCAATATTATTGCGGCGTGCAGCAGCACATTGAATCCTATGCGGACCGCCGCGCGGCGATTACCGAGCGTACGGACTATCTCAAGAGCGTGATCGATGTGCTCACCGGCGGCGGGCACGCGCCTGAGGTCGTCACCGGCGGCGGCACGGGCACGCATCACATCGACGGCGAACTCGGTGTGCTGACCGAGCTGCAGGCCGGCTCCTATGTGTTCATGGACAAGCAGTACAACGATTGCGACCTCGACGGGCAGGGGCGCAAGCCATTCGAGACCTCATTGTTCGTCGACGCGCACGTCATCTCCGCCAACTCCGCCTCGATGGCGACAATCGACGCCGGCTTCAAAGCGCTCTCGACCGATGGCGGCTTGCCCTTGGTCATGGATGGCGCGCCGGAGGGCGCGATGTTCGTGTTTATGGGCGATGAGCACGGTGCGTTGATCGCGCCGGGCCACGATTTCCGCATCGGCGATCACGTCAGCCTTGCCGTGCCGCATTGCGATCCGACCGTGAACCTCTATGACGCCTATCACGTCGTGCGCGACGGCGGGCTGATCGACATCTGGCCGGTAAGCGCGCGCGGCCGTTCGCGCTGATTACTCAGCCGGCGTCCGCGCGTTCTCCGGGTCTTCGTGCACTGCCGGCTTCGGCAGGAAGCCCTGCACCCAACGCTCCAGGCGATCGATCAGCACGAACATCGCCGGCACGAACACCAAGCTGAGCAGCGTCGAAAGCATCAAGCCGCCGATCACCGCCGCGCCCATGCCTTGGCGCAGCGTGCCATCGACGCCCCAGCCGGCAGCGGCGGGGATCATGCCGCCCGACATCGCGAACGTCGTCATGATGATCGGACGCGCCCGTTTCATGCCGGCTTCCATGAGCGCTGCATTGCGGCTCATGCCTGCGTGCATGCGTTCGACTGCGAAATCGACCAGCAGGATCGAGTTTTTGGTGACGAGGCCCATCAGCATCAGCAGGCCGATGAACGCGAACAGTGAAAGCGGCTGATTGGCGATGATGAGACCAAGGAACGCGCCGCCGAGTGAAAGCGGCAGCGCGGTCATGATCGTGATCGGCTGGAAGAAGTCGCGGAACAGCAGCACCAGCACGATGTAGATGAGGATGATGCCCCACAGCATGGCGCTGCCGAAGGCCGCGGTCATCTCCGCGAAGTCCTCGGTCTGCCCGCCCGCGACGAGGCGCGCGCCGGGCCCGCCTTGCGCTTCGGGAAGCGCGCTGACTTCGTTCTGCGCCGTCGAAAGTTGCGTGCCAGGGCGCACATTGGCGCCGACCGTCACCGCGCGTTCGCGATCCCGCCGCTCAATGGTGGCTTCGCCGAGCGAGAATTGGACGTCGGCGACGGCATCGATCCGCACCGGCGCGCCGCGGGTGGATTGCACCGGCAGTGAGCGCAACGCATCGAGATCGGACCGTTGATCCGGGCGCAGCGTTACGCGGATCGGAATCTGCCGATCGGCGAGATCGTATTTCGGCAAGTTCTGTTCGGCGTCGCCGCTCGTTGCGATGCGGATAGCCGAGGCGAGGGCGGCCGACGTTACGCCAAGACGCGCCATGTCCTCCTGGCGCGGACGAACCTGAATCTCCGGGCGTCGCAGCGCCGATGTCGAGCGCACGTCGGCAAGCGAGTCCAAGCGGCTCATCGCGGCGGCCAAGCGATCGGCAGCCGCGTTCACCGCATCCGGGTCCTGGCCAACGAACTGCACAGTGATGTCGGAGCCCGAGGAGCCGCCCTGATCTTGCACGAAGGCGGAACGATAGTTCGGAAACTCCGAAAGGATCGGCCGCATCTCTTGCTGAATCGCATAGGCCGAGCGGCTGCGTTCATCGCGTTGCGTCAGCTGGATGAACATGTTCGCATCAGGCGCGGAGCCATCGGCGCCGTTCATGGATGTGAACACGCCGATGACTTCGGGATTTTGGCGGATGCGCGCGCTCATGTTCTGCAGCACGCGATCGGCTTCCAACACCGGCGTGCCTGGCGGAATTTCCACGCGCGCCTGGATCATGCCGTTGTCAAAGCGCGGAATGACGACCGAAGGCACCGTGCTCGCCATGACAAGCGAGCCGATGAACACGGCGACGCCGATGCCGACCGTCTTCCACGGGTGGCGGATCGACCAACTTAGCGCGTCGTGATAGGTCTCGGTGAGGACGCCCGGCTTGGCTTCGGCGTCGTGACCCTCATTCTTCAGGAAGAACGCCGCCATCATCGGCGTGATCAAGCGCGCAACCACGAGTGAGAAGAACGCCGCCAGCGCAACGGTGAGGCCGAACTCCTTGAAGAAGACGCCCATCCCGCCTTCCATGAAGCTCACCGGCACGAACACGGCGATGATCGCGCCAGTTGTCGCAACAACGGCGAGGCCGATTTCGTCGGCGGCTTCGAGCGCGGCGGCGTAAGCGGATTTACCCATCCGCATGTGTCGAACGATATTCTCGATCTCGACGATGGCGTCATCGACAAGGACGCCGGTAACGAGCGCCAGCGCGATCAAGGTCACCATGTTGAGCGTGAAGCCCAGAACTTCGATGCCGGCAAAGGTTGGGAAGATCGAAAGCGGGATGGCGGCGGCGGCGATCAAGGTTGCGCGCCAATCGCGCAGGATCAGGAACACGACCAGGCACGCCAGCAGCGCGCCTTCGAGTAGGGCGTGGATCGAGCTCTCGTGCATGCCGCGGATGAATTCGACGGTCGATGCGATCTCAGTGATGTGAATCTGCGGGCGCGCTTCCTCAATCTCGCGGATGCGCTCATCCATGCGGTCGAAGACTTGTACTTCGGAGGCGCCACGGGAACGCTGCACCATGAAGCCGACGACCGGCTGGCCGTTGTAGCGGGAGATGGAGTTCAGGTCGCTTGCGCTGTCGGTGACAGTGCCCAGGTCGCCAAGGCGCACGGTGCGGCCATCGCTTGCGGTAACGCGAAGATTCTCGAGCTCCCGCACGGATTCCGCGCCGCCGAGCGTCCGGATCGATTGGGCTTGACCGCCGACTTGCGCCTGACCGCCGGGCAGGTCGGCGTTGATGGCGCGAAGCTGGTTGTTCACCTGATCCGCCGAAATGCCGTAGGCAAGCATGCGCGCGGGATCGAGCTCGACGCGGATTTCGCGGTCCACGCCGCCAAGACGGGTAACGGCGCTGACCCCGTCAACAGCCAGCAATTCACGCTGAAGGTCATTGTCGATGAACCAGGAAATATCCTGGGGCGTCATGCCTTCGCCTTCGACGGCGTAATAGCCGATCGGCTGGCTCGCCGCGTCAATGCGCTGAACCACGGGTTCGGTGATGTCGGCGGGCAGGTCGGCGCGGATACGTTGGATCGCGTCGCGCGCGTCGTCGACGGCGCGCGATAAGTCGCTGTCGCTCTCCATCTCGACCGTGGTTTGCGATACGCCGGGTGAAATCGTCGAAGTGACGCGCTTCACGCCTTCAACGGACGTCAGCGCCGCTTCGATGCGCTGCGTGATCTGCGTTTCCATTTCCACCGGCGCCGCGCCCGGTTGCGCGACGGTGACGGTGAAGCCGCCGAAATCGACGTTCGGCAATTGGTTGACCGGCAAGCGCCCATACGCGGTCCAGCCCGCGAACAGCAGCGCCAGAATAAGCAGAATTGGCGGGATCGGATTGCGGATCGCGCCGGCGGAAATATTCCAAGCCATGAGCGATCAGCCTTCCCGTCCGCGTATGCCTTCGGCTGGCCCGGCGGCCGGCGCCGGTGCTTCTGTGACGGGCGCGGGCGGCGCAAGCACGCGGACCTCTTCACCGTCCTGGAGGAACGCGGCGCCGGACCCGACGATGCGTTGGCCCGCCGAAAGGCCGGAGGTTACTTCGACCCAGTCACCGTCGCGGCCGCTGAGTTGAACGTCGATCCGATGCACATGGCTCGTGTCATCGAGCACCAGCACATAGGCCTGGCCGCTCTCGTAGAGCACCGAGCTCTGCGGCACGGCGATCACCTCGCGCGGCGGCAGGTTGGCGTGGCCGCGCAAATACATTCCAGCGCGCACGCGCGTGCCGGAGGGGAGTGAGAACAAAGCTTCGCCGGTGCGCGTGCGGCTATCGATCGAGGCGGGCAGGCGGCGGAGCGTGCCGGTGACAGTCGAGCCATCAACAAGCGAGAACGTCGCCATTTGCCCTTCCTGCATCGCCAACACATCCGCTTCGGCGACTTGCGCTGAAACCTCTAGGCGATTGTCGGCGGCGATGCGGAAGAGCGGCTGGCCATCGACGGCCGCGCCGAGTTCGGCGGTGCGGTCAATGACGAGGCCCGACGCCGGCGCTCGAACATATCCACCGCCGAGGCGGGCGTTCACTTCAGCGAGTTGCGCGCGCGAAGCCGCAAGGCGTGCGTCAGCGGCGAGCGCGGCGGCGCGGCGTTGTTCGATCGCTTCGGCCGACAGCGCGCCGGAGTCACGAATTGATTCCGCGCGCTCATATTCGCCGCGCGCGCGGACGGCTGCGGATTCGGCTTCGGCGACTGTGGCTTGTGCGGCGCGCGTCTGCGCCGTTGCGAGTGCGTTGTCGAGGCGCGCCATTGCTTGGCCCTGGCGGACGAAATCGCCTTCATCGACGAGGATCTGCAGAATGCGCACGCCCGAGGCTTGCGCCGTCACCTGCACGTCCCGCACCGGGCGTGCTTCGCCGTTCAAGGAGACTTCCGTCTCGAACGTACGCACTTCGACCGGCACAACGCTCACCGTCTGCGCGGTCGCGGGCGGCGCTTGGATGTGATCGTCGCCGCCGAGGCGGCTGAGCACCGCTAGCACGATGATGGTGGCCGCGATGCCCAAGCCGAGCAGCGTCAGGATTTTCTTGCGGCGCTTGTCGGCGTCTGGCGCATCGGTGGCGCGCTCCCAGGCGCGCTTGCCGGCGTCACGCGCGGTTTGAAACGCTTTGCCGCTTGCCTCCCTGGCGCGTTTGAGGAGGCCTTCGGGTTTGTCCAGGACTTCGGCGCTGTCGGGATTATTCATATGCGTGGCTCGAGATAGCGCTCCGCGAGCGCACGAAATTGACGAATGGCCTCGTCGGCGTCGGTATCGCGACAAAAAGCGCGTCTCAGACCTATTCCTTCAAGGGCGCCAAACAAGGTGTTGGTGGCGTTTTCGGGATCCAGTGTCGGATCGATCTCACCGCGCGCTTGCGCGGCGGCGATGGCTTGCGTGAAGATCTTGACGCTTCCGCAATCCGAGCGGCGCAGCGACGCCGACACCGCATCGTCACGGATCGCCTCGCCCAAGATGTCGGCGATCAGTGCGCCATCGCCATCGGCGAACTTCTGAAAGAACTCGCGCGCCGCCAAGCAAAGCGCCGGCACGAACCCGTGTTCTTCGGCGGCGCGCAAGAACGCCTGGTCACTCTCGCCGCGCTTATCCTCGGCAATGGCGCCGATGATGTCGGCCTTGCTCGAGAAATAGCGATAAAGCGCCCCGGCGCTGACGCCGGCCTCGGCGCAGATTTCGGCCATGGTGGCTTGATGAAAGCCGCGCCGGCGGAAGCAGGCGATGGCCGCGTCCATGATTTGGCGCCGTCGGCGCTCGGCCAGTTCGGGATCGGCTAAACGGGCCAAAATAGGGGTCCCTCAAAGCGTTCGGGTCATTGCGCAGCCGGAAAACGGCTTGCGCCTCATGGTGCAGCGCATATAAAACGAATGTTCGTTCTTTAAATGTTAAGGCTGGACGGCGTCAAGCTGAAAGCCAAGTTCAACGCCCAGGGCCGAGCATCGCCCAAGATGGTTGTCAGCCCCCTAAGTACCTGAGGAGAAATCGGGAAATGGCCGCAGTCGGGAACCTCGTCCGAGCCGTCGCGCTGTCCGGCGCGCTGGCCTCGGCTGCCGGATGCGTGACCATGCCGAGCGAGCGCGCCGAGGCGCCGCCGCTGCCCTCCGCCTGGCGCGATGCGCCGCAAGGGGCGGAGCTGCCGGTGACCGATTGGTGGCAGGGGTTCAACGATCCGGCTCTGAACCAATTGGTGACGGAAGCGCTCTCGGAAGGTCCGAGCGTGCAGCTGGCCGTTTCGCGTGTCCGTGAGGCGCGGGCGCTCTCGTATTCAACCATCACGCAATTCTTGCCGCAGCTGACCGCGACGGGCAGCGGCCAGTACCAACGTTTTGTCGAAGGGCCGATACCCGCCGGTGTCGATCGCGAGTCGATGAGCGGCTCGTATGGCGTGCAAGCCTCTTGGGAGCTGCCGCTGTTTGCGCTTGGCGCGACTGCCGTTGGCGCGCGCGCGAATACGCAGAGCGCTTTAGCTGATTTGCGCGGCGCGCGAGTAACGCTCGCGGCCGATGTTGCGCAGGCTTATGTCGATCTGCGCGCGGCGCAGGCGAGCCGCGCGGCGCTGCAGCGTTCGGTCGAAACGTCGGACGAACTCGCGCGCATTCTCGCAACCAGCGCCGGCGCCGGGTTCGCGTCCGAAGCAGATGCCGCCGACGCGCGGCGGTTGGCTGAGAGCACGCGCACACGTTTGCCGGGCTTGATCATTGAAGAGCGGCGGGCGGAAAACGTGCTGTCCGTCCTGCGTGGCCGCGCGCCGGGTACCGAAGTCGCAGAGACGCAAAGCGTGTTCGCCGCCGAAAACGCGCCCGTTCCCCATCTTGAGCTTGCCTCCGCGCCCGCAGCGCCGGCTGATTTGTTGCGCCTGCGCCCTGATGTGGCGCGCGCCGAAGCGCAAACATTGATGGCGGCGGCGCAACTCGGCGCGGCGCGCGCGGATCTACTGCCGCGCCTCAATCTCACGGGCGCGATCAACGTCACTGACGCGCTGATCGGCAATCCTAGCGGCGCTGGCGTGACACTCGCGACCGGCACGCCGCTGATTTCGATGCCGTTGTTCGATTGGGGCCAACGCTTTGCCGTGTCGCGTCAGCGCTCGGCGCAGTTCGATCAATCGCTGATTCAGTATCGGCAAACCGTGACGCAGGCGATTGCGGAAGCGTCGAACGCGCTTGTCTCGTTGGATCAAGGCAGGCTGCGTCTTAATTCCGCGCGCGCAGCAGAAGAGGCGGCGGAGACGACGGCGCGCGGTTCCCGCGCGGCGTTTGAAGCCGGCATTCAAAGCCTTGCCGATCGCCTGCGCTCGGAACAGCAGCTGATCGACGCGAGCCTCACGCGCATCACCGCCGAACAGCAGGCCGCGAGCGCCGCGATCGCGACCTATCGCGCGTTCGGCGGCGGTCCAGCTGTTGCACCTGAAGTGGTCCGCCGCTAGCCGATCAATCCCCGTCATTCGTCGCAGCAACCCGCGAAAACGCTGGACATGCGTGCGCGCGTGCGCTGCCTTGCCCGGCTAGGGTTCGAAGGGGAGCGGGGAATGAAAAGAGCGCTTGCGGGAGCATTGATGTTTGCGGCGGCCTTGAGCGGCTGCGCCACATCGAGCACGCCGACGGCCAGCCGGGAGCAACCTGCAACGGTCGCCGAACTCCTCGAAGGCGTGGAGATTCCGTACGAGCAATTCACGCTCGACAATGGGCTCACTGTTCTGGTCCACGAGGATCGCAAGGCGCCGATCGTCGCCATCGCTGCCTGGTACAATGTGGGCTCCAAGGATGAGCCGCAGGGGCAAACCGGCTTCGCGCACTTGTTCGAACACATCATGCTCTTCAACGGCACCGAGCACATTCCGAATCTGATCGAGCCGCTGCGCGAAATGGGCGCCACAAATTGGAATGGCACCACCTGGTTCGACCGCACCAACTATTTCCAAACCGTGCCGACCCCGGCGCTGGATCGCGGCCTCTACATTGAGAGCGAGCGAATGGGCTACATCCTCGGCGCGCTCACGCAGGAGCGCCTCGATGCACAACGCGGCATCGTGCAGAACGAAAAGCGACAGGGCGACAATCAGCCGTACGGCATGACCTTCTATCGCATCCTTGAGCGTCTCTTTCCGGAGGGCCACCCGTATCGCCACTCCACCATCGGCTCGATGGCCGATCTCGATGACGCTTCGCTCGAAGAAGTGCGCCAGTGGTTCCGCGACAATTACGGTCCGAACAATGCGGTGATCGTGTTGGCGGGCGATATCAATGTCGCCGAAGCGCGGCCATTGATGGAGCGCTATTTTGGCCAGATCCCGCGCGGGCCGGACAACATTCCCGCCGCCGCCGATGTCCCGACGCTGAGCCAGCGCATTGATGACACGATGCATGATCGCGTCGCCAACACGCGGCTTTATCGGACCTGGGTTGTGCCCGGCTTGGCGCACGAAGATACGCTGGAGCTCGACGTCGCCGCGCAGGTGCTCGGCGGGCTTAACAGTTCGCGCCTCGATCGCATCCTGGTGCGCGACGAACAGAGTGCGGTTTCGGTTACGTCCAGCGTGTTGCCGTTCCAGCGCGTCGGCTTCTTTTTCGTCACCGTTGACGTGAAGCCTGGCGTTGATCCGGCCGCGGTGTCCGCGCGTCTTGATGAAATCGTCGGCGAATACCTCACCACGGGACCGACGGCGGATGAAATCCAGCGCGTGGCGACACAGCAAGTCTTCGGCAGCGTGCTGGCGATCGAGCAGGTGGGCGGATTCGGCGGCAAGACCGTCGCACTCGCCAACAGCACGATCATGACCGGCGACCCAAGCTTCTATGAACGCAATTTGCGCGCTTATGGTGACGTGACGCCGGCAGCCGTGCGCGAGGCGATGGGCCGCTGGCTGACGCGGCCGGTATATGCGTTGCGCGTCGATCCGGGCGCGCGCGAGCCGTACCAAGAGGCGAGCTCGACCAATCGCCCAGCGCCGGACAATCGCCCGCCGACGGCGACGCCGCGCGAGCCGATGCCGGACATCGGCACGATTGCCGATCTTGATTTCCCGGACGTGCAGCGCGCGCGCCTGAACAACGGCATCGAAGTCGTTTATGCACGCCGTACGGCCGTGCCGATCACCTACGTCGCGTTCGATTTCGACGCTGGCGTTTCGGCTGACCCGCAAGGCGCGTTCGGCACGCAGCGTCTGATGCTGTCGACGATGACGTCCGGAGCAGGCGGTCGCGACGCCATGGAGATCGCGGAGCAGCAGGAACGCCTCGGCGCCGCCATCGGCGCCAACGGCACACTCGATCGCTCGGCGCTGACGCTGACGACGCTGAGCGCCAATCTTGGCCTCTCGCTCGATCTGTTCGCTGACGTGGTTCAACGCCCGGATTTCGCGGAGAGCGAAGTGACGCGTGAGCGCAACCAGCAGCTCTCGGCGATCGCCACCGAAGGCACGCAGCCGAACGGCCTGGCGCAACGCACGTTCCCGGCGCTCGTGTTCGGCGCCAACCACCCGTATGGCCGTGCATCGTCGGGGCTCGGAAGCGAAGGCTCCGTATCGCCGCTGACGCGCGACAACCTGATCGCATTCCATCAGACTTGGATACGTCCTGAAACGGCGCGCGTGTTCGTGGTTTCGGATCGTCCGCTGAACGAGATCACGCGGGCGCTCAATGCGCGCTTCGGCAATTGGCAAGGCGCTGCAGTGCCGGTTGGCCGCAAGAACTTCGACACGCCGATCCCCGACGCCCGCTCGCGCATCGTGATCGTCGACCGGCCGCAATCGCCGCAATCGGTGA
>CAYUOC010000077.1:0-2619 GCA_964446305.1 uncultured Terricaulis sp. | reverse complement strand
GACGCCCGCTCGCGCATCGTGATCGTCGACCGGCCGCAATCGCCGCAATCGGTGATCTATGCGGGTTCGGTGCTGCCGATCCGCGGTTCGGATGACACGCTGACGCTCAACGCCGCCATCGAAGTGCTCAGCAACGGCTTCCTTTCGCGCACCAACACGGAAATCCGTGAGCGCCGCGGCTGGTCGTACGGCTTGGGCGGCGCGCCGAGCCTGCGTGAAAATCAGGTGCCGTATATCATCAATGCGCCGGTCCAGGCTGATCGCACCGGTGACTCGATCCGCGAACTGATCTCGCAGATCAATTCGTTTAACTCGACCAACGGCGTCACCGAGTCCGAGCACACGCGCACGATCAACGGCAACATCCGCCAGTTGCCGGGCTCGTTCGAAACCGCCGGCGCCGTGCTCGGTGCGTTGCGTTCGAACCAACTGTATCGCCGCCCCGACAATTACTGGGAAAGCGTCGCATCGCGCTATCGCGCGATGAGCGCTTCGCAGATGGACGCAGCCGCGCGCGCCGTGATCGATCCGTCGCGGTTCGTCTGGGTGATCGTGGGAGACGCTTCGGTGGTGCGCCCGCAGATCGAGGGTTTGGGGCTGCCGATCGAGGTCGTGCCGGCGTCGTGAGCTACCAATCGATGCGGACTATCACCGTATCGCTGTAAGCGCCCGGCTTAGTGGCATTGGTCGGCGACACGCGGCCGAAAAACCCGCGTGTCGCTGTCCAGTGGCCGAGACCGAGCAGGCCGCCGGAAACGGTCACCGTCGAACCGGTGACGCCATTGCCCCAAACCACATTGCGCGTCGTGGTCGTGTAGATGTTGTAATCGAGCAGATCGCCGGCGCTGGAGCGCATCTTGCGGGAAGCGATCGTGCCATGCGTTCCGGACTGCATGCGCACCACCATCGATGGAAACAGTTCAGCGATGCCGGTGCAATCAACGCTGACCTCACCTTCGGCGTCCTGCGCGCCGGCCAGCGGGCTGATGTTTTCGAAGTCGAGCGGCGTGGCGCTCACGCTACACGAGCAGCCCAGAATGCCGCACACAAGCGCATCCGCCGGCGTTGCAATGGCGAAGAAGGCGAGCAGGAGGAACAGTACGCGCTTCATCACGCGGCTCCGCAGATCAGCGTCAAGCCGTGAGCCGCGGCGGATTCGTCTGCCGCGGCTTCGCATGAGCCAAGACCCAGCCGGTCGCCCGCTTGCGCGCCTTGCAAGACCAGGCGTCCCTCGCTGCCAATAGGAAAACGCCGCCCGTCGCGCGCGCGGACGAGCACGGCGCCGCGTTGCGGCAAACTGCCATCGGCGAAGGCAACCCGTGTTTCAATCAAGCGCTGCTGCGCTTCAGCGAAACGAACAACAACGCCGGCGCCTTCAGCCGGCGTGACGTGCTGCAGCGGCGAGGCCGGCGCGCGATCAATCGGGAGATCGTCGGCGCTGATGCTGATGATGTTGGTTGCGTAAGGCGTGAGGTTGGTGACGAGACGGCGGCCATCGGCGCCGGTCTCGCCGGCGTCGAGGCGGTTGCGCGCCACAGAAACGTTCGGCGCGCCGCCATCGACGAGCGCGAAGGCGCCGTCGATGCGCCGTCCGGCGAAGGGTAGATTGTCGATCCAGCCGACGCTGCCCGCGTGGCGCAGACGGACGCCGCCTACGCCATTGGCGATGCCTGCTTCCGCAATCGTGTCCCCAAGTGCGCCGCGCGCCATCGCTGCAACTTCAGCGCGTTCGCTTGCGCCGAGGGCTGCGCGTGCGCGCCAGCCGAGCCGATTCTCTTCGAGGCCGTGATGCGCGCTCATCCGATAGCTCATGCCCCGCCGGTCATGCTCGGCGCTCGCGTGCGCGGACACATCGCCCGACAGTGAGAAACTAAAGCTCACACCGGCGGCGAGTTCGCTCTCGTTGCGCTCGGTATGGATAAGCCGGAACGAAATGGCGCCATCGGCGAAGTCCGGGGTGTAGGAGAATGTCAGCGTGCGTGCGCTTGGCTCGTCGTCAAACTCGATCTGCGCGGCGGTGAACGAGGCCGAGCCGAGGTCGCCGAGGTTGACCGCGAAATTGCCGACCACGGATTGGCGAAAGCCGTCAGAGCCGCGTTGGCCCAGAGCCTTGAAGTCTCCGTCGCGCCGTTCGGCCTGCGCGCCGAGTGAGAACATGCGGCCATCGAAATACCAGGCGGCAGCGCTAAAGCCGCCGTCCCGGTTCGTGGCGTGCGAAATATAGGCCTGGCCGAAATGTGTGCTCGCGGCGCTGATGCCAGTTTGAAACGTTGCAGCGCCATCCGCGGATTCGACCGCGCCTTCGAGTGTCAGCGCGTCCGTGAGACCGTGGCGGACGCGTACAGCGGCGAGCGTGTCGCCGTATTGCGCGCTTTCGAGGCCGAACTCATGGCGCTGCGCGCCGATTGCGGCGGACCAATCGCTGAGGCCGCGGCGCAGCATCGATGTGTTGACGAAGAAGGGGCGCGTCACCGTGCGCTGGCGCCCCAGAATGTCGGTCACAACCAGTTCGGCCTCACCCGCGCCCGATACGACAGGCGCGTGATCGATGACAAAAGGCCCGGCCTCTACGTTCGAACGGGCGCGCAGTACGCCATCGACATAGAGCTCGACAGTGGA
>CAYUOC010000076.1:0-17172 GCA_964446305.1 uncultured Terricaulis sp. | reverse complement strand
CATGCCGATGATGGATGAGGGCGATCTCCTCTACATGCCGACCGCCCTGCCCGGCCTGTCGGCCGCCGAAGCTTCCGAGCTCTTGCAACTCACCGATCGCATGATCATGACAGTGCCTGAGGTTGAGAGCGTATTCGGCAAGGCGGGGCGCGCTGAAACCGCCACAGATCCTGCGCCGCTCGAGATGTTCGAGACCACGATCCGCCTGCGCCCGCGCTCCGAATGGCGTCCGGGCATGACGCCGGAACGCATCATCGAGGAACTGGACCGCGCCGTGCAGGTCCCCGGCCTCACCAATGTGTGGGTGCCGCCGATCCGCAATCGCATCGACATGCTGGCGACGGGTGTCAAAAGCGCCATCGGCGTCAAGGTGAGCGGGCCGGATCTTGCGACGATAGACGCAGCCGCGCGCGCCATCGAGCGCGCCGCGCGCGGCGTCGGCGGCGTCTCTTCCGCCGTGGCCGAACGCATTGCCGGGGGCCGTTATGTCAATGTCGACATCGACCGCTACGCCGCCGCGCGCTACGGTCTCAACATCGCCGACGTGCAAGCAATCGTCGCCGGCGCCATTGGCGGGGAAACCATCGGCCAAGTGATCGACGGGCGCGCCCGCTACCCGATCAATCTGCGCTATCCGCGCGAGGTGCGTGACACACTCGACCGGCTGGTGGCGCTGCCGATCGTCACCGAGACCGGATTGCGGCTCACGCTCGGCGAGGTCGCGCGCGTCGAAATCGCCGACGGCCCTGCTATGATCCGCAGCGAGAACGGACGGCTGTCGGCTTACGTGTATGTCGACGTGCGCGGGCGCGATCTGGCTTCTGTGGTGCGCGATCTGCGCAGCACGATTGCCGAGACCGTCGAGCTGCCCGCCGGCGTCAGCGTCGCCTACTCTGGCCAATTCGAATATCTCGCCCGCGCCGCCGAGCGGCTGGCGCTGGTCGGCCCCGCCACCATCCTCATCATCTTCCTGCTGCTCTATCTCACCTTCCGCCGCTTTGACGAGGCGCTCATCGTCATGGCGAGCCTGCCGTTCGCGCTCACTGGCGGGGTCTGGCTCGTCTACTTGCTGGGCTACGACTTCTCCGTCGCCGTGGCCGTCGGCCTCAACGCGCTCGCCGGGCTCGCCGCCGAGTTCGGCGTCGTCATGCTGATCTATCTGAAGAACGCCATCGCCGAACGCGAAGCGCGCGGCGAGACGCTGACGCCGCAATCGATTGGCGAGGCGGTGCGCGAAGGCGCGCTGCTGCGGCTTCGCCCCAAGGCGATGACCGTGGCCGTCATCATGGCGGGCCTCTTGCCGATCCTTTTCACCGGGGGCGCCGGCGCTGAAGTGATGCGACGCATTGCGGCGCCCTTGGTGGGCGGCATGATCTCGGCGCCGCTACTTTCTTTGTTTGTCATTCCCGCGGCCTATCTCATGATCCGGTGCCGCGGCCTCGCACGCGCCGAGCGCACGTCCTTCCAAGGCCGGATCGCCCCACAAACCGGAGACTAATCCATGCTGAGAATGTTGCTCGCCGCTTCCGCCACCCTGCTCGCCGCCGCCTGCTCGCCGCCAGCAACGGATGAGCCCGCGCCAGGCGACATGGCCGACATGGACATGAACGCACCTGCGGCCGCCGGCCCGATCGAAGGTTCGGGAACCGTCACCGCCGTCGACGCCGCAGCCGGCACGGTCACGCTCAATCACGGGCCGATTGCTGCAATCGAATGGCCGGCGATGACAATGCAGTTCACTGCTGAAGATGCCGCCATGCTGCAGGGCGTGGAGGTCGGCGATGCGGTCACGTTTGAGATCAAGAGCGCCGAGGAATCGCAAGTCCTGAGCGCCATTCGCGAAAACTGAACGCAGGTGTTAGGGAGCGCGGAGCGCGATCCCGCGCTCCCGTAACCATCCGCGCTCTCATTCACGTTCCAGGTCGGCGATCAGCTCTTTCATTTCGGCGATCTCGCGCCGTTGCGCCTCGATGATCTCGTCGGCCAATTGGCGTACGCGCGGATCGCGAATCTGCGCGCGCTCGCTGGTCAGGATGGCGATGGAGTGGTGCGGGATCATCGCACGCATATAAGCGGCGTCGTCCACCGTCTGCTGACTGCGCACCAGCCAGAGCGCAGCGACAAACAGCAAGGCGCTGCCGGCGAAAATGCCTATGTTCAGGCGCTTGTCCTTGTACATGTTGAGCATGAAGCTCAGCATGACGATCGCCATCGTCGCACCCATGACGAACGCCATCCAGAATCGTGTCTGGCTGAAATGGACGTGATCGAAGGCGTAGGTGTTGAAGTACATCAAGGCGAACATCACCACCGTCGATGTGGCGATCATCGCAAAGAAGCGTTTGTAGGACATTTCTAGACGTTCTCTTTGAGGGCGAAGGAACTTCACTCTCAACGATGCGGCCGCGCATGTGTTCCGCCGCGGCGCGCCCTAGCCGGGGCGCGCGATCCAGATGCAGATCGACCCAGTCGCCGTCCGAACCTGCTTCAGCTCGACCACAGCGGTGAAGCCCGCCTCACGCATGAGCCGCGGCAACACGCCATCGGCGTTGGGTTGCGTGTCGCGGACGCCGTCCAGCGTCTGCACGCTCGCCCGAAACAGAACGCGCATCAGGCCGCTCTGCAATCCATAATCGGCCAAGCAAAGCCGGCCGCCATCCTTCAAAGCGCGTCGCATCCCCGCGAGCAAACCGGCTTTGGTCTCGATCGGCGTCTGATGCAGAACCAGCGAGGACACCACCGCGTCGAACGGGCCCGCGCGTGCGATGAAATCCTGATCGAGAAAGCCCTGTGCGAATGCGATGTCGGCCGACGCCGCGTGCGCCTTGGCGCGGGCGCGCTCCAGCACATCGCCATCGGGATCGAGCCCGATCAGCGATGCGGCAGGCGCGGCCGCGCTGAGCGCGAGCAGCAGCGATCCGGTGCCGCAGCCGACATCGAGCACGCGCTCGCCAGCGCGGAGATCGAGCGCCGCCACCACGTGCCCGCGCCACACGCGCTCGCGCGTGAGCGCGGCGATCATCGTGTCGTAGAGCGGCGTCAGCGCCCGATAGCCCAGCGCTGGCGTGAAGCCCGGGCGCCACCCGTCCGGCGGCGCGCCCGGGCTGCTCACAGCTTCACCGCATTGAGCCTGAGCGAATTGGCGATCACCGACACTGACGACAACGCCATGGCGGCGGCGGCGATCATTGGCGACAACAGCACGGCGATGAAGGGATAGAGCACGCCCGCTGCAATCGGCACGCCGGCCGAATTGTAAACGAAGGCGAAGAAGAGATTCTGGCGGATGTTGTTCATCGTCGCCGCCGACACCTTACGCGCCTTGACGATCCCGGTGAGATCGCCGTGCAAGAGCGTGACGCCAGCGCTTTCGATAGCGACGTCCGTGCCCGATCCCATGGCGATGCCGACATCCGCCGCTGCCAGCGCCGGCGCATCGTTCACTCCGTCGCCTGCCATGGCGACGATGCGCCCTTCTCGCTTTAGACGCGTCACCACATCGGCTTTGTGCTCGGGCAAAACTTCCGCCTCGATGTCGGTGATGCCCAGCTTGCGGGCAACAGCCTCAGCGGTCGTGCGGTTGTCGCCCGTCAGCATAACCAGGCGCAAGCCTTGCGCGCGCAGCGCATCAAGCGCCGCAGGCGTTGTCTCCTTCACCGGATCGGCGATGCCGATCACGCCAGCGACCTCGTTATTGATGCTGACATAGATCGCCGTGGCGCCATCGCCGCGTAATGCTTCGGCCTTCGCCTGCAGCGACGCGGTATCGACTCTGAGTTCGCGCATGTAGCGCTCGGCGCCCAGGGCGATCTCCTTGTCCTCGACGACGCCGATCACGCCCTTTCCGGTCGGGGAATCGAAGTCGCGCGCCTCCTCCAGCTTGAGGTTGCGGTTTCGCGCCGCCTCCACGATCGCCAGCGCCAGCGGGTGTTCGCTCTGGTTTTCCAGGCTCGCGGCTAAGCGCAGCACGTCCGCTTCATCCTGGCGTGGCGCGGTCTCTATAGCGACGACGGCGGGCTTGCCGGCGGTCAGCGTGCCAGTCTTGTCCAGAATGAGCGTGTCGACCTTCTCGAAGCGTTCGATCGATTCCGCATTCTTGATCAGCACGCCCGCGCGCGCCGCGCGGCCTACGCCAGCCATGATGGACATCGGCGTGGCGAGACCAAGCGCACACGGACACGCAATGATCAGCACCGACACGGCCGCGATCAGACCGTAGGAGAAGGACGGTTCGGGCCCCACCGCCCACCAGATGAAGAAGGCGGCGATGGCGATGACGATGACCGCCGGCACGAAATAGCCGGAGACCTTATCTGCGAGCCGCTGGATCGGCGCGCGCGACCGCTGCGCGTCGGCCACCATCTGCACGATGCGCGACAACATCGTATCGCGCCCGACGCGCTCGGCTTCGATCACCAGAGCGCCGGTCTGGTTGAGCGTGCCGCCGATCACTTTGGCGCCGGCTTCACGCGTGACCGGCATCGATTCGCCGGTGACCATGGATTCATCGATAGTCGAGCGGCCGTCGACGACGATCGCATCGACGGGAATCTTCTCGCCGGGACGTACGCGCAGCTTGTCGCCGACGACGATCTCGCCCAGCCCGACTTCTTCCTCTTCGCCGTCGCGGATCCGCCGTGCGGTTTTGGGCGCAAGGTCCAAGAGCGCGCGGATGGCGCCTCCGGTGCGCTCGCGCGCCTGCAATTCTAGAACCTGGCCAAGAAGCACAAGAACAGTGATGACCGCCGCGGCTTCGAAATAGACGGCGACGAGGCCGTGCGCGTCGCGGAACGCCGGCGGGAAGATCCCCGGCAGCAACGTTGCGACGATGCTGTAGCTCCACGCAACGCCCGTGCCGAGGGCGATCAAGGTGAACATGTTGAGATTGCGTGTCTGCAGCGATTGGTAGCCGCGCTCGAAGAACGGCCAGCCGCCCCACAACACCACCGGCGTCGCCAGCAGCAATTGCGCCCACGTATTCCATTCCGGCGGCACGACGCGGTCGACGCCGAGGAAGTGGCGGCCCATTTCCAGAGCCAACACCGGGAGCGTCAGCGCCGCGCCGATCCAGAAACGGCGGCTCATGTCGATGAGTTCGGGATTAGGCCCGGCGTCGGCGCTCGGCATCATCGGCTCAAGCGCCATGCCGCAGATCGGGCATGAGCCTGGGCCATCGCGCACGATTTCCGGATGCATCGGGCAGGTCCACTTCGCGCCCTCCGGCACGGTCGCGGGATCGACCGCGGGAGCGCCGTGCGCGTGGTGGCCATGCGCGTGACACGATGGCGCTTCAGCGGCGGCGCCGGTCGCGCAGCAACCGCCGTCGGCGGCCTTGAGATACTTGGCCGGATCAGCCTCGAACTTGGCTTTGCAGCCGGCGCTGCAGAACAGCACCTCCTCGCCCTGATGCGTGGTGCGGTGGGCCGTGTCGGGCTTCACCGCCATGCCGCAGACCGGGTCGCGAATTTCGGCGCCCGCCGAGGCAGTGTGGGCGTGTGCTGCGTGATCCATTTCCCTCTCCTGGCGCTTGCCAATCTGGGCGGGCATGTATACCCTAATGGGGTATTCGTCAACTACCCTATGGGGGTATACGTGCAGTCTGCCGGCAGCAAGAGAACGTCCACCGCCCTGAAACGGATCGAGGGCCAGGTGCGCGGGGTCGCAAAAATGATCGAAGAAGATCGCTATTGCATCGACATCGTGACCCAGATCGAGGCCGTGCGGGCGGCGCTAGCCCGGGTCGAGGCGGACCTTTTGCGCGCGCATCTTCACCATTGCGTGCATGAAGCGATGAGCTCCAAGGACGAGGCCGCGCGCGAGCGCGTCGTCGAAGAGCTGGTGGGGCTGTTCCGCCGCTAATGCTCATGCTCGCCGCTGATCGGCGCTGACGACCAGTGAATGTGTTGGATGCGCCAAGCGCCATCTTCGCGCACCAGCACCATTGTCTCCATCATACGCGAACGCACGGCTTGGCCGCGAAACGGGCCTTCGGCGCGCGAACTGGAGATGACCGTCGCCTGATCGCCGCTGCTGACGACGTCGCGTTGCTCAAGCGTGAACGACACGGCCTGCGTGAACGCCATGTCCGCGGGCATGTGATGTCCGCGATATTCCTCAAACGATCGCTCCACGCCGCCGCCTTCGGCGATCACCACATTGGGTGAAAGGAGCTGGCGGAGCGCGTTTTCGTCGCCAGCCCGCAGGGCTGCGCTGAACGCCTCGACCGCCGCCTCCGGCGTACCGGGCGCGGCCGACGCGGTTTGCGTCCCTTCGCTGTTATGCGCATGCTCGGCGACGCCCGCGTGGTCGTGGCCTTCGCCTTGGGTTTGCGGGAGGCTGGCGACGCCTAGACCATAACCATAAACGAGCCGCCCGCCCCACCAGGCGGTCGTCGTCATCAGAACAGCAGCGACGGCCACGAAGGCGGAAAACAGCGCGGAAGGCGCCTTGGCGCGCGCGCGCCAACGCCATGCCGCCAATGCAAGCACGAAGAGCGCCGTGGGCACGGCCCAATTGCGATGCGTCGTCATCGCTGCGTGCGATGGCGTGTCGTGCGAAACCGAATAATAGGCCTGAAAGCCCGCCGCGACGGTCGCGAGGATTGCGAGCGCGCCAAACGCCAACATCCAATCGGCCGCTGCCAGCAAAGTCTCGCGCCGGCGCGGCAGCACTAGCGCAAGCAGGTATGCCGCCGCAGAGGTGACGACCAGCGCAGAGGCGAAATGCACAAATACCGGATGAATGTTCGGTTCGATCAATCCGCCCATTACGTACCTCCTCTGCCTCAGCCGCCGTGGCGCGCGTAGACGCGGCGCTCGCCGTTGCGCCCGAATGCGATCACGTCGAACGGTTCGCTGGCCCCATCGGGTTGTTCCATGCCGGGCGAGCCCAGCGGCATGCCAGGCACGACGAGCCCGGCGATGTCGGCTGGCCGCTCTGCCAGCAAGCGCAGGATGTCGGCGCTGGGGACGTGACCCTCAATCACATAGCCGCCCACCGTGGCGGTGTGGCAGGACGCCAATTCGCCCGGTACGCCCAGGCGCTGCTTCAGCGTCGGCATATCCGCTTCGTCGGTCATGCGCGGGGCGAAGCGGCCGCTCGCTGCAAGCTGCTCGGTCCAGACATGACAGCAACCGCATCCCGCATCGCGGCGGACGTGCATCTGATGGACGACCCCCGCGGGCGCGGTGCAACCACCGACCGCAGCCGCAAAAGCGGAGGCAAGTGCATTCCGGCGTGTGATGTGTGCGCTCATGCTCGGTTTACGCACTCGACGTGAGTTCCCCTCATCCTGCGTTCACTGCTCCCATCATAATTGCAGTTACGCGGAGACCGCCTTCTTCTGCCCGCGAACCATGAGTGTCCAGCCGAGCCCAGCCTTCGCTAGCGTGTTCTCGAGCAAGCGGCCGGTGACAGCGCGCCAAAAGCGCTTGGTCTGCCGGCCCGCGACCAGCCGCAGCAGACCCTTGCTTGCCACCGGCGTGATGGTTCGAATTTCCGAAACGTCAATGTGCGGCGCCAGGAGAGCCGAAAGCTCGTCGCGATCAAACCACCGCCGCAGGTTTCCCGGCTTCGGCGCTGGCACCGTATTGTATTTTTCGAGAACCGGCCTGTTTTGCGTGGCGAGAAGCAAGACGCCTCCCGGGCGCAGAAGACGGGTCATCTTCGCGACGAACGCGTCATGATCGGAGACGTGCGAAAGCACTTCGAGGGCGATCACGACGTCGAACCCGCCCGGCTCAAACTCCAGCTCCATGAAATCGCCGGCGACAAACTGCACGTCGGGCATGCGTTCGCGGGCGCGGGCAAGCACCTCGTCGGAAAGATCCGTTGCTGTCACCCGACCAAACGGCGTTAAGGAAGGGCAGAGCCAGCCAGCGCCACAACCAACTTCAAGGATATCGAGACCCGTGCGACCCAACCCCTGCAGCCACTCAACCACTAGGGTGCGTTGATCCTCCGAAACGTCCGACAGCCGAGTTTCCCGGTTATGCGCATTCCATTCGTTCCAGAACGATCGCTGCAATTCTATAGGTTGGTTCAATGCACTCCCCCCGCGTCCCTCTAAGAAGGATACGCGGGGATCGGACACAGCCCTCAAAGCTCATGAGCGATTTTCGCTTCCGCCGCATATAGAAGGGCCGGAGGCGAGCCCCGGGAAAGGCGCGCGCCGGCGCGAAAGCGCCATCTGCGTATGTATATTACGCAGGGACGGCGGCGATCCCTCATGAGGGGTTCCCGAAGCCGGTGCGTAATTCTATCGCGAGGGCGGACTAAGGCGGCCGTGAGACATGAATTTGGACACGTTGTTCGAAGCGCTGAGGACACGAACGGACGGCGTTCGGCTCGGGCAATTGGAAGCTGAGGTGTGGCGGCGCATTGAGGCGATGCGCGAGCCAGAGCGCGGCGTCTGGGCATGGCGCACCGCCATGGCGGCCGTCGTCCTTTCCGTTGGCATGGTCGCCGGCGGCGGCGCGGCCGCCGGCACGCGCCCCGATCTGTCGCCGTTTGCCGTGCATAGCGCGCTGGCGCCGTCGACACTGCTTGAGACCAGCCGGTGAGCCTAACCCCGCGCGGACTGATTGCGACCGCCGTGATCGCTCTGATCGCGGGCTTCGCCGGCGTGTGGCTCGGCATGAACGTGCTGGCACGGCCGCACGCGCCGCCGTCCGTCCACGAGGTCGTGCATGAACGTCTGAACCTCACGGCTGAACAGCGTACGCGCATCGAGGCGCTGGAAGACGAATTCGCTGCGCGGCGCCGGGCGCTGGAGCTCGAAATGCAGACAGCGAACGCCGAGCTCGCAGCGGCGATCCGCGCCGAGCAGGGCTATGGTCCGCGCGTCCGCGTCGCCGTTGAGCACTTTCACGACGCCATGGGACGCCTCCAGACCGAGACGATCGCTCACATCTTCGCCATGCGGGACGTGCTCGACGATGAGCAGAAGGCGATCTTTGACGATACCGTCGTCGCGGCGCTGACCTCCGACCCCGAATGATCGCGGAGGGCCGCGACGACGCCGCGCTCGCCCTGGCCGCGCGGCGGGGCGAGGACCGCGCTTTCACCGAGCTGATGCGCCGCCACAAAGGACCGCTCTATCGCTTCATCCGCGCCAATCTCGGCGACGCCCATGAAGCCCATGATGTGCTTCAAGACGCCTTCGTCGCCGCTTGGGCTGGGCTCGCCAGTTACGACGCCAAGCGTCCGTTCGCCACCTGGCTGCGCAGAATAGCGCTCAACAAGTGTCGCGATTGGGCGCGCAAACGGCGTGTGCGTCAGTTCTTTTTTGGCGCGGCCAGTCTGGATGATCCCGGCGCGCGCGCGGTGCGGCAGTCGGAGCCAGAAGCGAACGATCTCGAGCCCAGACTAGCGCGGCTCGAAACCGCCATCGCAGCGCTGCCTTCCGGATTGAAGGAACCGCTTATCCTCACCGCCCTTGACGGGCTTTCCCACGCCGAGGCGGGCGCCCTGCTCGGGCTAAGCGCCAAGGCCGTCGAAGTCAGGGTCTATCGTGCGCGGAAGGCGCTTGAAGCGAGCGGCGCGTCCGCGCCCGACACGGACAGCTCAAAAATCTGAGGGCTTCGGCTCTCTCGCGCGTATCACATTAAGGCATCCGTGCAGAATGTCACCGAGAGCCAGTACGCGAGGGATTCAAGAATGGGGATAGACCGCCGCCGCCTGCTGCGTGGCGCCGCCGCCGGCGGCGGCATGCTGGGCTTGCAAGCGCTGCTGCCGGCGTGGGCGCAGCACGGATCGCATGGCGTCACGGCGCCGAGCATGCCGACATTGGACGGGACACAGATTGATCTGAGCGTCGGACATACGCCGTTCGCGGTTGGCGGGCGCACGGGGCACGCCATCACAATCAACGGCACCTTGCCGGCGCCGCTATTGCGTTTGCGCGAGGGCCAGAACGTGCGCTTGTCGGTTCGCAATACGCTTGAAGCGGACACGTCCATTCACTGGCATGGCCTGCTCGTGCCCTTCACGATGGACGGCGTGCCGGGCATCAGCTTTCCCGGAATTCGTCCCGGCGAGACCTTTCATTACGAATTTCCAGTGCGGCAGGCCGGGACGTTTTGGTACCACAGCCACTCCGACCTACAGGAAGCGATGGGCCATTATGGTCCCATCATCATTGATCCCGCGGACGCCGATCCCGTCGCCTACGATCGCGAGCACGTGCTGGTGCTTTCGGATTGGAGCTTTGTCCATCCCCACGAGATTATGCGCCGGCTGAAGGTTCAGCCGGGCGGCTTCAACTTCCAGCGCACGACTGTCGCAGGGCTGCTTTCTGGCGAAGACGGCATGACGCTCGAAGAGCGCGCCATGTGGGGGCAGATGCGCATGGACCCGCGCGACGTGCTCGACGTCTCGGGCTCCGTCTACACCTACCTCATCAATGGCCACGGGCCGCAAGAGAACTGGACCGGCATTTTCCGCGCCGGCGAACGCGTGCGCCTGCGCATCATCAATGCTTCGGCCATGTCGATCTTCAACGTGCGCATCCCTGGGCTGCCGATGACCGTGGTGCAGGCCGACGGCGAAAACGTGCGCCCGGTTGAAGTAGATGAGTTTCAAATCTCGGTCGCGGAAACCTACGATGTCATCGTCACGCCGCAGGACCGCGCCTACACGATCGTCTCCGAAGCCATTGATCGCTCGGGCATGGGCGCCGCGACGCTGGCGCCGCGCTTGGGCATGAGAGCAGACGTCCCGCCGTTGCGGCGCGTGCCCAATCTCACCATGCGCGACATGGGCATGGATATGAGCGGCGGCGCTATGGTCGGCATGGATCACGGCGCCATGGCGGGCATGGACCATTCCGGCATGGATGGCAGCGGCGCAATGGATCATGGCGCCATGAACATGCGCGATCCGGAGAATGCGCCGCCGGACATGGCGGTGGGCGTGGGCGTACAGACGATCTCACCGATGCCGCAGAACCGCATGGGCGAACGGCCACAGGGTCTAGAAGACGTCGACCACCGCGTGCTGGTCTACACCGACTTGGTCGCGCTCCGTCCCAACGCAGATCAGCGCTCGCCGTCGCGCGAGATGGAAATCCATCTCACCGGCAACATGGAACGCTTCATGTGGGGCTTCGATGGACGCCGCTTCAGCGAACTCGTGGAGCCGATCCGCTTCGAGCGCGGCGAACGCGTGCGTGTAACGCTCGTCAACGACACCATGATGGCGCACCCGATACATTTGCACGGGCATTTCTTCGAACTGGTCAACGGAAATCCCGGCCATCAGCCGCTCAAGCACACCGTGAACGTGGCGCCCGGCGGACAGGTGACGTTCGACGTCACCGCCGACAATCCCGGCGATTGGGCCTTCCACTGCCATCTGCTAATGCACATGCACGCCGGCATGTTCAACGTAGTCACCGTGCGTCCGCTTGACGGAGTGGCATCGTGAGGGTGTTCGCCGCCGCTTTGACGCCGTTCTTCATCGCCTTCACCAGCCCCGCGCTGGCGCAAGCGCCCGATCATTCCGCGCACCAGCAGGAGGAGCAACAGGGCGACCCGCAGCAACCGCGCGCCCATAGGCCGACGCCGCCGGCGCAAGGCGCCCATCAGCCCGGTGAAGAAGCCGCTGACCCGCATGCCGGGCACGACATGCCGGGCATGCAGCAGGCAGACCCGCATGCTGGGCACGATATGTCCGGCGCGCAGCGGGCCGATCCGCACGCAGAGCACGACATGTCCGGCGCACAAGACGCCGATCCCCATGCCGGGCACGACATGTCCGCCATGCAACAAGCCGACCCGCATGCCGGCCACGACATGCCGGCGATGGCGATGCCCGACGTTCAGACCAGCGCCGACAATCCCGGCCGTCCGCCAGAGACGCCCCCACCCCCCGCGGCCGCTGGCGGGCCGGTCCACGCCGCCGATCTTTTTTTCGACCCGGCGGTGATGGCGGCCGCGCGCCAACAATTGCGCGCCGAGAACGGGGCGATGCGAACCGGCGCCATCATGATCGACCAACTCGAAGCCGCTTTCACCGGCGACCACGACGGCTATGCGTGGAACGCGCAAGCCTGGTACGGCGGCGACATCCATCGCGTGTGGATCAAGACTGAAGGCGAAGGTGTCATCGACGAGGAGATCGAGGACGCCGAGTTACAGCTGCTCTATAGCCGCGCGGTCGCCCCCTACTGGGATGTGCAGGCGGGCGTGCGCCAAGTCTATACGCCCGCCGCCGACCGCACCGAGCTCGTCGTCGGCGTACAAGGTCTGGCGCCCTACTGGTTCGAAGTAAATGCAGCGGCGTTTCTCTCCACGGAAGGCGAGCTGCGCGCGCGCGCAGAAGCGGAATACGATCTGCGCCTGACGCAGCGACTCATCCTGCAGCCCAGCGTCGAGGTCAATCTGTCTGCCGAGAACATCCCGGAAATGGAAATCGGCGCAGGCGTCACCAATGTCGAGCTTGGCGCGCGGCTCCGCTACGAATTCACGCGCCGCTTCGCTCCTTATGTCGGCGTCGAGTGGAGCGCCGCCACCGGCGACACCCGCGACATGATTCGAACGGCAGGCGGCGACGCCGAGGAAACCAGGTTCCTCGTTGGCGTCAGAGCCTGGTTCTAAGTTCAACGGAGAGAACATGAGATGAGAAACTTTATCCTCGCATCGATCGCTCTGGCCGCGCTTGGGTTTGCGCTTCCGGCGGCCGCGCAGAACCACGATCACAGCGCGCACGGCGCCGATCATGCCGCTCAGGTGCAGACCACGCCCGCCGATGGCGCGATGGGCGCGGCCCCGGCGCGCTTCACCGCAAACTTTCCTCACCCCATGGTGCTGACCAGCCTCACCATCACGCGACAGGGCGGCGAGGCGATGACGGTTGAACTTCCCGCCAACGCCGCCGCCTCGACAAATGTGAGCGCCGCCCTGCCCGTTCTTGGCGTCGGCAATTACGTGTTCGCCTGGGCGGCTTCGGGCGCCGATGGCCACACGATGAGCGGGACCGTCCGCTACATGGTGCACTGATCAAGGGGACGATCGTGCAAGCTTTGAAGACTCTCGCACTAGCAGCGGGCGCCGCTCTGGCGCTAACACTCTCAGCATTGCCGGCAACGGCTCAGACTGCTGACGAAGCAGCCGTCGCGGCGGTGCTGGCGACCTATCGTGACGCGCTGACCGCCCGCAATCTCGACGGCACGCCAGAAATCTTCGCCCCGGATTCGCAAGTCGTGGAACAGGGCAAGGTCGAGGGCAGCTACGCAGACTATGTCGAGCATCACATCGGGCCCGAACTCGGACACATCACCAATTTCGTTTTCAACGACTATGAGGTGACAGTCAGCGTCGAGGGCGACATCGCGCTCGCCACCGAGACTTATGTCTATCGCCTCGATCTCGACGATGGCCGCACCATCGAGCGCCAAGGCGTCGCCACCAGCGCTCTGCGCCGGACTGAAAGTGGGTGGCGCATCGTTCGTTACCATTCTTCCTCACGCGCGCCGCGTCCGGCTCAGTAAGTCACAAGGAGACCTTGCAATGAGACGCATCGCTATTGCCGCGTTCATGGCGCTTGTTTCTATCGTCGCGCCCGCGCTCGCACACACCAGCAATACCGCCATGAGCATCGCCGAGAACGCTGCGCTTACTTCAGCGCCATCGGAGTTCACGGTTACATTCTCAGCCCCGACCGGGCTCGCCAATGTAGCGCTCACCAATGCGGCGGGACAGGCGGTCGCGCTCGATTACACGCCGCCACGCCAGATGGCGGCCTCCTATACGATCCCGCTGCCGCGCCTCGCGCCAGGCGCCTACACGCTCTCCTGGCGCACCATCGCCCGGGACGGCCACGCCATGCCGGGCCAAGTGCGCTTCACCATCACCGGCTAGCGCACCATGGCGGGGGATGCGCTCGCGCCTCTGATGCTGGCGCTCAAGCTGGCGCTTTATGCAGCGGCCTTGCTGTCCTCGGGCTTGGCGCTGCATGGCGCACTTGGCGTGGTTGAACGCAGCGCAAGAGCCGCGTGGATTCGATTCTCCGCGCTCGTCGCCGCGTGCGCCCTCGTGCTCGGCGCGCTCAAGCTTCTCCTGCTCAATGCTCAACTCGCCGGAGGCCTGTCCCGCGCTTTCGATGCCGAGAGCTTCAGCTGGACTTGGGCCATGCAGGCTGAGCCCTCACTTGCGCTCGCTACGGCCTGCCTCGCGGCATTGGCCGCATGGATCTTGCAGCGTCATTGGCTTGCGTTCTTCACAGCGCTTGGCTTCAGCGCAAGCTTCGCGCTCACTGGACACACGCAGGCCTTGGCGGCGCCGGGCCTCGCGCCTTGGGCCGTCGGGCTGCATGTGCTGATCGCTTCGTTCTGGCTAGCGGCGCCGCTCTCGTTGTGGCCGCGCACCGCACTTGCCGACGAGGCGCTGCACCGACGGCTGGAGCGTTTCAGCGCCGGCGCCGTTATCGCCATCCCCGTTTTGTTTCTAGCAGGTCTCTGGCTCGCCTGGCGCATCGCCGGCGGCTGGGCCCCGCTTCTTGAGAGCGGTTACGGGCGCTTGCTGCTCGCCAAGCTCGCTGCCGCCAGCGTGGCGCTGGGTCTTGGCGCCCTCAATAAGCAATTCGTGACAGGCATGATCATCCGGGCGCCCGAGCGCGGGCGCGCTTGGCTCAAGCGGACGCTGGCCGCCGATGTGCTCCTGTTTCTGACCGCGCTCTTGCTTGTAGGTTGGGCGACGACGCTGACAGGGCCGCCCGATCAATAGGACACATGGGGGAACAGAATGAATATCGCGCGCATCGCATCTCTTGTGCACAAATGGCTGGCGCTGCTCATCGGCATTCAGATCGTGTTCTGGGTCGTCAGCGGACTCTTTTTCACCCTCTATCCGATCGAGCAGATCCGCAGCGAGCATTTGATCCGGCCGGCAGAGCCGCGGCCTCTTGAGGCGGGAGCGCTCGACTTCTCCGGCTTGCGCAACAGCGCCGGCGCCGCGCCGATCAAGCTCACGATCGAGAACCGGCCTTACGGCCAAGTAGCGCTGGCCGAATTCGCCGGCAGCGACCCAGTCCTCTATGACGCGGCCACGCTGGAACCGATTTCGCCGATCTCACGCGAGCGCGCGGTCGAGATCGCACGCGGGCACATCGCGCTCGATTCTGAACCGACCGCGGTCGAACGCATTACAGAACACGTGCCGGAGTATCACGGCCTGCTGCCGGCCTGGCGCGTGCGTTTTGCCGAGCACGGCATGGCCGTCTATGTCGCCGACAATACCGGCGCGGTTACGGGACGGCGCTCCGATCTCTGGCGCATCTACGACACGCTGTGGGCGCTGCACATCATGGACTGGGAGAACCACGAAGACTTCAACCACCCGCTGATCGTCATCGTCGCGTGGCTGACGCTCTTCTCGGTGATCGCCGGGATCGCCCTCATTCCCTATCGCTTCCGATGGGCTAAAAACTCCAAAGCCGCCTGAGACGCCAACGGGCCCAGCGCTGTTATCGGGAACAGCTCGGCGCCCATCGGTTGGACTAACGGAGGCTGCGGATGGTCCCGCGCCTCTGGGCGTGTGGATTTGTGCCTCTCAGCGAACTTCGGCATCGAGGTTACCCCGGTTGGGTTGCTTGCGGACGATGTTCATCAGGTGGTTTTCCCACCGTTCCAACGCCTCGCGCTTTTGCGGCTCGTAATCGAAGCGGTTGTAGATCTTCGTCACCTGCGGACCGGGCGGCGTGTGGTTTAGGATGCGGCTAATGACATCGCCCGAAATTCCTATCTCCGCCATCATCGTCGCACCGGTACGGCGAAGGTCGTGTACGGTAAGGTCACCCGCCCCAACATCTTCGCGCAAACGAATGAAGCCGCGAGTAAGGGCGTGGCCGGTCGACGCGATCTGACGCTTCCTTCCGGCGAAAGCCTGGTCGGTTCCAGTGTGCTCAAATCCCTCTCGCACGATCTTCAGCGCGAGAGGCGCAAGTGGGACGACCTGCGGCGACTTATTCTTTGTTCTACTGCCTGGGATGGTCCAGCGCTTGGCGCTGAGATCGACTTCCGACCTCGAAAGCCCGGCCACCTCCCCGCGCCGCTGAAGGGTCAAAAGCGCCAGCTGCAATGCCTGCGCGGTCGACCGGCCCTGCGGGTTCTTGGCCATATCCACCAAACCCCACCAGACCAGCTTTAGTTCGTCCTGCGTGGCCACCCGCTCACGGCTCGCGATACTCGGGCCCGGATAGCCTGCGAGCACATTGCGCTCGATCAGGCCGCGCTGAAGCGCGAACGCCATCAGGCCCTTCAGGGCCGAGCAGGCGCTTCTTGCCGCACCCGGCCGGCCGGAATCCTCGATCTCTTCGACGTAGCGGCGGACCTCTTCCAGGGTCACGAGCCCAATGCTCTTCTTGCCGAACTTCGGGGTCACATAGAGCCTGATCGTCGACTGCAGCCGGATGATCGTGCAATCACGCATCCGCCGCTGAGCGTCCGCCATGTAGGTTTCCAGCACTTTGTCGACGGTTCGCTCCCGGCGAATGGCATTAGTACGTCGGGCCTCCTTGCGCTCCTTGGCAAGGTCACGGCCTTCAAGCCGCGCACCGGAGCGCACCTTGCCGGCGTAGTCGCGCGCGGTCTCCGGAAGGACGCCGGGATAGTCGCCAAGCACGACTTCAGTCGGAGAAGCACCTTCCGGGGTGTAGCGCACGGACCAGGTCTTTCTGCCTGAAGGCATCACCATGATGGAGAGGCCTGAGATCTCGGTGTCGAGCACGCGATAGCGACGACCCTCGGGCTGCAGCTCTTCGATCGCGCGACGCGTCAATTTGAGCTTGTGGTTCGATGGTCTTGGCAACTGATACGCTCCACTGCATCCCTCAAATCCCGTTCCTGTCCCATTCGCTGCAGAGGGAGGCATGGGGACCGGTAGGGCTCGGTAGGGTTCAGCTAGTAAGGAAAAGCCAAGCACGACAAGGGCATGCGCCGCGCGCGCGGAAAAACCGCAAAGCGCAGCAAAAACCCCGAAAATTACTCAATGTCAGCGAAGATCGCGCGAATTTCGCGAACAAACTCAATCGCTTTCGAACGCGCGCTGCTCACATCCCATTCGTGTCTCATTCGTGCGCGAGCGCTTCGTAGGGCTCGCAGTTTCTGGCACATGTATAACGTCACCGAAGACGCCGACCTCGGTTATCGGCTTACCCGCGACGGCTATCGCATCG
>CAYUOC010000075.1:6058-17619 GCA_964446305.1 uncultured Terricaulis sp. | reverse complement strand
AGAGCTGGCCCGCCGCTAATGCCGGCAAGCGAACCGCGCAGACCCGAGGTGCGGCCAAGTTCGGCCCAGGCCAGCACGGATTCTTCGAGATCGTAGCGGCCGCGCGCGATCAATGTTTCGCGGCCAATCAAGCGCGAATAGGCTTCTCCGGGGCGGCCCTGCGGGAAGCCGACATGGAAGGCGCGTTGGCCGATCTGGAAGCGGCGCTCGGAGGTGTCGAGCGAGAGCGCCACCGGCGCGCTCTCGGTGCGCAGCAGTGCGATGTCGGCGAACTCGGCGCGCTTCACCTCGACGACACGCGCCGCCGCGCCGCGCGAGACGATAAGGCCAACCGCCTGGCAGCCATCGACGACATGGCGCGCAGTCAGCCACCAGCCGTCCTGCGAGATCGCGAAGGCGCTGCCCATGCCGGACGCAACCGGCCCAACTTCGACGAGCACCGCCGGATCGTATTGCGATGGTGGCGGCAGGAACGAGCCTGTCTCGGGCGCATCGGGCAGCGCTTCGGGCGCGTCCTGGCGCTGATCGACCCGGAACAGGACGAACACGATCACCGCGATGACCACGATGTAGAGCAGCCAATCGGGGATGAGCCGCATCATGCTGTTAGCCGGCCCGGAACAGCTGCACGTTCGGATCGGCGACGGCGCCGGCCATGATGAGCGCGAGGCCGATCTTGATCGACATCAGGAATACGGCGGCGGCGACATCGCCTTCAGCGATCCGGCGCGGCAGGCCGCGCAGGAAGATGTCGGCGAAGCGGAACGCGAGCAGCTGAATGAGCAGCGTGACGACGCCCCAGATCAGCAGATCGACGAGTCCGAATGCGTGGGCGAGGCATGAGCCCAGCGGAATGGCGAGGCCGACAATAACGCCGCCATAGGCAAGCGAGGCGGACGGGTTGCCGGCGCGGATCAGCGCCAGCTCTTTGTGCGGCGTCATCACCGTGTAGATGAACAAGGATGCGACGAAGAGTCCGAGCGCAACACCGAGTTGGATGATGAAATCCGGAAACCCGGCCACAAATGCGTTAAGAGGCGCGCTCAAATCCATAGGGTCCCTCGCCAGGCCGCCAATTCGTATGACGCTGCGCTAGCGGTTCCGGCGCGCCCACGCAAGCAATGAGGAGCAGACAAGCACATGAGCGAACGTAAAGCCGCGCTGGTGACAGGCTCGACCAGCGGCATCGGCCTGGGGATTGCCACGGCCTTTGCGAAGGCCGGCATGGATGTGACGCTCAACGGCCTGGGCGACGCGGCGGAAATCGAGAAGATCCGCGCCGGGCTCGAGCGCGAAGCTGGTGTCACTGTTCGTTACGATGGCGCCAACCTGATGCAGGCGGAGGGCTGCGCCAGCTTGGTCGAAGGCGCGATTGGCGCATTTGGCCGCCTCGACGTGCTCGTCAACAATGCCGGTATTCAGCATGTCTCGCCGATCGAGGATTTCCCGGTCGAGAAGTACAACGCCATTATCGCGCTCAATCTGTCTTCGGCATTTCTGACCATCCGCTCGGCGATGAAGGCGATGAAGGCGGCAAAGTATGGCCGCATCATCAATATCGCCTCCGCGCACGGGCATGTGGCTTCGCCGTTCAAGTCGGCCTACGTCGCCGCCAAACATGGCATTATCGGCTTGACCAAGACTGTCGCGCTCGAAGGCGCGACCTTCAACGTGCGCTGCAACGCGATCTCGCCCGGCTATGTGTTGACCGGCCTGGTCGAGAGCCAGATCCCCGACACCATGAAGGCCCGCAACATGACGCGCGAGCAGGTCATCAATGACGTCATGCTGGCGGCGCAGCCGACCAAGCAATTCGTCACTGTCGATCAAGTCGCGGGCCTGGCGCTATTTCTGACCACGCCGGCGGCCGATGAGATCAATGGCGCCGCGCTCAATATCGATGGCGGCTGGACGGCGCAGTGAGCAAGGCACGCAAGCGCATCTCGCTGGCGCTGCAAGGCGGCGGGGCGCTCGGGGCCTACACCTGGGGCGCGCTCGACCGGCTCTTGGAGGATGACCGTATCGAGATCGCCGCGATCTCGGGTTCGTCTGCTGGCGCGATGTGCGCTGTTGTTGTCGCCGACGGGTTTGAGGAGGGCGGGGCCGAGGGCGCGCGCCGTCAGCTTCGCCAGTTCTGGACCAATGTCGCGCGCGCAGGTGAAGCGAACCCGTATCGCCGCACGCCGATGATGGCGTTCCTCAATGCATTCAAGCCAGGCTGGGCGGCGGAGAGCTATTTGGCGCTCTGGGCCGATGTCGCCAGCCGCTTTGCCTCGCCATACGATTTCAACCCCCTCAACGTGAATCCGCTGAAGGAGGTGCTGTCGGAGCTGGTCGATTTCGAGCGTGTCCGCAAATGCTCGGACATCCGGCTCTTCATCGGCGCCACGAATGTCGAGACCGGCCGCATTCGTATCTTCAACGGCGCCGAGCTCACGGCTGATCACGTCATGGCGTCGGCGTGCTTGCCGCAGCTCTTTCAGGCGGTTGAGATCGACGGCGAGGCGTATTGGGATGGCGGCTTCACCGGCAATCCGGCGCTGTTTCCGTTGTTTAGTGTCGAAGGGACGCGCGACATCGTTATCGTGCAGATCCACCCGGTTGAACGGGAAGGTACGCCGCGTACGGCGACGGACATCACCGCGCGTATCAACGAGATCACATTCAACACAAGCTTGCTGAACGAGCTGCGGGCGATCGATTTCGTGGCGCGGCTTCTTGATGAGAGCCGCCTGCCCGAGGGCCGCTACCGCAAAATGCTCATTCACAATCTCAGCGAAGCGCAGGCGCTGACGCCGCTGGGGCTGGGTGTCGATCTCAATACCGATCTCAGCTTCTTCAATTCTCTGTTCGATACTGGCCGCGCGGCGGCGGAGCGCTGGCTGGGCGAGCATTTCGATGCGCTGGGCGAACGCTCGACCGTTGATCTGGCCGCCATGTTTCGCGATGCGCCCAAGGGCGGCGAGGCTAAGCCGTTGCGCTAACTCTTCCCTAACCGCAGCGGCGCAGGTTCGGCCTCCATGCGTGTCGCCGGGCCTCTTCTTGCCGTTCTGCTGCTCGCGGCGTCCGCGGCGCCAGCGATCGCGGCTGGCGGCGGCAGTTCTTCATCGAGCACCCAGCAACAGACGCCGGCGACGCGCCAGGAGCGCCTCACCTCGGCTGAGACGTACCTGCCGATGCCAACGCTCTCGGCCGGCGTGCTGCAGCGCAATTCCAATCAGGGCACGATGGTTGTCGATATGGGGCTCGATATCCCCGACGCCGCGTTGCGCCGCCGCGCGCAACTCAACGCGCCGCGCATTCGCGACGCGCTCCGCACGGCGCTGGCGAACTACTCGTCAGTTTATTACCGCGTGCACACCGCGCCCAATCCGACCGAGCTGACACGGCAGATGCAGATGGCGGTCGATCGGGTGCTGGGGGGCGAGGGTGCGCGCGTGCTGCTCGCCAACATCATCTACCAGCGTTCGCAATCCTAAGCGGCGCGGCAGGCGACCGGCAGCATGTGGCGGGCGACGCCGCTCGCCGGCGTTGCGCGGAAGATTTGCTGCGGCGAATCCCGCGCCACGACCTCGTCATTTGAGCCCATGATCTGACGCTCAACGATCACGAACGTCTCGTCCGTGCAGTTGAAGCGATAATGCATGCGCTCGACATCGAAGCGGATGGTGCGTTCGGTGGTTTCGTCGCTCGCGTCCCAGGCTTGGGTATGGCCGTAGCGGACCTGCAGCCAGATATCGGCGAAGCCGTTCTCGCGCGTGATCGTGCGCTGATTGAAGTGCACAGTGCCGCCTTCCGTCGTGCGCAGCACCAGCAGCCAGTCCGGCATGTTGCGTGTGGTTGCGAGCGTGACCGGGCCGTCGCCCGATGTTTCGGCCGCCGGCGCTTCGCCCTGCGGCGTAGCCGGCTGGCCGCAGGCGGCGAGGGTGAACAGGCAGATCAGTGCAGTAAGTTTGCGCATGAGGAAGTGCATACCTTCGATCTTGGGCGTCGCTGCGGCGCCGGCAAATCACATAGCCGAGATTCCGCCATCTACTTTCAGTTCCGAGCCGGTGATGAAGCGGCTTTCGTCTGAGAGGAGATAGATTGCCGCAGCAGCGATCTCTTCTGGCTTGCCGATGCGGCCGAGCGGCACCTGCCGCCCCAGTTTCGCCTCAGCCTCGTCCTTGCCGAACATGTTGCGGATCGGATCGAGGATCGGCGTGTCGATGAAGGTCGGGTGGATCGAGTTGGAGCGGACGTCGAGACCCTTCTTGGCGCAATAGAGCGCGATGTTCTTAGAGAGCAGCCAGACGGCGGCTTTGCTGGCGTTATAGCCAGGGGAGGTGTGGTTCGCGATCAAGCCGGCGATCGAGCTGATGTTGACGATCGAGCCGGGCTGGTTCTTCGCCAGATATTTGATGCCGTGCTTGGCGCCCAGGAAGACGCTGTCGACGTTGACGCTCATCAAGCGGCGGAAGCCTTCGAGCGAGAGTTCTTCGACGCTGCCTTCGCGCGACGAGATGCCGGCGTTGTTCACAAGGCCGGAGATGCCGCCCATCGCGGTGTTCGCGCCTTCGAGTGCGGCGAGCCACTGCTCTTCGTTGGTGACGTCGTGGCCGAATGCGAATGCCGTGCCTGCGCCGTGTGCGGCGTTGATCTCCGCAGCGACCTTCTCGGCGCCGTCCTTGTTGATGTCTGTGACGGTGACCTTCGCGCCTTCGGATGCCGCGCCTTTCGCCATCGCGGCCCCAAGACCCTGCGCCCCGCCGGTGATGAAGATCTTCTTGCCCGCCAGACGCCCGCTCATGTCATTCCTCCTGTTGGACGCGACTCTGTGGCGCGGCGCGGCAAACTGCAAGCTTGGCGTGAGGGCGCCCCAAGCGTAATCAGGTGCGAGCGAGGTGCGAGATGGAATGGGACGCGCTGCTGCTGTCGCGGCTGCAATTCGCTTTCACGGTCGGGTTTCACATTATCTTCCCAGCCTTCACGATCGGGTTGGCGTCGTTTCTTGCCGTGCTGGAGGGCCTTTGGCTCTTCACCAAGCGGCCTGTCTTCAAGAATCTCTATCTCTTCTGGGTGAAGATCTTCGCCCTGTCGTTCGGCATGGGCGTCGTGTCGGGCGTCGTCATGTCCTACCAGTTCGGGACGAACTGGAGCGTGTTCTCCGCCATCACTGGTAGCGTGATCGGGCCGCTCTTGGCGTATGAAGTTCTGACGGCGTTTTTCCTCGAAGCTTCGTTTCTCGGCATCATGCTGTTCGGCTGGAAGCGGGTGGGGCCGGGCTTGCACTTCTTCTCGACCTGCATGGTCGCGATCGGGACGCTGTTCTCGGCGTTCTGGATTCTCTCCGCCAACTCGTGGATGCAGACGCCGCAAGGCTGGGCGTGGGCCGAGGACGGCACCATGGTCGCGACCAATTTCATGGAAGTGATCTTCAATCCGTCGCTTCCCTCGCGCTTCGCACACATGGTGTTGGCCGCGTACTTGACGACGGCGATGGTCGTGGCCGGCGCGTCTGCGTTCGCGCTGTTGAAAAAGCGCGCCTTGGCCGAGAGCCGCGTCGCCCTGCGCATGGCGGTGCTGATGATGGCGCTGGTGACGCCGGTGCAGATCATGGCCGGCCACGAGAGCGGCATCGTCGCGGGGCATTATCAGCCGGCGAAGGTGGCCGCGCTTGAGGGCTGGTGGACGACGCGGACGCAACAGCCGACTGTGCTCGTCGGCTGGCCGGATGAGGAGGCCGAGACCAATCACTTCGAAATCGCGATCCCGGGCTTTGGCTCGACCGTGAACAATGCCGGGCCGGATGTCGTGCTGCCGGGCCTCGATCAATTCGCGGAGGAGGACCGGCCGCCGGTGTGGCTGACGTTCTGGGCGTTCCGTGTGATGGTGGGCATGGGGCTCGTGATGCTGGCGCTTGGCATTTGGGGCGCGGGCGCGTGGGCGCTGAAGCGGATCGATAGCGCGACCTGGTATCATCGCGCGCTGGTGCTGGCGGCGCCGAGCGGGTTCATCGCCGTGCTGACCGGGTGGATCACGGCCGAAGTCGGGCGCCAACCTTATGTCGTCTACGGCGTGCTGCGCACGGCGGATGCAGTGTCGCCGGTGCCGGCTGCGTCGGTGGCGACATCGTTGCTCTTCTTCATCGTTGTGTACTCGATCGTGTTCACGGCGGGCGCGCTCTACATCCTGCGGCTGATGGCGAAGGGGCCCGATACTGAGGAGACGCCGCCGCAGACCAATCAACCGCCCGGCACGCCGCTTGGCGCAGCGATCGAGGAGGCTTGAGCGATGTTCGGGCTGGAGCTTTCGATGATCTGGGCGGTGCTGATCGCCGTTGCAGTGTTCCTCTATGTGGCGCTGGACGGGTTCGATCTCGGCGTCGGCATTCTCTTCCCGTTCGCGAAGGACGCGCGAGAGCGCGACCAGATGCAAGCCTCGATCGCGCCAGTGTGGGACGGCAACGAGACGTGGCTGGTGCTCGGCGGCGGTGGTTTGTTCGCTGCGTTTCCGAAGGCGTACGCGGCTTTGATGCCGGCTCTGTATCTGCCGATTTTCCTGATGCTGTTGGCGCTGATCTTCCGCGGCGTCGCGTTCGAGTTTCGTCATCACGGGCGCGGCGCGGGCAAGCGCTGGTGGACGGTTGCGTTCGCGGCCGGATCAATCGTGGCGACGGTGGCGCAAGGCTTGGTGCTGGGCGCATTCGTGCAAGGCGTGGCGATTGAGGGCGGCGTGTTCGTTGGCGGGCCGTTGGATTGGTTGACGCCGTTCTCGTTGCTGGTCGCGGCTTCGCTGGTGGCGGGCTACGCGCTGCTTGGCGCGGCGTGGATTGTGTTCAAGGCGCAGGGTGAGTTGGCGGAGCGGGCGCGCGGCTGGGTGAAGCAACTCGCCCTGCTGACGGCGCTGGCGATGGGCGCGGTGAGTTTGGCGACCTTGGGCGTCGATCCGCGTGTGACCGAGCGCTGGGGTTTGACGATGACCAGCGTCGATTGGCCGGTGTTCATCAACCTGGCGCCGTTGCCGCTGCTGGCGGGCGTCATTCTGTTCTTGATGTGGCGCGGCATCGAGGAGCGGAAGTTTTTGCGGCCGTATCTCTATGCGGTGTGCTTGTTCCTGATTGGCTACATTGGCCTCGCGGTTTCGCTTTGGCCCTACATCATTCCATTCGCGATGACGCCGGCGGAGGCGGCGGCGGCGGATAATGCGTTGCAGCTGATGCTGGTCGGCGCGCTGGTGATGCTGCCGATCATTCTGGCCTACACCGCGTTCGTCTATTGGACCTTCCGCGCCAAGGTGGACGATCATGCCACCTATCATTGAAGGCCCGCCCGAAGATGGCGAAGCGCGGCGGCCGCTGGGCAAGAAGCTTTTGTGGTTTGTAGCGCTTTGGTTCGGCGGACTGATTGCAGTGGCGGCGCTGGCGTATGCGCTGCGTGCGTTGATCCTTTAGTCCTCGATCGCCTCGATACCTTGGCGCTCGAGTTCGGCTAGGGCGTCCTTCATGTGCTTCAACTGCTCCGGCGAATGGCCGGTCCATTCCGTGACTTCACCGACAATGCGAAGCCCGTCGCGGGTGCGATAGGATTTCGTCGGGTTGCCGGGGAATTTCTTGTCGGTGAGGTTCGGATCATCTTCAAACGGGCCGGTTGGCTCCACGATGTAGATGCGCTCGCGCCCATCGCCGCGCGCGAGTTCCGCGCCCCAGATGGCGGCCTCAAGGGTGGCGGCGAAATACACGAAGGCCGCTGTCTTTCGTTTGCCGTAGTTCGAGGCATAGCCCGGCGTGATTAGAGCGCCCTGGGCGAGGTCGGCTTTGGCGCCGTGATAGAAAGGCCCGGTTGAGTTCATCATTGCCTCCGTTGCGAGGCGGGTTTTTCTGCAAAATGAACGCCCGCGCAATTCTTGAACGCGAGGCTGTCATCGCCATCTTGGTAGTGGCGGGGGCGCTCACTTTATCGCGGTGATGTCACGGAACGTCTCGTCCATGAAATGGGCGAGCGCGACGTCTTTATCGGTGACGCCGCCGGCCTCGTGCGTGCTGAGGGTGACGTCGACGCGGTTGTAGACGTTGAGCCATTCGGGGTGGTGGTCGTGGCGTTCTGCGTAGAGCGCGACGCGGCTCATGAAGCCGAAGGCGGCGTTGAAATCCTTGAAGCGGAACTCTTTGACGATGGCGTCGCGGCTTTCGTCAGCGGCGCGCCAACCTTCGAGGCGGGCGAGGGCGGCTTCGGCGCCGATCTTTGCGGTGGGCATGGGCGTGCTCCTTTGCTTTCTAATCTAGTGCGCTTGGTCGGTTCGTCATCATCGAGCGGTGCGTTGGCCCCTGGGTCCCGGGTCCTTCGCTGCGCGAAGCCCCCAGGATGACGGATGTGGGTGTTCGCCGCACGCGATTGCTCGCTGCGGAAACAAGTGGGAGAGCAAGGCGCGCTTCGGATGAAGCTTCAAAGAAATTTTGTTCGTTGGGGTTTGCCGAAGCGCGCCCTGCGCGATGTGTTGATGCAACCGGCGAACATCTGAGGCGTTCAGGGAAATCCCGGGTGGCCATGCGTTTGCTGACAGGTGGGTTTGGGTAGTTCGACCGGTGCGGGACTTCTCCCCGCGCATTGCTGCCGCTTCTAACGGACCGATCACCCACGACGCTGGGTATCCGGCGACTCTTAGCGCCTAATGTTCGTTCCCGGCTGACGTGCAGGAGGCGACCAACGCCTTCTGGATTCCTCGGCTTCCTTTCTTCTCACCGAGCAGAAGTGATCCACGTCGCCGCTTCACACTTCATCACGTTCAAACCGCGTCTCCGGCGCTGATTGGTGTTGGTCGACTCAAACAACCTCCCATGCAGGAGACGAGAGCAGTGTCTCATGGGTTGGGAGGTGTTGGATTGATTTTGCCGCGGGCGTTGATGTTGCGGGGAAAATGAGCGCTGGGGTGGGGGATAGATTTATCACCCATTCCCGGATTGGCGCGCAGCGACAAGTCCGGGACCCATAGACACAACTGACGGAGCCTTTCGCTTAGGCATTTGGGGGTATGGGTCCCGGGCTCGATGCTCCGCATCGCCCCGGGAATGGGTTAGCTCAGCCGGGGCGCTTTCGGGAGCGAATGGGTGTTGCGCCGACGAGCGTTGGATAGAGGTCGTCCCAGTCTGGATTCTCGCGCTCGATCAGATTGACCTTCCACTCCCGCCGCCACTTCTTCATCGCGTACTCGCGGTCACGGGCTTCGGCGACAAGCATGAAAGGTTGGAACCAGACGATTTTTGTGATGCCGTACTTTCGAGTGAAGTGCGAGCCTTCGCCCTCCTTGTGCTCGTAGACGCGCGCGATCAGGTCTAGGGCGGAGCCGAGGTAAAGCGTGCCGTGCTTGCGGTTGGCGAGCAGGTAGGTCGCGGTGAGACGGGTTTCGTCGACGCGCATGACGTGAGCTTATCGTGGCGCCCCCCCAAAACAAAACCGCCGGCGTTTCCGCCGGCGGTTCGTTTAGCTCTGTTTCTGCCGCTTAGTTGTGCGGCGGCTCCATTGGGGTGGGTTCGTGGCCGGTGACCACTTGGCCTTTGCCCAATTTCGAATTCCAGATGCCGTAGGCGAAGTAGAGAACCACGGCGCCGATCAGGAAGTAGAAGAAGAAGAGCTGTTCGCGCGGGCCAACCCGGGTGATCAGGAAGACGCACGACAGAATGCCGAGGATCGGCGTGATCGGGTAGAACGGCACTTTGAAGCCGCGCTGCAGATCAGGCCGCGTGCGGCGCAGCCACATGACCGCCAGGCAGACCATTGCAAACGCCGCGAGCGTGCCGATCGAGGTCAGATCGCCCAGCGTGTTGATGTCGAACAAGGCGGCGGCGGCGGCGACGATGACGCCGGTGATGATGGTGTTGATCCACGGCGTCTTGAACTGCTTGTGGACGCTGGCGAGCGAGCTCGGCAGCAGGCCATCCTTCGACATCGTGTAGAAGATGCGGGTTTGGCCGAAGAGCAGAACCAGGATGACCGAGGTCAGACCCGCGATCGCACCGATCTTAATCGAGTACGCGAGCCACTCCCATTGCGGGCCGAATGCGTTCACGGCGGTGGCGACCGGCGCGGCGACGTTCAGCTTGGTGAACGGGATGACGCCCGTGAGCACGGCCGAGGTGGCCATGTAGAGCACGGTGCAGATGGCGAGCGAACCGAGGATGCCGAAGGGCATGTCCTTTTGCGGGTTCTTCGCTTCGCCTGCGGCGGTCGAGACCGCTTCGAAGCCGATGTACGCGAAGAACACGATGGTGGCGGCGCGCATGATGCCGTCCCAGCCGAACTCACCCGGGTTGCCGGTCGGTTCGGGGATGAAGGGCTGCCAATTGGCCGGGTTCACATAGCTCGCACCGACGATGCAGAACGCCACGATCACCGCCACTTTGATGGCGACGATGATGTTGTTGACGGTGGCCGATTCAGAAACGCCGACGATGAGCAGCAGCATCATGGCAAGAACCACGACAACCGCCGGCAGGTTGGCGACAGAGGCGACAACCAGATCGGCCTGAAGCGGCACAACGGTGTTGGCCGGCAGTTGCAGCGCCGCGCCAGCGGGCACTTGCACGACCGTGCCGGCGGCGACTTCGCGGAGCGAGCCGTCGGCTTGCAGCACTTCGGTTGCGCCGGTGAGCGTCGCTTGGATGCCGTTCGGGATGGCGATGTCGACAGCGTTGGTGAGCGCGTAGCCGGCGTCGGCTGGGTTCACCACGGCGTATTGATCGAGACCGGCTTCGTGGATGCCCGGAATGGTGGCTGACGAAGAGGCGAGGAACTGAACGTTCTCCCCGCTCGGCAGCGTGCCGGTGACGGCGTTGAGGCTGACCGTCGGATCCGTCACTTGGAAGGTGGCGGCGGCGTCGAGCACGAACTTGCCGGCGGCCTGCGTGAACTCGGCGGGTATGTAGAGCCCTATGTCATGCGCGAGACTGACGGCGTAGCCGGACCAGCCGACGGCGACGACCGAAGCGGCGAGGCCATACTCGAGCAGCAAGAGCGCGCCCATGATCCAGGCGCCGAACTCGCCGACGGTGGCGTAGCTGTAAGTGTAGGCCGAGCCGGAGACTGGCAGCACCGAGGCGAGCTCGGCGTAGCAGAGGCCGGCGAAGGCGCAGACGATGCCGGCGATGACGAACGAGATCATCACGGCGGGGCCAGCGTGGAGCGCGGCGGCGTTGCCGGTGCGGACGAAGATGCCCGCGCCGATGATGCAGCCGATGCCAAGCAGGATGAGGTTGATGGGGCCGAGGGACCGCTTCAACTCGCCTTGCGAATACTCAGTTTGAATTTGATCGACTGTTTTGCGCTGAAACAAGCGATTGAGCGGCGAGATTGCCGGCTTGCCAGCCGGCGCATTGGTGTTTGCCACGTTCGATCCCCTCCCTGGGTCCGTTGTGGGCCGGGAAGCTAACGACGTGGTTAGGGTGCGGCAAGCGCTATGGGTCGCTTTTAGCTCGCCGCGAGGACTTCAGGCACAGTCCAACCTCGTCTCGCACACGCAGCGAGCACGGTATTGCGCAACAGACAGGCGATCGTCATGGGGCCAACGCCGCCCGGTGAGGGAGATAC
>CAYUOC010000075.1:0-5958 GCA_964446305.1 uncultured Terricaulis sp. | reverse complement strand
GGTTTGCCGACGAGAATGGAGCGGCCGATGACGACGACATTGGCGCCGGTGAGATCGGGGCGCTCGGTTTTCGCAAGGATGACGCAACCGACCGGCGTGCAGGGGCGCAGGCCGGGCTTGCCGAGCACAAGCTTGCCGGCGCTGGCTTCGGTCAGGCCGTCGACGTCCTTCAGCGGATCAAGCGCGGCGAGAACGGCGGGTTCGCTGATGTGCTTTGGCAGCGGCAGCTGAACGAGGATGCCGTCGATGTCGGGATCGGCGGAGAGCTGCGTAACCTTGCCGATCAGTTCTTCTTGCGTCGTTTCCTTCGGCAGGCGGATTTCAACGCTGCGCATGCCGGCTTCGACGGTCTGCTTGGCTTTGCTGGCGACGTAGACGTGGCTGGCCGGATCGTCGCCGACGAGCACAACGGCGAGCGCCGGTTGCGCGGGAAGCTGCTTCACCGCTTCGGCCACACTGGCGCGGACGTTCGCGGCGATGGCCTTGCCGTCAATGCTGCGTCCGGTCATGGCTTTTCCTCGTATCGGGCGATGAAGGCGGCGATGTCGCTGTCGCTCGCGGTTTCGATCTCTAACACTTTGAGTCGCGCGGTTTGACCACGCGACACGCTGACTTTGCTTTTTGCGACGCCGAACGCCTTGGCGATCAGCGCTTCGAGCGCGCGGTTGGCTTTGTTGTCTTCGGGCGCGGCGCGGACGCGGGCTTTGAGGTAGGGGCCGGTGTCGTCGCGGGCGCAGCCGTCGATGCGGTCGGCGCCGCCGGATGGGGTCAGGCGGACGCGCAGGCGGCTCAGAGGAAGCCGCGCGTGCCGAGCAGCATGCCCTCGATCCAGTAGCTCACCTCGTGCTGCAGTAGCCAAATGACCAGCAACAGCACCAGCACCGAAAGGTCGACGCCGGCGATCGGCGGGATCAGGCGGCGCAGCGGGCGCAGCAGTGGGTCGGTGACGCGCGAGCAGAACTCCCAGACCGAGCGGATGAACTGGTTGCGGCGGTCGACAATGTCGAAGGCGTAGAGCCAGGAAATCACGACATAGACGATCAGGACGATCGAGATCAGCCCAAGGATCGCGCGGATCAGTTCGAAAAGAATGTGGATCATGGAATCCGGGAATACCCGGAGCAGGACGGATTCGGCAACCTCTAGGGGCGGCGTAAGCCATCCGAAGCGCGGAGCGCGAAGGATGGTGGACCCGAGGAGGATCGAACTCCTGACCTCTGCATTGCGAACGCAGCGCTCTCCCAGCTGAGCTACGGGCCCGTCCAGTGGGAGGCGCGATATAGGGCCGGGTGCGGCGGAGCGTCAACCGCTCCGCCGCCTTATCCTGGCCGGGTGTGGGCGCGGCGGTTTAGCTCAGCGGGACGTCGGCGACCTTGTCTTTGTAATCTTTCTTCGGATCGCTCCCGAGCAGCATTTTGACGCCCGAGAACAGGCTGTTCTCGTTGAGCCAAATGTGGGCGTGGTGAGGGTCAAACCGGATGAGCTGGAGTTTGGGGTCGTCCTTGCCGCCTTCGAACCAGGCGGCGACGAAGGGATTCCAGAGGCGGTCGATGGTGGCGCGATCAGTGGACAGCGAAAGCTCGCCGCTGACGCCGGCGAAGAGATCGTGGCCCTTGGCGGCGAAATAGCCGACGCCCGGCGCGCCGCTGCCGATTTGCCCGACGAGGTCGGTGTCCTTCGACGTGAAGAACCAGATCGGGCCGCTCTCCATGTCGCCCTCGAGTTGGGCGGTCATCGGCTGGGCTTCGCCTGAGCCTTCGACGCCCAGCATGATGGTCATGTCGGACTTCAGGTGTTTCCAGAATTTGGCTTTGATGTCGCTGTCGCTTGGCATGTTCGTTTCCCTTTGCTTTGGAAGCGAACGGCGCGGCGTGCGTGCGAGTTCCTATTCGATGTCGGCGCCAAACGGGCGCGCCCTCCGGAAGTTCCCGGTTCTGACTTCGGTTCGACAAGCGCCGCGACGTCAGCCGAAAGCGCGTGCGAGTGCGCCGATGGCGAGCGCCGCGCCGGCAATGAGCGAGACGATGCGCCAGCTGGCGGCTTCGTCCTTGAAGCGCTTCTGCAATGTCGCCTGCGGCACCGGCGCGGTGTCCCACGCAGGTACGCTTGCGCCGGTGACGAGCAGGAAGCCGGGATTGCCGTCGACAAGGCCGAGGTCGCGGACCGGTTGCTTGATGTTGTTTGAGATGATGCCGGCGGCATTCTGAAAATAGGGCGTCAGAAAACGGCGATCGGCGCCGAGCAAAATGCGGCGGCCATCTTCGAGCACGAGCGAGTACGCGAACTGCAGCGCCGTCGTGCCCAATTGGCGGAAGGATTCAGCGCGGGAGTCGATGCCCTTGATCGAGGCCAGCGGGATGGCGGCTTCGATCTTTTCTTGCGGGACGTAGCTGCGCTGCTCGGGCAGGCGCAGCTCGAGCGTTTGCCAGTTGATGGCGATGCGGGTGAACGAGCGCGCGACCGCTTCGCGATAGACGTAGTAGGTGAGGCCGACGAAGGGCAGCGCGAACGCGATGAGGATCGCGCCGATGCCGGCATCCTCTTCAAGCAGCGTCACACCGACAAAGCCGAACATCGCGGCCATGACGGCGCAGATGCCGGCCATGAACCAGATGAAGAATTGATCGCCGCCGCCGCGTTTGAGTTCGATGAGCGCGCTCATGGCTCTGCCCCCGCATGCCTTTGAGGCAAGCTTGGCGCAAAGGCGAGCGGACGCAAGTGGGATCGCGCGTTGGGCGGCGTCGCGTTTGGCGGCTTGGGCGGTCACCGCCGCTCGGAATAGGATAGATGACAGTCTATCCGGGGGGGTCCGACGTCGCCGTATAGTTCGCCTCAAGATTGCAGCTGATCTCACACGGCGGCGGAGCAATACGCTGCGCAACGAGGTGTTATCTTGCAGGTGGAGTACGCGCGGTAATGGCGAGGGATCAAGGAAGTGCGGAAGTTAAGCAGCGCGGCGCCGACATTCTGATTGTCGCGAGCGCGATGTGTGGCGCCGGCCGAATTACTGACTGGGAGACGTTTCAAGAGCGCACCACTGTTGATGTTTCGGATGCGTTGTTGGGCGCTGCATTGCGTAGGTGTCTACTAAGCAGCCGATCGATGTCGGCTGAGTGGATGGCAGCGCGGATCAATGCGCCCGACTATCGGGAGCGCCTGACGCTCGCGTTTGGGCTTGCGTCCAGTAGATCGCTTTTTTCAGGAATGAAGGACGTGAGCGTTGAGTGGGGCTTTGGTGAGGTGAATTGTGGGCCAAGCAGGAATCGCGGCGGCGGCCGTTTTGACGGGTTTGAGGCAGGAGCGGATGCTGGTCATGAAGACGTGGTCGTTGCCTTTTCCCGCTCCGATCCCGAACTTGGGGCTGCGTTGCGCGAGGCGTTGCGGCGTTGCGTGTAGCTAGGCGGCGTCGCGCTTGGCGGCGCGCGCGGGATGTTCGTCTTCGATGTCGCCGGTGATGAGGCGGGCGCCGCGGTCGAAGGTGAGGTATGACCAGGTCCAATCGAGCGCGACGGCGATGCGGTTTTTGAAGCCGATCAGGTAGTAGATGTGCGCCGCGCACCAAAGCAGCCAGCCGATGAAGCCGGTGAGGCGGAAGCCGCGGAAGTCTGCGACGGCGGCTTTGCGGCCGACGGTGGCGAGGTTGCCGTAGTCGGTATAGGCGAACGGCTCGGTGAGCGGGTTGCCTTCGAACTGCGCTTTGATCACGCGCGCGGCGTAGACGCCTTGTTGTTTGGCGACGGGCGCGACGCCGGGGAGTTGTTTGCCGCTCGCATCGTTCACGGCGGCGCAATCGCCGATGACGAAGATGTTGTCGTAGCCAGGCGCGCGGAGATTGCCCGCGATGATGGCGCGGCCGGCGCGGTCGGCGGGGATGTTGAGCCAGCGTGCGGCGGGCGAGCTTTGTACACCGGCAGCCCAGATCACGGTGCGGCTGGCGATGTGTTCGTCGCCGAGGGTGACGCCGGTTGCGTCGACATGGGTGACGGCTTTGCCGAGGCGGACTTCGACGCCGAGGCCTTCGAGCGCGCGTTTGGCGTTGGCCGAAAGCTCTTCGGGAAAATTGGTGAGAATGCGCGGCGCGGCTTCGAGCAGGATGATGCGGGCGCTTTTCGGATCGATGCGGCGATAGTCGCGGGCGAGCGCTTTCTTCGCGAGTTCGGCGATGGCGCCGGCAGTTTCAACGCCGGTCGGGCCGCCGCCGATGACGACGAAGGTGGTGAGCGCTTCGCGCTCTTTTGCGTCGGGTTCGAGTTCCGCCCGTTCGAAGCCGAGCAGGATACGTTTGCGCTGCTCGGTGGCGTCTTCGAGGGTTTTGAGGCCGGGCGCGTATTGCTCCCAATCGTCGTGGCCGAAATAGGCGTGGCGCGCGCCTGTGGCGATGATGAGATAATCATAAGCGACGCGGCGATCGCCGAGGATGACTTGGCGCTTGCTCGTGTCGATAGCTTCGACTGTGCCGAGCTCGACTGTTGCGTTCCTTTGGTGGCGGACGATGGCGCGGATGGGCGTCGCGATCTGGTTCGGCGCGAGGCCGGCGGTCGCGACTTGGTAGAGCAGCGGCTGGAACAGGTGGTGGTTGCGGCGGTCGATGATGGTGACATCGACGGGCGCGTTTTTGAGCGCTTTCGCGGCGGCGAGGCCGCCGAAACCAGCGCCGATAATGACGGCGCGCGGGCGTGTGGTCGCGTCCATGGGCGAGGCCCCTCCGTGACAGCTCCAATATAGGTGTTCTCGCGCCGCGGTGTAGCGTTAATGCGGTGCTACATTGCGCCTCAGCGCTTGCTTCGCGCGCGCGGGGAGGGTCTAACGCGGCCCTCCCATGCTTGAAATCTCGGACCTCACCTTTCGCTTCGGCCCGCGGCCGTTGTTTGAGAATGCGAACGCATTTATCGCCGAAGGCTGGAAGGTCGGCCTTGTCGGGCGCAATGGCACGGGCAAGTCGACGCTGCTGACATTGATCCGCGATGAGGTGGGGAAGGCGAACTCATCCATTCGCGTGCGGCGCGGGGCGCGGATGGGGTTCGTGGCGCAGGAAGCGCCGCAGGTGGATACGCCGCTGCTCGATCTGGTGATGGCGGCTGACGAGGAGATGACGTCGCTGCTGAAAGAGGCGGAGACGGCGGAGGATCCTCAGCGCATCGCCGACATTCATATGCGGTTGGCGGAGATCGACGGCTATTCCGGCGAAGCTCGCGCGAGCGCGATCATGGTTGGCCTCGGCTTCGAGCAGGAAGATCTGCGGCGGCCGGCGCGGGAGTTTTCCGGCGGGTGGCGTATGCGCGCGGCTCTGGCGGGCGTTCTGTTTTCGGCGCCTGATCTGCTCATCCTCGACGAACCGACGAACTATCTCGATCTCGAAGGCGCGGCATGGCTTGAGGAATATCTGCGCGAGTATCCGCACACGGTGATCTGCGTCAGCCACGATCGCGAAATGCTGAACCGGTCGGTGACGCACATTCTAGCGCTGGACGATAAGAAGCTCGAAGTTTTCGTCGGCGGGTACGATGCGTATCTGAAGAAGAAGGCTGAGCGCATGGCGCTCGCGGTGGGGATGAAGGCCAAGCAGGATGCGCAAAAGGCGCACTTGCAGAAGTTCATCGATCGCTTCCGCGCGAAGGCTTCGAAGGCGGCGCAGGCGCAGAGCCGGATCAAGCAGCTCGAAAAGATGCAGGATATCGCCGTGCCGCTCGAAGAGCGCACGGTGCCGTTCGTGTTCGACAATCCGGTTGAGCTGGCTTCGCCGTTGGTGGTGCTGGACGAGGCCGATCTCGGGTATGTCGAAGGCAAGCCGGTATTGAAGCGTGTGTCGCTGCGTTTGGACCATGACGACCGCATCGTGATCATTGGGCCGAACGGGCAGGGCAAAACGACGTTGGTGAAGTCGATCGCGGCGCGGTTGGCATTGTTGAACGGCAAGCGTGTCGCATCTTCGAAAGCCGTGATGGGCTATTTCAGCCA
>CAYUOC010000074.1:6746-17629 GCA_964446305.1 uncultured Terricaulis sp. | reverse complement strand
GGTACGCCTTCGCCACGCTCATACAGCTTGGCCAGGCGGTACTGCGCCATCGGGAAGCCGCGATCGGCAGCCCGGCGCAGCATCGTCACGCCTTCATTGGTCCGCCCAGAGGCGATGCGCTGAAGCGCCAGTTCGTATTGTGCCGTGAGATCGCCGGATTGAGCGGCTTGCTCGATCGTGACGCTGCGCGCGGGCAACGGGCCGGCCACCACTTGCTGCGCGGGCGCCTGATTGTTTTGCGCGATCGGAGCGCTCGGCGTCGGCGCGGTCGCGTCTTCTGTCGCCGTGGCACCGTCCGGCACGACGCCTTCAGGCGGAGCTTCCGCGAAAGGGTCCGGCGGCGGCAGCGTCGGCGCGACGTCCGTCACCGGTGTGGGCGCGGGCGCCGCGTCAGTCTGCGGCTCCCCGTTGTCGGCGTTGTTTCTGAAATAGTAGGCGCCGCCAACCAATGCGGCCGCGATAACGCCTGCCGCGCCCCAAAGTACGATGCGGCTTGGGCCGCGCAGACTCAGCTTCGGTGTTTCCACTGCCGGATCGGGCCGCGTTTTCGGCAGCGATTGCGCCTGAGCGGCCTTACGGGCGTTGGCGAGGTAGTCGTTCTTGCCCGGAGCAGCGTTCACTTCCTCCGGAAGCGGCGGCAACTCCGTCAGCTCCGGCAGGTCCAGCGAAAGCGGCTCGTCTTCGGTGGCATTGGCCAACGGCACGTCACTGGCGAGCGGCGCAGACGGCGTCACTAGCGGCGCAACCGCGTCTTCGATCGTTGCTGGGACAAGATCGTCTTCCGGCGTCCAGAACGGATCGTCGTCGAGCGGCGGGGCGGCAACAGCTGCTTCGGCCTCCTCGAGAGCGGGATCGTCGATCAGCAGGTCATCATCCGGAGAGACTTGGATCGGCTTATAGTCCTGCGGGACAAACTGATCTTCGGCCGCATCATCATCGACGAGCAGGTCGTCGATCTGATTGTCTTCGGCGAAATAGATGTCGTGATCGTTCGGCGCTTCCGAGAGATGCTGGCGAGGCGGCAGCGGCGCTGCGCGCACCGGCTGGGCGGAGTCACGCGGCGAGGCGTATGGCTGCGGCTCCGGATTGCTCAGGTCAAAGGCGTCTTCCGTTGTCTCGAAAGCCGGGAAGTTTGACCGGTCGAAGCTCTGGTAATCGTCCTGGCGGCGCGTCGGTGTTGGGATCGCGGCTTCCGGCGTCGCCGGCGCACGACCGCTCTCAAACTCTTCGAGTTTCGAGGCGACGCTGGAAACAGCCTTTTGCACCGGCGCGATGGCTTCTTGGCTATGCTCTTCAACTTCAGCCAGGCGCTGCATGATCGAGCTGATGGCTTCGGAGACGCGCTGACCAGCACGCTCTTCGCTGTCGAGCATGCGCTCACCCAGTTCACGAGCGAGAATGTCCTGGCGTTGATTGAAACGCTCAGCCATGCGCGCGACCTGCTCGCCCACATGCTCGATCGCCTGCGCGCTGCGCTGCTCGACCGCGCCGACACGCTCTTCGAGGCGTTCCGAGAGACGGCCGACTTCGAGGCCCATGCGATCAAACGCTGAGGCTTCGCGGCGCTCGATCTCGTCAAAGCGATGCTCAAGCGTGGCCGCCATGCGTGACAGCTCTTCGCGAACGGCGGAGGCGGCGGCGTCGTCGTTGCGGGCTTCCACCGTACGGAGGCGCTGATCGACCGTTTCCGACATGCGCTTGATCTCGATCGAGATCGCTTCGATCGTTTGTGCCTGGCGGCGTTCGGCGGCGGCTAGGCGCGACGTCACGTCGGCGAGCGCGCCCTCGAAGGTCTCGCCGCCGGTCATCACGGCTTGCAGCTCTTGCGTTATTTCTTCGCGAACCGTCTGCGCCATCGTGTCGAGACGCTGCTCAAGCATCGCGCGAACGGCTTCCGTCTCTTGCGCTGCGCCGCCGCCTTGCTCGATGCGGGCGCTGAGCGATGAGACTGTCTCTTCGATGTGGCGGATCGCCGTGTTGGCGGTCGATTCCGTTTCTTCGAGCTTGTCGGCCAAACGCTGCAGCGCGCGGTCAAGAGATTCCACCGTGTCGCCGATTTGGTCGACCTTTGCGGTGTTCGCGGTTGCCGATTCAACGCTGGCGATGCGCGCTTCAAATGCAGCGAGTGCGCCGGTGAGGGGGCTGTCTTCGCTTTTGGTCTCGAGCGCGGCCAGACGCTCGGCGATATCCTGCTGAGCCTGGCGAACGTCGCTGAGGTCAACCGCGCCGGATTGGCCGGCGATGTCTTCCACTTGCTTGACGCGGGCCGAGAGCGTGAGCTGCGCGTTGCGCAGATCCGCGATCGCCGCTCCAGCGGCTTGACGAAGACCGGCCGTGCTTTCGCGGGCGCCGGCTTCGGCGCGTTCGATGCGCGAGATCAAAGTCGCTTGTTCGGCTTTGAGCGTATCGATAGCGCCGACGCGCTTGGCGATCTCGCTTTCGAGGCGCACAACTTCTTCGAGCAGCGCTTCGCGTGCGCCGCGCGTTTCACTTGAGGTTTCCGTGCGAACTTCGGCTACCGCCGTTTCGATGGCGCGACGCGTCGAGGCCTCGCTGTCGCTGAGACGTTCGCTTAGCTCCTCCTGCAGGCGGCGAAGTTCGTTCACTGCATCAGCAGAAGCTTCCATTGCCTGGCGCGCGGCTTCTTCGGCAACAGCGCGCGCTTCGGCAAGCGTTTGCGCGAGGTTGGCGCTACCGCCACCGCCCATTTCGGTGGTCAGGTAGGACGCTGCGGCTTCGGCGCGACGTGCAACTTCTTCCGCAACAGCAACCTGCTGCTCGAGCCGGCTCTTCACGTCCGAGATGTCGGCGGTGGCGCCATTGAACGCTTGTTCCGCGCGTTGCAGGCGGCCGCTCAGCGTGTCGCCGGCAGAGCGGAATTGTTCGAGCGCATCCGAGATACGTTCAGCGGCTTCGCTTGACGCGGCTTCGGCGTCTTCAATGCGCGCGGCGAGGCCGAGTACGGAGCGATCGATCGTCGAGACCGCGCGATCGAGACCAGTGACGGCGAGCTGCGTGCGGCGCTCGATCGATTCAATGCGTTGGGCGAGACGCGTCGGATCGGCAGGGCGGTTGGCGCCGCCGACATTCCAATCGTCCTCGCCATCAAAATCCGTGTTGGACAAACCATAGCTGCGCGGACGCGGCGTGCGCGGCGTTTGTTGTGGCGTGGTTTGCGGCTGCGATTGCGCGCCGCCACCGCCGAGTTGCCCTGAGGCAAGCGCCTGGTTGAGGTATTCGCCCAGGCTCATGCCCTGACGCGCCGCAGCTTCGCGCGCTGCTTCTCGCACTTTGGGGTCAATGCCCTTGACGCTCCAGCTTTGCGCACCGCTCATTATGCCCTCGCCGCGTTTTCGCCGCGCGTCCGCGGCTCACGCCCAACCCCTGGGGCAGACTCGAAGAATTCGAGAATCGCCCACGACTTTGCAGTGTCGATGAAAGGCGTCCGCGTGTTAATGGCGGGTAAAATCGTAAACGAGGATTAGCCATGTCTGACACGCCGCGACAGTTCGGTCCCGAAACGCAGGGCGCGATCTATTTGCGCGGCATGAGCGGCGCGAAGCCGGAGATTCCGACGAACTTCACGGGGCTCGAAGCGGCGGCGCAAAGGAAGATGACGCCGGAAGCGTGGGCCTACACCGCCGGCAGTGCTGGCTTAGAAACGGCTGCGGATGCAAACCGGGCTGCTTTTGACCGGTTTCCGATCGCACCACGCATGTTGGCCGGCGCGGCAACACGCAATCTCGGTTGCGAAATATTCGGTGCGCGCGCTGCGGCGCCCGTCTTCTCGTCGCCGATTGGCGTGTTGGAGATGATGCATCCCGAGGCCGATCTCGCCGTCGCGCGGGCGATGAAGAATCTCAACCTGCCGATGATCATTTCGTCTCAGGCATCAATGCCTATGGAGAAGATCGCCGAAGCCAATGGCAATGGTCCGCGCTTCTACCAGCTCTACTGGGGCAAATCGGACGCACTGGCGGAGAGTTTCGTAAAGCGCGCCGAGGCGATTGGCTGCAAGGCCATTTTCATCACGCTCGACACTTTAGTATTGGGATGGCGGCCGCGTGACCTCGACCTCGGTTTTTCACCGTTCCTGCGCGGGCAGGGCATCGCCCAATACACCTCAGATCCTGTGTTCAGAGGAATGTTGCCGCAGACGCCGGAGGAAAATCCGCTCGGCGCCGCTGTACAGTTCACGCAGCTCTTTTCCGATCCGGGCTTGGACTGGAAGCGTGTCGCGAAAATCAGATCGTGGACGAAACTGCCCGTGGTTCTGAAGGGCATCATGCGCGCAGACGACGCCGAGAAGGCGGTGCGCGAGGGCTATGATGGCGTCATGGTTTCGAACCATGGCGGCCGGCAAGTGGACGGCGGCATCGGCGCGCTCGACGCGTTGGCGAAGGTGACGTCGGTTGTGGGCGGGCGCGTGCCTGTCCTCTTTGACTCCGGCATCCGCTGCGGCGCCGATATTTTCAAAGCCATTGCCCTTGGGGCAACCGCGACCGGCATCGGCCGCCCCTATGTTTATGGTCTCGCACTCGCTGGCGAGCAGGGCGTTCAGGCGGTTATGGAGCACCTCCTGGCGGAGCTTGATCTCACAATGGCGCTCAATGGCTGCCCGACCCCCGGCGACATCAAGCGGGAGTTGCTAGGGTGAAACGAAATTTATGACACTTGCGTCAACTTCGCTTGACCCTACCGTAAACGGAAACTAGCGTTCGGGGGAGCTGGTTTAACCGGAGGGACCTCCCCATGACGTCCAAAGCTGAGCGCACCTACACGATTTCGCAGTTGGCCCGAGAGTTCGAGGTCACGCCTCGCGCGCTCCGCTTTTACGAGGACAAAGGTCTCCTCACGCCGCGCCGCGACGGCATGAACCGCGTCTACTCGCATCGCGACCGCGCCAAACTGCAACTGATCCTGCGCGGCAAGCGCGTCGGCCTCTCTCTCATAGAGATTAAGGAAATCCTGGATCTATACAAAGTCGATCAGCGCGCCCAAGCGCAGACGGCGTTGAAGAAGTACCAGCAGCGCATCGTAGCGCTCGAGGCTCAGCGTGAAGACGTCGATGCCGCCATCGAGATCCTGCACGATAGCGTCGCCAAGCTCGAGCGGTTCCTTGCGAAGCCCGCGACGCCAGCGGCGATGGGCGCCGCGCGCGCTTTTGAAGCTGAAGCCAAGAAGCGGCTCGAAGACGCGCACTAAGACGCGTATACCCAAGAAAAATTAGGGAGAGCTGCATGCCGACATACACGGCGCCGCTTCGCGAATATCGCTTTCTCCTCAAGGATGTGCTCGACATCGAGCGCTATTCCAATTTGCCCGGCTTCGCCGAAGCGCCGCTCGATCTGATCGATCAAGTGTTGGAGGAGGGCGCCAAGTTCTGCGAAGGCGTGCTGGCGCCGCTGAATAAGGTCGGCGACGAACACGGTTGCGTGCGCGCTGACGATGGTTCGGTGACGACGCCGCCAGGCTTCAAGGACGCGTACAAGCAGTTCGTCGACGCTGGCTGGCCCGCGCTCTCAAGTGATCCGAACTATGGCGGCCAAGGCATGCCGCATATCGTGGCGCTTGCTTGGAACGAGATGGTCGCGTCCTCGAACATGGCGTTCGGCATGTATCCAGGCTTGAGCCATGGCGCCTACGCGGCGATCCACAATCACGGCAGCGACGAGCAGAAGCAGACCTACCTGCCGAAGCTCGTCACCGGCGAGTGGACCGGTACCATGAACCTAACCGAGCCGCACTGCGGCACCGATCTCGGTTTGCTGCGCACCAAGGCAATCCCGCAGGCGGACGGTTCCTATCGCATCGCCGGCCAGAAGATTTTCATTTCAGCCGGCGAACACGACCTTGCATCAAACATCATTCACCTGGTGCTCGCGCGCATCGAAGGCGCCCCGCAGGGCACGAAGGGCATTTCGCTCTTCATCGTGCCGAAGTTCTTGCTCGATAAGGACGGCAATCCCGGTGAGCGCAACGGCGTTGTGTGCGGCAAGATCGAAGAGAAGATGGGCATTCACGGCAACTCGACGTGCGTGCTGAATTACGATGACGCGACCGGCTATCTCATCGGCCAAGAGAACAAAGGCCTGATGGCCATGTTCGTGATGATGAACGTGGCTCGCTTGGGCGTTGGCCTGCAGGGGCTCTCGCAATCGGAAGTCGCGTATCAGAATGCTGTGGTCTATGCGAAAGATCGCCTGCAAATGCGTTCGCTCACCGGACCAAAGAATCCCGACGGGCCGGCTGATCCGATCATCGTGCATCCGGACGTGCGCCGCATGCTGATGGATGCGAAGGCCTTCAACGAAGGCGCGCGGGCGTTTGCGTTTTGGACTTCGCTCCATGGCGATCTCATGCACGCCTCGCCGGACGAGAAGGTGCGCGAGAAGGCTGAAGATTACATGGGTCTGATGACGCCGGTGATCAAAAGCTACCTCACTGACAAGGGCTACGCGAACGCGACCAATGCACAACAAATCTTCGGCGGCCACGGCTACATCGAAGAACACGGCATGAGCCAGTTCGTGCGCGACGCGCGCATCACGCAAATCTATGAAGGCACAAACGGCATTCAAGCGCTGGATCTCGTTGGCCGCAAACTTGGCGCCAATGGCGGCCGCGCCATCTTCGCGTTCTTCAACGAGATGGATGATTTCATCCATAATCACGAAGATGACGCGGAGCTGAAGGAGTTCGTCGATGCGCTGAAGGGCGTCAAAGCCCAACTGCAGGACGGCACCATGTGGTTGATGCAGAACGGCATGACCAATTTCGACAATGCCGGCGCCGCATCGCACGATTATCTCAATCTCTTCGGCATCACCGCGCTCACATATATGTGGACGCTGCAGGCCAAGGCGGCGTTCGCTGCAAAGAAGAATGGCGGCGCCGCCGATCCGTACTTTGACACCAAGCTCGCCACCGGCCGCTACTTCCTGGCGCGCACCGTGCCGGACGCCGCCGCCCATTTGGCGAAAGTGAAGACCGGCGCCGGCCCAGTTATGGCGCTCGCTGCGGAGGCGTTCTGATGGCGACTTACACCGCCACGCTTACTTGGGTTCGCGGCGAGGACACGTTTGCAGACGGAAAGTATTCGCGCGCTCATGAAATCGCGTTCGACGGCGGCGTGACCATGCCGGCCTCGTCCTCGCCGCACGTCGTGAAGCTGCCGCTTTCACGCGAAGACGCCGTCGATCCCGAAGAGATGTTGGTGGCGTCGCTTTCGTCTTGCCACATGCTGTTCTTCCTCGATTTCGCGCGCCGCGGCGGTTTTGTCGTCGATGCTTATGTCGATCAGGCCGAAGGCGTGATGGGTAAGGACGAGCGCGGCCGCATTGCCATGACGCAAGTGAAGCTCAATCCGCAAATCGCGTGGGGCGGCGAAAAGCAGCCCGCGCCTGAGGAAATCCGCGAGTTGCACCACAAAGCTCACGAAGCCTGCTTCATCGCCAACTCGTTCCGCGGCGACGTCGCCATTGCGGAAGGTGAGGCGCACTAGTTTACCGCGCTTCGCTCAGCCCGAGCGAAGCGGTCAGCGGAGTAGGTGGAAACACCAGAGGGGCGACTCCGGTCCCATCCAGGGTGAAGCGGCGTGAGCGCCGCAACGTTGGAGTACGGAAGATGGCTGAGGCCTATATTTATGACGCGGTCCGCACGCCGCGCGGCAAGGGCAAGCAAAACGGCTCGCTGCACGAGCAGACGTCGCTGCAACTAGCGACGCAAGTGCTGCAAGCTATCCGCGATCGCAACAATCTCGACACCTCGAAGGTTGATGACGTTTACATGGGCGTGCTCTCGCCGATCGGCGAGCAGGGCGGCAACCTCCCGCGTATCGCCGTGCTCAATGCCGGCTACGCGCAAACTGTTGCTGGCGTGCAGGTTGAGCGCTTCTGCGCCTCGGGTCTCGAAGCCTGCAACATCGCTGCTGCGAAGGTGAAGTCCGGTGAAGCCGAGCTTGCCATCGGCGGCGGTTGCGAAAGCATGAGCCGCGTGCCCATGGGCTCGACCGGTGGTTCGTGGGCGACTGACCCGTCGATCGCAATGAAGTCCTACTTCACGCCGCAGGGCGTTGCCGCCGACGCGATCGCCACCAAGTACGGCTTCTCGCGCACCGATCTCGACAACTATGCGGTGCAAAGCCAGCAGCGCGCTGCGCAAGCCTGGAAGGAAGGCCGCTTCAAGAAGTCGATCGTGCCGGTGAAGGATCAACTCGGCGTCACGCTCCTGGATCGCGACGAGTTCATGCGTCCGGAGACCACGCTGCAATCGCTCGGTGCGCTTGAGCCGAGCTTCAAGATGCAAGGCGAGGTCATGCCTGGCTTCGACGGCGTCATTCAACAACGTTATCCGGAAATCGAAAAGATCGATCACGTTCACCACGCCGGCAACTCGTCAGGCATCGTTGACGGCGCCGCGGGCGTCCTCATCGGTTCGAAAGAGATGGGCGAAGCGCTCGGCTTGAAGCCGCGTGCGCGTATCTTGGGCGGCGCCTCGATCGGCTCCGAGCCGTCGATCATGCTCACCGGCCCCGAGCATGTCACGCACAAGCTGATGAAGAAGCTCGGCCTCACCAAGCAAGACATCGATCTCTGGGAGCTCAATGAAGCTTTCGCCGCGGTCGTGCTGCGCTGGGTGCAAGCGCTCGATCTCGACATGGAGAAGGTCAACGTCAACGGCGGCGCTATCGCGATGGGTCACCCCATCGGCGCCACTGGCGCGATGATCCTCGGCACCATGGTTGATGAACTTGAACGTGCCGACAAAGAACGCGCACTCGTCACGCTTTGCATCGGCGCCGGCATGGGCACCGCAACCGTGATCGAACGCGTGAACTAAAATGAAGGGCGCCCCGGCTGGTCGCGTGCGGCCGGGGCGCTCACCTATCGAAAGCGACAGCGCGCGGCGGAAAGAGAACAAGGTAGGGTAGGTCCGATGGAAAACTTCAAGATCGACGTCGACAGCGACGGCATCGCGCTCATCACGTTCGACGTGCCGGGCCGCTCCATGAACACGATCACTGGTTCGGTGATGCGTGAACTGATCCAACTTGTTGAGACGCTGAAGTCTGACGACAAGATCAAGGGCGCGGTGATCACGTCGGGCAAGACGACCGGCTTCTGCGCCGGCGCCGATCTTGGTGAACTCAATCAGCGCGGCGCGGCGAAAGAAGAAGCGCCGAAGAGCGAAGAGGAGAGACTGAAGAAGCAGTTCGATCAGAGCTTCACGCTGAACCGCTCGCTGCGCGCGCTTGAAACCAACGGCAAGCCTGTCGCCATCGCGCTCGAAGGGCTCGCGCTCGGCGGCGGTCTCGAAATCGCGCTTGCGTGTCACTACCGCGTCGCCGCTGACAATCCGAAGATCAAGTTCGGCCTGCCTGAATCAAAAGTCGGCCTACTGCCCGGCGCTGGCGGCACGCAACGTCTGCCGCGCCTGATCGGCGTGCAGAACGCCGCGATGATGATCCTGCAAGGCGCCGACAAGTCGCCGCAAGAAGCCAAAGGCTTGGGCTTCATCAATGAAGTCGTCGAGCCAGGCAAAACCGTTGAAGCCGCGAAGGCTTGGGTGAAGGCGAACCCGAAGGCCGTCGCGCCGTGGGACGTCAAAGGCTACAAAGTGAAGGACGGCCCGTTCACGCCAGCTGGCGCGATGGCTGCTGTCGGCGGCAACGCCATGGTCTCCAAGCAGACGAACCTCAACTATCCGGCCCAACGCAACATTCTTTCCTGCATCTACGAAGGCATGCAGGTGCCGATCGATGCCGCTCTGCGCATCGAGAGCCGCTACTTCATCAAGACCGCCAACACGCCGCAAGCGAAGGGCATGATCCGGACTTTGTTCGTGAACATGCAGGCGCTCGGCAAAGGCGGAAACCGCCCCGAAGGCATCCCGACTTACGACATCAAGAAAGTCGCTGTCATCGGCGCAGGCCTCATGGGCGCCGGCATTGCTTATGTGCAAGCCAAGGCCGGCATCGAAACCGTTCTTCTCGATGTCAGCCAAGAGAGCGCCGAGAAGGGCAAAGCCTATTCGAAGCGTATCGTCGATAAGGACATTTCGCGCGGCAAGATCACCAAGGAGAAGGGCGATGCGCTCCTTGCGCTGATTACGCCATCGACCGACTACTCACTGATCAAGGGCGCTGACCTCGTCGTCGAAGCGGTCTTCGAAAACGTGCAACTGAAAGCCGACGTGACCAAGAAGGCCGAGGCCTTTCTCGGTGAGAATGCCGTGTTCGGCTCGAATACTTCGACGCTGCCAATTACTGGCCTCGCCGAAGCCTCCGAGCGCCCGAAGAACTTCATTGGCATTCACTTCTTCTCGCCGGTTGAGCGCATGGGCCTCGTCGAGCTGATCATGGGCAAGGAAACGACGCCGGAAACGCAAGCCAAGGCGATTGATTACGTCATCAAGATCCGCAAGACGCCGATCACCGTGAATGACTTCCGGGGCTTCTACACCTCGCGCTGCTTCGGCACCTATCCGGCCGAAGGCGTCGAGATGCTGATGGAAGGCATCGCGCCGGCGATCATCGAGAACGTCGGTCGTCAATGCGGCATGCCGATGGGTCCGCTTGAAGTCTCCGACTCTGTCGGCCTCGATACGGCGTTGAAGATCGGCAAGACCAACGCCGAACTCAATCAGCAGGACTACAAGAAGGATCCACGCGCCGGCATGCTCTCCTGGCTGGTGGAAGATAAGGGCCGCGTCGGCCGCAAGGGCGGCAAGGGCTATTACGAGTACGGCGAAGACGGAAAGCCAACCCGCATCTGGCCGGGCATTTCCGAGCGCATCGAAGTGAAGACGAAGGAGTGCCCGCCGGAGCTCAAAACCGAGCTCACCAAGCGCTTCCTCTTCCGCCAATGCATCGAAGTGGCGCG
>CAYUOC010000074.1:0-6646 GCA_964446305.1 uncultured Terricaulis sp. | reverse complement strand
CGAACAGCCGCTCCTCTTTTTGTTTGCCGCTCAGCCCGGTAAGGAACTTTTCCGCCAGGGCCTCGTTGAGCATCGTTGGCGGCCGGGGACTGATGAGCGGGAAAGTCAAAACCGGGATGCTGCCCGAAGGCGGCGGCGAGATGGGCGAGCGAATCCGCGCGTTCGACTGGTCGACGCATCCTTTGGGGCCGCCCGAGACCTGGTCCCCGGCGCTGCATTTCGCGCTCCGCGTCTGCCTCAATTCGACTTTCCCAACCGCGATCTATTGGGGCCGCGAACTTTATCTCCTCTACAATGACGCGTGGTCACACATTCCCGAGGAGCGTCACCCTTGGGCGCTCGGCCAGCGTGGCGCAGATGTTTGGCCCGACATTTGGTCGATCGTCGGTCCCCAATTTGAAGGCGTCCTGGATACCGGCGAGGGCTTCGCCGCCTACGATCAGATGCTGCCGATGGAGCGTGGCGGACGCCAAACCGAGACCTATTGGAATTACAGCTTCACCGCGATCCTGGAGGAGGATGGCGCTGTTGGCGGCATCCTCAACCAGGGCAATGAAACCACATCCGCTATCGTCGCAGCACGCATGCGCGAGGAAGAGAAGGAGCGCCTGCGCGATCTCTTCGCCCAGGCGCCCGGCGCCATCGCCGTGCTGCGCGGACCCAAGCACGAATTTTACATCGCCAACGAAGCCTATTTCGAACTTTCGGGGCGCGCGCGCGAGATCATGGGCAGCCCTATCGCGGAGGCCTTGCCCGAAGTGGTGGAGCAAGGCTTCGTCGCTCTGCTCGACAAGGTCTATGAAACCGGCGAGCCGTTTATTGGCCGTGGCGTCCCCGTGGAGTTGCTCCGGAAAGGCCAGCGGCAAACGCGGGTGCTCGATTTCATCTATGCGCCAACGCGTGATCTCGAAGGCCGCGTGGATGGCATTTTCGTCCAAGCCACCGATGTCACGGAACGCAGTCACGCCGAGCAAGCGCTGCAGACCCTCAACATCACCCTTGAACAACGTGTGCGCGAAGAAGTGGCCGAGCGCATGCGTGCCGAGGAGCAGTTGCGTCAGGCCCAAAAGATGGACGCCATCGGCCAGTTGACCGGTGGCATAGCCCACGACTTCAACAATATGCTGGCCGTGGTGATCGGCGCGCTCAATCTCATGCAGCGCAGGCTCGATAAGGGCGATACGGACGTGCGCCGTTATATTGAAGCCGCGACAGACGGCGCTAATCGCGCCGCTGCGCTCACGCAGCGTTTGCTGGCTTTTTCGCGTCAGCAGCCGCTGAAGCCTTCATCGCTCGACGTCAATAAGCTCGTCACGGCGATGACGGATCTGCTGGCGCGGACCCTTGGTGAGCATATCGCGATCGAGACTGTTCTCGGCGCCGGCCTTTGGCGCACTTTCGCCGATCAAGTGCAACTTGAAAGCGCCATCATCAATCTCGCAGTCAATGCGCGAGACGCAATGCCGGAGGGCGGCAAGCTCACGATCGAGACCGCCAACACCTCGATCGATACGGGTTACGGTAGCGAGCACGGCGTGGCGCCGGGTCAGTATATCGTGGTCTGCGTCACCGATACCGGCGTCGGCATGACACAAGAGGTCATGGCTCAGGCCTTCGATCCTTTCTTCACCACTAAGGAAATCGGCAAAGGCACGGGTCTGGGCTTGAGCCAGGTATTCGGTTTCGTCCGGCAGTCCGGTGGTCATGTGAAGCTTTATTCGGAAGCTGGGCATGGCACGACCGTCAAAGTCTACTTGCCGCGCTTCTATGGCGCCGAGAATGCCGAGCCCAATCAAGCGGAGGACGTCATCCGCGATGGCTCGTCAGCTGAGACAATTATGGTGGTGGAAGACGACCCGCGCGTACGTGTGTTTTCCACGGAAGCGCTGCGCGAGCTTGGCTATTCCGTCATTGCCGCCTCCAACGGCGCGGAGGCGCTGCGCCAGATTCAGAACGGCGCCCATGCCGACTTGCTCTTCACCGACGTCGTGATGCCTGAGATGAACGGCCGGCAATTGGCTGAGGCCGCGCTCGCGCACCTGCCGCGCCTAAAGGTCCTGTTCACCACCGGCTATGCGCCCAACGCGACCATTCACAACGGTGTGCTCGATCCAGCGACAGCTCAGCTCAACAAGCCGTTCACGCTGGAGCAGCTTGCCGCGGCCGTACGCGCCGCACTCGATGACATCTGACGCAACGGTAGGATAGGCGCTTAAAGCTTGCGCGACTATGATTGCGCGATGACATCGCTGACCGACCCTCTGCGTCTTTGCTCCGGCGCCACGCTCAAGAGCCGTTTCGTTCTTGCCCCGCTCACCAACATTCAAAGCCATCCCGATGGCGTGCTCAGCGACGATGAGTTTCGTTGGCTCACCATGCGCGCCGAGGGCGGCTTTGCGCTGACGATGACGTGCGCCGCCTCCGTGCAGGAGGAGGGCGTCGGCTTTCCCGGCCAGCTTGGCTTTCATGACGCGAAGCACGAGCCGGGTCTCACGCGTCTTGCCGCCAAGATAAAGGATTGCAGCAGCCTCGCCATCGCGCAGCTTCATCATGGCGGTTTGCGCTCCTTAAAAAACCCAAAGGCCCCGAGCGCCGACGAAAAGCTCAATGCCGAAGCGATGACGCTGGATGAAATTCAGCATTCCCGCGATCGCTTCATCGCCGCCGCGCAGCGCGCCGAGCGGACTGGTTTCGACGGTGTCGAGCTTCACGGCGCGCACGGCTATCTCATCTGCTCGTTCCTGAGCCCGGAACTGAACCGTCGCGATGACGCCTATGGCGGCGATCCCGAACGCCGCGCGCGATTTCTGCTCGAACTGATTGATGGCATTCGCGCTGCAACCAAGCCCGGCTTTACACTCGGCGTACGCCTCTCGCCTGAACGTTGGGGGCTGAAGGTGCTCGAGATCCGGGATGTAGCGCAGCGGATAATGGGCGACGGCAAAATCGACTTTCTCGACATGTCGCTTTGGGATGTGCGCAAAGAACCCGACGAGGAGGGCCTACGAGGCCGCACCCTAGCTTCGTATTTCAGCGAGCTTGATCGTGGCGATGTGCGCCTCGGCGCCGCGGGCAAGATCATGTCGGCACAGGACGCGCGCGACGTGATGGCGGCTGGCTTCGATTTCCCCATCCTCGGCCGCGCCGCCATCCTCCATCACGACTTTCCGAAACGCGCCGCAGCCGATCCCAACTTCGCCGCGCGGTCCACGCCCGTCAGTGAGCAATATCTGCGCAACGAGGGACTGGGGCCGGCCTTCGTGAATTATATGCGCACCTGGAAGGGCTTTGTCGAAGAGGCCGCGTAAGGATTTTCCTGGCGGCTCTGTGTATTAGGCGTATCGTCGGCGGCGACGACGGGGGTCGCCATGATGAGATCGGCGTTTGTTGCGGTTGCTCTGGCGCTGCTGAGCGCGTGCGCCACGGCTGGGCCGGCGGCGGTGGGGCGAGGGGCTCCCTTGCTGGCTAGTTTCGACGAACACGCTGCTCCCGTGGAATCCGTCGTGCTCGTTTCAATGCGCGCCTTGGAGCGGCGGCGTTTCAGTTCGCCAAGAGAGCGGCAGCCCGACTTGCGGCCAATTCTCGCGACCACATTTGACCGCGCCCGCCGCCGCGCGCTTCGGCGGCGCATCACTTTCGCCAGAGCGCAGCGCCCATAGTTTTCTGCAATCTGAGCCAGAAGCGCGGCTCTGCATTCGGAAAGATCATTTGAGCGCCGACAAAATAGCAGTGTTGCACACGCGCCCGCGCCAGAGACTCGGCGCTATCGAGGCCGAGTTCTGAGCGAAACAGCCTCACCAGATAGGCGATGCGCATGTCGTCGGAGCGCGCCACGATTTCGGCGATCACCGCCTCTTTGGCGGCCAGGCGGCGCAACTCGCGTTCCAGCGCGTGATTGATGCCGGCGGCGTGCCGCGCCAGCGCTTCACGCCGATTTCCGCCGACAGCGAGCTTATCGATCTCGGCGATCTTGCCTTCGATTTCGCTGTCGAACCAGTGCGCGCCGATTGCGGCGAGAAAGGTCTGATGGTCCTCGAAGTGATGATAAAAAGAACCGCGCGTTTTCTTTGCAGCGTCGGTGAGACGCTCGATCGTCAGCGCCTCCGGCCCGTGCTTCGCGAGCAGCGAAAGGCCTAGCTCAACCCAATCCTCGCGCCCGAGCCGGACTTTCGGTTTTGCCATCTGCCGCTCGTCGATTCTGCCTTGTGCGTTCCAAACCATACCATAGGGTATGTAAAAAGAAAGGTATGGTAATGATGGCAAGCGTGTTTTCTCGCCGCGCACTCGCGCTCATGGCGGTCGCAGGTTCGTTCGCCCTGAGCGCAGGGTGCGCCAGCGCCCAGCCACAGGCCGCCGCGCCACAGGCGGCACAACAGCTCTTTGTTTTCCAGTACGCGCCCGGTCCAGCTTGGCGCGAAGGCGTGGCCATGCGCGAGCAGGGGCTTGGGCCACATGCGGCCTATATCCAGCAGCTGCAAACCGAGGGCCGGCTCTTCGCCGGTGGCGGCTACGCCAGCGATGACGGAGGCATGGCCATCCTGACCGCCGCGAACATCGAGGAGGCGCGTGCACTTCTCGCCGCTGACCCGGCCATAACCTCCGGCATCTTCATCGCCGAAGTACGCCATTGGCGCGTGCGGTTCCGCAACGAAGAGCCGCTGCCCCGCGCCCAATGATCCATAGCCTTCGCTGCCGCCACCGCGTAGCGTGCAGACGGAGGGGATATGGACGATTTCGCCATCTGGATGATCGCGGGCGCCGCAGCGGCGATCCTGATACCGCTGGCGTGCTACGTCCTGCCTGCGCAAACGAAGATCGTCATAGATACACCAACATCCACCGCGCGCGCGGAGATGCGGTTGCTTTGGGGTTTCGGGCCTGTGTCGATCGCACGCGCCCTACCGAAGAGCGATCACGGCGCTCCGCTTGCGATCTTCAATGACGCAACCCGCATCGGCCACGCGTTAATGACGCCCGGCATCGCCGATGCAGCCTATGCGGGGCTCCGAAGCATATACGCCCTGAAGCCGCGCGTTGTCGAACTCAGGCTCGGCGTCAACCTCTCGGACAGCGCGCAAACGCGCGTCGTGCAAACCGCCGTGCAGGCAGCGCTCGCGGCAGCGCCCGCGGCGTTGCGAGAGAAGGTCGTTTTGATCGGCAGCGAAGCGCCGGGCGCGGAACTCAGCGGCGAGATCAAAGTCAATGCGTCTCCGGCGCAACTCGCCGGAATTTGGTCCCGCTTCAGAAATTCGCGCGCGGCGCAAGAATTCCGCCGCCGCCTGACCAAGAAGCAAAAGCCGAGTAAGAAGGGTGGACGCGAGGTGCGCGTGTCTTGAGTGCTCCCACATGACCAATATCCTCCCTCCCACACAGCGCGAATACTGGAACGGCAAGGTCGGCGATGAGTGGGCGCGGCACGCCGATCTGATGGACGCGATGCTCGCGCCGCTTACCGCGCCTGCGATCGATCTGCTTGCCCTGAGCCCGGGCGAACGCGTGGTCGACATCGGCTGCGGCGCCGGCTCCACGACACTGCAACTGGCAGAGCAGGTCGGTCCCTCCGTGCTGGCGCTTGGCGCTGACATTTCCCAACCCTTGCTGCGCCTCGCCAAAGAGCGCAGCGTCATCGCCGGCGTGAGCGCGCGCTTCATCGAGGCCGACGTCGCCACCGCAGAAATTTCCGGCGGGCCGTTCGACGCCGCGTTCTCGCGCTTTGGCGTGATGTTCTTCGAGGACTCGACCCAGGCCTTCGCCAAAATCCGCGCAGCGCTGCGCCCCGGCGGCCGTATGGTTTTCATCTGCTGGCGCACCTTCGCGGAAAATGCCTGGTCACACGCGCCGCTTGCCGCGCTCAAACCCATCCTCAAAGCGCCGATAACGCCCGCCGATCCCAACGCACCCGGCCCGTTCCGGTTTCAGGATGCCGAAATCACCAAAACCATGCTCGCCGTATCGGGCTGGCGCGATGTTTCGATTAAGCCGTGGGATGGCGATGTGCTCGTTGGCGGAGGCGGCGACGCGAACGCCGCCGCGGCCTTTCTCTTGAAGATCGGACCCTGCGCCCGCGCCATCACCGATCAGCAGCTCGATCCCGCGCAAGCCCAGCAATTGCTTGCCGATTTTCTCCGCCAAAACGAAACGAAGGAGGGCGTTGCACTGCGGGCCGCCTGCTGGATTGTCCGCGCCGAGGCGTGAGGAGGGCGCCAGCTATGCCCTTGGCGTTATTGACTTCTCAATGCTTTACCCCGATATGCCGGGTCAGCGACCGTTCCGGGCCTATCTGTGCCCATGAACGCGGTCCCACTGGAACGCCACCATCGACGTTCGGCTTTGAGCGCCTTGCTCGCCGCCCTTCTTCGCCGTCGCATCGTTCCTGACCTGATAGAGCCCACGCGATGACGCGTGCCGGCTCGAAAGAGTTTTTATGACCACATTCCAAGATCTCGGCGTCTCGGCGCCGATCCTCAAGGCGCTTGACGCCGAGGGCTACACCCAACCTACGCCGATCCAAATTCAGGCGCTGCCGATCGTGCAGAAGGGCAAGGACCTCATCGGTCTCGCGCAAACCGGCACCGGCAAGACCGCCGCCTTCGCGCTGCCGATCCTCGATCGCCTGCACAAGGATCGTAAGTATCCGGGCGAGAAG
>CAYUOC010000073.1:14140-17996 GCA_964446305.1 uncultured Terricaulis sp. | reverse complement strand
GTCACCGTCACCAACGTGACGCTGCACAACGCCGACTATATCCGCGGCGTCGGCGCCGATGGTGGCCCGATCCGCGGAGGCAAAGATTTGCGCATCGGCGATACCGTCACCGTGCAACGCGCCGGCGACGTCATTCCGCAAATTGTCGATGTGCTGTTAGAGAAGCGGCCCAAGGGCGCGCGCAAATATCAGTTTCCAGAAGTCTGCCCGCGCTGTGGCAGCCATGTCGCGCGTGAATTGGAGCCGGGGGAGGAGGGCGTCATTGCGCGCTGCACCGGCGGTCTCAATTGCCCCGCGCAGGCGGTCGAGCGGCTCATCCACTTCGTCGCCCGCCGCGCCATGGACATCGATGGCCTCGGCGCGAAGCAGATAGAGGAATTCTACGAACTCGGCTGGGTGAAAGAGCCGGCGGACATCTTCCGCCTCAACGAGCACCGCGCGGAGCTCATGGAGCGCGAAGGCTATGGCGAAAAGAGCGTCACCGCGCTGCTCGCCTCGATCGACGCGCGCCGTGAGCCCGAGTTCGCGCGCTTTCTCTACGGTCTCGGCATTCGAGACATCGGCGAAACCACTGCCGGCGTGCTCGCGCGCCGCTTCGAAAGCTGGAGCGCGTTTGAGGAAAGCGTCAAAGCCGCCGTGAAGGCGCGGCCCGGCGAAGCTTACGAAGAGCTTGAACGCGTGTCTGGCGTTGGTGGCGGCGCGCGTGCAGCGCTTATTGAAGCCGCGCCCGCATTGAAGGCCCCTGCGGGCGATCTGTTCGAAGGCGGCGAAGCGCCAAAGATCAAAGGCGTCACCAGCAAAGCTTGGGATGGCTTGATCGCGCATTTCGGCTCACTCGCTGAAGCCATCGCCGCCGTGAAAGCCGCCGCGAAACAAGCGCCCGGCGATGATTACCTCGAACTCGCCCGCATCGATGGAGTCGGCCCCGTCGCCGCCGATCACCTCGTCGATTTCTTCGCCGAGAAGCACAACACCGACGCACTGAAGCGCTTGCTGAAAGAAGTGACGCCCAAGGACCAGCCGCGCGCCGCAACCTCGAGCAAAGTCTCCGGCCTCACCATCGTCTTCACCGGCACACTGGAGAAGATGACGCGCGACGAAGCCAAAGCCCGCGCCATCGCGCTCGGCGCCAAAGTTTCTGGCAGCGTCTCGAAGAAAACCGATCTCGTCGTCGCCGGCCCAGGCGCGGGCTCAAAGCTGGCGGAAGCCGAGAAGCACGGCGTCAAAGTCATCGACGAAGACGCCTGGATTGCTCTCAGCGCCTAGCGCGCCATCTCATACATAAAGTCGATGAAGCCCATCACCGCGCCGGTGACACCCATCACGCGCGGGTTCGAGCTGTCGACGACGAAGTACTCGTCTGGCGCATGCTGCGCGCCGCCGTGACCCAAGCCGAATTGCGCCGCCGGGATCGAAACAGGCGGTTGCGTAAAAACAGCGCCCGGCCACGAGCCGGCCAGCCGCGGGTTCATTGTCGCTTCTACCCGTGAGCGGCGATAGACGGCGAGCTGGCCTTGCACCAAGCGGCTATCTTCCGGCGTCTCCGTCGGATCGTAGCCGCCGGTGACATTGAACTCGACATCGTTGAAACCGCGTGCGTCCAAGTGCGCGCGTACTTTGCGCTCGGCTTCTTCGCGCGTCTGGTTTGGCACCAGGCGGAAGTCCAGCTTCGCCGTGCCGCGTCCCGGCAAGATCGTCATGCCGCCTGGGCCTGTGTAGCCGGCGACCAGGCCTTCGATGTTCACGGTCGGCTGCGAAGCCAGGCGCTCCAGCGCTTCCGGCCACGGCAGATCATCGATGAAGCGCGGCACGCCGTTGCGGCGCTTCCAGTCTTCGGCGCTGGTGTTTGCAGCGTTCTGCCGAATGATTTGCCGCTCGCGCTCCGTCAGCGGGCGGACGTTTTCGAACCAGCCGTCGATCGCGGGTGTGTTTCCATCCGGTGTCACCAAAGTCTGCAGCGCTTGCACCAAGCGCCACACCGGCGCGTCCACCATCGCTTTGTTCGAGGAGTGAATGTCGCGCGCCGGCCCGCGGCCCCAGCGTTCACCGCTCGCCACCAGCTCAGCTTCGATAATGCCCTTTGCGCCGAGGTTGACGGTGACGCCGCCGGTGCTCGGATCCTGCCAACCGACAGGAATGAAGATGCCTTGGCTCCGCTGCAGCGCCGCCATGATGTCTGGCCGCCGTGCGATTTGATGGAAGTGCGGGCTGCCGATTTCTTCTTCACCCTCAGCCAACAGAACAAGATTCACCGGCGGCGTACGGCCAGCGGCGCGCAGCGCGTGCAATGCCGCGAGGAAGCACGCTTCCGGACCTTTCTGGTTCACCGCCCCGCGCCCCATGATGACGCGCCCTTGCGGGCGATCGACAATCGCGGCTTCGAGCGGTGGCGACGACCACTCCGCCGGATTGAATTGCTTCACGTCGTACATGAAGTAGATGCCGAGCGTCTTCGCCGCGCCGACATCCCATGTCGCGTACACGCCCGGATGCCCGTCCGTTTGCACGATCTCCGTGTGCGTAAAGCCGGCTTCTTGCGCGAGGCGCTGCATGTACTGCGCGCCTTCCTGCATATTGAGGTTTTCAGCCGCGATCGACGGGTTGCGGATCCAATCTTGGATCATCGCCACCGTCTGATCCTTCTGGCTCTCGACCACCCGGCGCAGCGCGCTGCGGTTTGGCGTTTGCGCATCTGCAATCGCAGGCGTCATCGCCGCCAACAACGCTGCACCCTGCATCAAGCCACGCCGGCTCGTTGCGCCATCCTTGCGATCGTCCATGTGACCCCCTCGAAAGAGGGGAAAGCCTAGAGCGGCTTTGTCGCGCTTTCCAGCCACACCTTGGCGGCGCCGTCGAGCTGCGGGCCGATCGTCGTCCAGACGCGCGCGTGATAGCCGTTCACCCAGGCGATCTCTTCCTTCGTCAGAAGCGACTTCACGATAAGATCGCGCGCGATTGGCGCCAGCGTCAGCGTCTCGAAGCCCAGCATCGGCCGCTCGCCGCCTTCGATGTCAGCTGCGGGCGTCACCACCTGTAGGTTCTCGATGCGGATGCCGTACGCGCCCGTCTTGTAATAGCCGGGCTCGTTCGAAACGATCATGCCCGGCTCGAGCGGCTGCGTGTTCACGAACTTCGCGATGCGGTGCGGGCCTTCATGGACGCCGAGATAAACGCCGACGCCGTGACCGGTGCCGTGATCGTAGTCGAGCCCGGCCTCCCACAAGCTCATCCGCGCCAGCGCGTCGAGCTGGTGGCCTGTCGTGCCCTTCGGGAAGCGCACGCGCGAGAGGGCGATGTGGCCCTTGAGCACGCGCGTAAAGCGATCCTTCATTTCCTTCGACGCGCGCCCGATCGCGACCGTGCGGGTGATGTCGGTCGTGCCGTCGAGATACTGACCGCCGCTATCGATGAGGAAGAGCGAGCCGCGCGCGAGCTTGCGGTTGGTTTTCTTCGTTACGCGATAGTGCACGATTGCGCCGTTCGGACCCGCGCCCGAGATCGAGTCGAACGAGAGGTCCTTCAGTGCGCCGGTTTCGGCCCGGAACGCTTCCAATTTCTGGCACGCCTCAATCTCTTGCACTTTTCCGGTTTGGCCGTCTGTCGCCAGCCAATGCAGGAAGCGCGAGATGGCTGCGCCATCGCGTTCATGCGCCTTTTGCGAGCCAGCGATTTCCGCGGCGTTCTTGCAGGCGCGCGGGAGGATCACCGGGTCTTGCCCGCGTACGATCTCCGCGCCGGCCTTTTTCAGCTCTTCGAAGTACCAAGCGCTCGCGGTTGAAGGATCGAGCTTCACCTTCTTGCCGCTCAGCGCCCGCAGCGCCGGCTGCAATTCTTCGCTCGGCTTGATCGCCACTTC
>CAYUOC010000073.1:0-14040 GCA_964446305.1 uncultured Terricaulis sp. | reverse complement strand
TAGGCCGGGGGCACATATTCATTCTGCCACTCATCTTCGTGGGGTACGATGAAGCCGTCCAAGCCGGCGGCCTTGAGGGCTTTTCTCAAGCGGGGCAGGTGCTTACGGCCAAGGGCGGGGCCGCCCGGATCGTCATAGGTCTGGAACACGTGCTTAGCGTCCTTTAGGCCCCGGTTCAGGGCAGGTTCAGAGCCAAGAGTCTAAGGCTTTGCGCTAAGAGGTTTAAGGGGCGGCTGTCGGAAAACCGGCCCCGAAACGCGGAGAACCATGGGTCATTTGCTTCAAAAGGCAGCGGCGGCACTGATCGCCCTGGCGCTGGTCGCAGGCCCGACCGCGTCCGCCCAGCCGGACCTGCGCGATTACCTGACCCGCCAACTCGACAACCAGGAGCCGGACAACGCCGAGCGGGGGTTCGCCCACGCCGTCGGCCCACTCTCGGGGGCGCTGGCCAGCAACCGCGCCGCGCAACTGCCGCTGACGCTCCGCGCCGGCCAGGAAATCCGCATCGTCGGCGTCTGCGATCCCGCCTGCAGCGATCTCGATCTGCGCATCCTCGATCCGCGCGGCGAAATCATCGCGCTCGACACACGCAGCAACGCCCGCCCGGTTGTCGATATGCGTGCGGAGATGTTCGGCCGGCACACGATTGAAGTGGGTATGCTCGATTGCGCCGCGCCGCGCTGCCGCTACGCAGTCAACGTCTACACGCGCTAAGGCTTACGCCACACCAGCGTCATCCACGCTTCTTTCGGGATCTGCTTTTCCAGAATGAGCCCGCGATTGGCGTAAGCCTCGCGCACCAGCGGCGCTTGTTGGCGCAAGAGGCCCGATAAGATCAAAGTGCCGCCCGGCTCAAGGACTTTCACCAGCTTCGGCGCCAGCCGGATCAGTGGCCGCATCAGGATGTTCGCGAACACCAAGTCGAATTGTTTGCCGGCGATGTAGCGGGCGCCGTCGCCGGCGATCACCTGCATCCGCGGCTCGACCTTGTTCTGCCGCGCGTTGATTTCCGCAATCGCCGCCGCGCGGCGGTCGATCTCAATCGCCAGCGCGTCGGCGCCGTGCTTGGCCGCGGCGATGGCCAGCACGCCCGAGCCTGCGCCCATATCCAGCACGCGCTCCACACGCCGTTCGCGCAGCACGCCTTCGAGCGCCATCAGGCAGCCCCAGGTCGTGCCATGATGGCCGGTGCCGAACGCTTCACTGGCTTCGATCCAGATTTTCGTCCGCCCGTTGCTTTCGCCCATGAGCGCATGCGCGCCGGCAACCACGAACCGCCCGGCGCGCACCGCCGGCAAACCTTCGAGCGACATCGCCACCCAATCGGCGGCTTTCACCTTCTTGTGCTTGAGATGGAGCTCCGGCGCTGCCGCGCCAACGATTGCCTCAACGCTTAGCGCGTCCTGCTTGGTTGGGACGTAAACCTCGATCCGAAACTTGCCTGGGTTCTCCTCGAACCAGCTCACCGCATCGGCAGGCGAAGGATCATGCCGATCGAGTTCATCCGCCGCCGCGCGGATTTGAGCCAGTGTGCCGAGGGCCGTGAGCAAAAGCATGGCGCGGAGCGTTAGCCGCTTAGATCGGTGATGTCACTAAGCCGCGCTCGCCGGGACGACGAAGCTATCGATCACGCGCTTTTCGCCGGCTTTTTCGAACGTCACCGTGAGCTTGTTGCCCTCGACGGCGCTGACGCGGCCGTAGCCGAATTTCTGGTGGAAGATGCGGTCGCCGCGTTTGTAGGCGGAGTCGTCGCCGCTCGAGCGCGCCACAAGCCGCGCCTCGCCATCGATCATTGGCGGCTTGCCTTGGAACGAGCCGCGCTCCTGCGCGCGCCGCCATCCCGGCGATTGATAGCTCGATGTGAACGGCTCCACCGCCATGTCGCGCACGCCCGGCGGCTGCATGCCGTAGCCGGTCTCGCTCACGGCATCGACATTCGCGCTCGGCAGTTCATCGATAAAGCGCGACGGCAGCACCACCTGCCAGCGCCCATAAATCTGCCTGTTCGCCACGAACGAAATGCGCGCACTCTCGCGCGCCCGCGTGATGCCGACATAGGCAAGCCTGCGCTCTTCCTCCAAACCCTTCTCGCCGCTTTCATCGATCGAGCGCTTCGAGGGGAACACTTCCTCCTCCCAGCCGGGGAGGAAGACCAGCGGAAACTCCAAGCCCTTGGCCGCGTGCAGCGTCGAAAGTTGCACATTCTCGCCGTCGCTCTCGCTCTCGATATCGAGCACCAAAGCGACGTGTTCGAGATATGCTTCCAGCGTGTCGTATTGGCCCATCGACTGGACCAATTCCTTCAAGTTTTCGAGCCGCGTCTGTGCTTGCGGAGATTTATCCCGGCGCAGCATCTCGGTGTAGCCGCTCTCGTCCAGCACGATTTCGGCGAGTTCCACGTGACTCATCGATCGCGATTGCTCGCGCCAGCGATCGAGGTCCGTGAGGAACGAGCGCAGCGCCGTTCGCGCCTTCAGCGGCAGATCATCCGTCAGGATCATCTCACGCGCCGCGCCAATCAAAGTGCGAAACCGCGTCGCGCCGCCTGGCGCTTCTGGCTGCTCGGTTACCACTTCGCCAGTATCCTGATCGAAGAGGGGGCCGTTGTCGGTGACGAACCGCACCGGCGGCTTGCCGGCATAGGCGTGCAGCTTCTGCACGGTGCCTTCGCCGACGCCGCGCTTCGGCTGATTGACGATGCGCTCAAACGCCAGATCGTCGTCCTCGGAACGGATCAGCCGCAGATACGCGTGCACGTCGCGAACTTCGGCGCGTTCGAAGAAGCGCGGACCACCGATGACCTTGTAGGGAATACGCAGCATCAAGAAGCGTTCTTCAAACGCCCGCATCTGCCACGCCGCGCGCACCAGCACCGCAACATCAGCGTACGAGCGATTGCTCTGGCGCCAGCCTTCGATGTCGTCCGCGATCAGCCGCGCTTCGGCTTCGCCATCCCAGACGCCGCGCACTTTCACACGATTGCCAAGCTCATCGTCGGTGAAGAGCGTCTTGCCCAGGCGCCCGCGATTGTTCGCGATCAGATGCGACGCCGCGGCGAGAATGTGACCCGTGGAGCGATAGTTTTGCTCGAGCCGCACAACTTGTGCGCCTGGAAAATCGTGCTCGAAGCGCAGGATGTTATCGACCTCGGCGCCGCGCCAGCCATAAATCGACTGATCGTCGTCACCGACCACGCACAAATTCTTCCGCGCCTGCGCCAGCAAGCGCAGCCAGAGATATTGCGCGACGTTGGTGTCCTGATACTCGTCCACCATCAGGTGGCTGAGCTTGCGATGATACGTTTCCAGCACGTCCGGGTGGCGCTGGAAGATATCGATCATGTGCATCAGCAGATCGCCGAAGTCGCACGCGTTCAAGATTTTCAGCCGCGCCTGATAGGTCGCGTAGAGCTTCACGCCGCCGCCATCGGCAAACGAGAAGCTCTCATTCTTCGGCACTTTCTCTGGCGTCAGCGCGCGGTTCTTCCAGCCATCGATGACGCCGGCGAGCTGCCGCCCCGGCCAGCGCTTCTCTTCGATGCCCTCAGCCTCGATGATCTGCTTCAGCAGACGAACTTGATCGTCGGTATCCAGGATCGAGAAATTGTTTTTGAGCCCGACGAGCTCCGCATGCGTGCGCAACATGCGCGCGCTGATTGAGTGAAACGTCCCGAGCCACGGCAAACCGCCGCCGCCAGGCCCCAGCAGCTTCTCAACCCGCTCGCGCATCTCGCGCGCGGCCTTGTTCGTGAACGTCACGGCGAGCACGGACCATGGCTTCGCTTTGCCCGTCGTCAGCAAATGCGCGAGCCGTGTCGTCAGCACACGCGTCTTGCCGGTGCCGGCGCCCGCCAGCACCAACACTGGCCCATCCAAAGCCTCAACGGCGGCGCGCTGCCCAGGATTCAGCGACGCCAGGTACGGCGCAGCCGCAGCCGCGCGCACCGAGATCGGCAGGGATTCTCCGCTGTCGTCGCTCATCGATTCGTCCGTCACGCGCCAACCTAGCACGAAGGGAGAACATAAGCCCGCCAACTTCAGCTTTCGAGGGCCTGGCTTGCCGTGGCGGAACTGTACTGCAGCACAGCCGTTACGAGCCAATGCACCTATCCAACCTGCTTTGCCGCGCCGCCGTGGCCGCGGCATCTCTCGCCATGATCGCCTGCGCTGACCCGGCGGAGCCGCCGCCGAATCCGGACGCGGCAGCTGAAGTCGGTGACGTCGAGCCGCTGCAGCGGACGCTCCCGCCGCCCAGCGAGACGACCCCGCGATATGTGGGCCTCTGGGCCGCTACCGCCGAAGGCTGTTCCGAGCCTGCATGGCGCTTCGAAGAGCGCCGCATCACCACGCGCGGCGAAGTTTCATGCGAGTTCCAGAACGTAACGCTCACGGCCCGCGGCTACGACATTCAAGCTCAATGCACCGCGCAAGCGCCGCCGGAACCACACAACATTCAACTCTCTTTCGCCGAATCCGCGCGGGCCATGATGATCACCGGCGGACCGTGGCAATCCGGAACCGCATTGGTGCACTGCGCTGCGTTACCCACACCGTGATGGGAACTTCGCCTTACTAACTCTGTTGTCACAGCATGAAAGGAGGCGACGATGTTCAATACTAACGAAAATCGCATCGGCGCCTTCGCGGGCCTGGTGGCGTTGGTGCTCGTCCTCGCGCTCACCGCCATGGCGTTCACCGCCCTGGAACCTGGGCAACGTGCGGCGCGCGCCATTGATTGGGACGTTTCGCTGCCGGAAACACCTCGGCCTGAAGTGATGCCGACCTTCGGTTCCTAACGGCTTTCGACTCTTAGCCGTCGCGCGACTGTGATAGCGTTGCTAGCCTCGCCGGACTCACACCCAGCGGGGAAGCCGATGACCGACGTTTTCATCTCTTACGCGCGCGAGGACGGCGCGCAGGCGGAGCGCATCGCGCGAGGACTCGAAGCCATGGGGCTGAGCGTTTTCTGGGACAACGAAATTCCACCGGGCCAGACCTGGGCCGATTACATCGAAAGCAAGCTCAATCAGTGCAATGTCGCTGTGGTGCTCTGGAGTGAGCATTCGACGAAATCGCAATGGGTGCGCGAAGAGGCGCGCATGGGGCGCAGCAAGCTCATCCCCGCGAAGCTCGACGTCGCGGAGGCTCCGTTTGGCTTTGGCGACGTGCAGGCCGCCGACCTCAGCCAATGGGGCGGCGATTACAATCACCCACAATGGGGCCGCTTCGCGAATGCGGTGTTCGCAAAAGCACGCGGTAGCGCAGCGCCGCAACCGGCCGCCGCGCCAGCAGCGCAGCCCCAAACGGGGGGCTGGCAAACACCGCCACCGCCGCCGCCACTCCACCATCAGTCGCAGCAATCGCAAGGCGGATGGCAAACGCCGCCGCCAAATCAGCAACAGCAAGGCTGGAGTAGCGGCGCGCAGGCGGGCGGCGCGACGATCGCTGCGAATTCGCCGATCGAGTACATTCAGAAGTGCTTTCGCCTCTACATCGATGGCAAGGGCCGCGCACGGCGCGCTGAATATTGGTGGTGGGCGCTGTTCTCGATCGTGCTCTCGATCGTCGCTACTCTTGTGGACCTGTCGTTTGGGATGAACCCGTACACCGGCATGCCGAACTCGCAGATCCTTTCGGCGGTCGTCGGTCTAGCGTTGCTCGCGCCGACGGTTTCGGTGATGTCCCGGCGCCTCCATGACTCTGACAAGAGCGGCTGGATCGCTGCCGCGCCGATTGTCTTGTCTATCGTCGGCGGCATGCTCGGCGTGGTGGGCGGTCTGCTGTCATTGGTGGCGCTGGTGGCCATGATTGTGATCGGCGTCCTCCCGGGCACTGTCGGACCAAACCAATTCGGCCCGGACCCAAAAGCGCCGTGATTGCTGTTTGAATCCTCGCTGCCGCGCCTGCTAGAACGCGGGTCTTCGAGGAGGGGACATGGCTGACGTTTTTCTGTCTTACGCGCGCGAGGACACCGCGCGTGCGGAGCAAGTCGCCAACGGCCTCACGGCTGCCGGCCTTGATGTGTTCTGGGACAACGAAATACCGCCAGGCACCACCTGGGCCGATTACATTGAAGGCAAGCTTACCCAGTGCAAGGCGCTGATAGTTTTGTGGAGCGAACACTCCACCAAATCGCAATGGGTGCGTGAGGAAGCGCGCATGGGCCGCGACAAAGGCGTGCTCATTCCGGTGATGATCGACGCCTCGCAGCCGCCGTTCGGTTTCGGCGAAGTGCAGGCCGCCAATCTCGCGAACTGGGGCGGTGAAGCTGACAATCCGAACTGGCGCCGCTTCATCGACGCCGTAATGCGCGCAACCAACGCGGAGCCGCGTCCGCAATCGGCGCCCGCGCCGCCGCGCGCCGTGCAGCAACCGCCGCAACAAGCCTGGAGCACGACACAGGCGCCTGCCGCCGAGAAGAAGAAAGGCGTGCCGACATGGGCATGGGTCGCCGGCGGCATCGTCGGCGTTGTTGTGTTGCTGGGGATTGTCGGCTCGGTGCTGCCGGATCAACAGCAACAATCCGCCTACACGCCGCCGCAACAGCAGCCCCCAGCCGTCACTCAGCCAACCGCCGGCGATCAGAACCCGCAGCAAACGAACGCCAACCAAATCCAGCAGATCACGGCCGCGCTGGCGCAGCAGGGCTTTCAAATGGCCGGCGAGCCGGTGACCGGCAATATGCCCCAAGGCCAGGCTTCGAACGTGCCCGTGCAGATGAATGCCGGCTACGAGTATCGCGTCGTCGGCGTTTGCGACGCTGACTGCGGCAATCTCGATCTGGTGATTTACGATGGCTACAACAACGCGATCGGTCACGACACGCTCGTCGATAGCCAGCCGCTCGTCGGCGTTCTTCCATCATCGTCAGGGATGTTCACGGCGCAGGTGCAGATGATCTCGTGCACCGTTGCGCCATGCTATTTCGCCGTCGCGGCCTACGCGCGCCCGGCGCAGTAACGGGCTAGTTCAGCCGGTTCTCCAGCACGAACACGCGCACAGCCGAAGCAAGCGACGCTTCCGGCGTATTCTTGCCGCGCCGCTCGTCGATAGACGCAATCAGCACAGGCAGCGTCATCGAGCGATCGCGCGCGATGCGTTCAAGTGCGGCCCAGAACTCTGCTTCGAGCGCCAGTGAAGTTCTGTGTCCAGCAATGCGCATCGAGCGCTTCTGCAAGGCGCCTTTAGTGTCAGTCGTCATTTCTATCGCCACGTTTGTGTCCGTCGAGCTTTCGATCGGCGGCCTCCTGTTCGGCCTTAGATTGGTTCCGTTCGGCCTTCTTGCGTCCGTGAGCTAAGCGATTAGCGGCGGCTTCTGTTTCCGCGGCTGCGCGCGCCTTCTGCTTGCGCGCACGCCTTAAGTTCACGATCTCGGCCATGTCTGCCTGATGTAGGCAGCTACCGGTGTTAAGCAATCGTTTTCGCGCGCATATAAACAGGTGACCGTGCGTCGCACGTCACGCAGCGCGAGCGGAACTTACATGTTCCCTGTGATCGCAAATCTGACGTTCATAGTAGTGATGCTTCGCACGAACTGTAACGGAAGGTTCGCTTCACGGGTGCGTGAGAAGTGTGACATCAGCCTGGGCTGATCATCTTCTCGGGCCGCACGATTGCATCGAAATCCTCTGCGGGAATTCCATCGTTGATCGCTTCATCACGCAGTGTCGTGCCGTTCTTGTGCGCGGTCTTCGCGATCTTTGCGGCGCGATCATAGCCATATTTCGGCGCGAGAGCGGTCACCAACATCAGCGAATTGCCGAGGCCCTTCGCGATGTTGTCAAGGCGCGGCTCAATACCGACGACGCAGTTATCAGTAAAGCTTATGACGCTATCGGAGACGAGCCTGACGCTCTGCAGGAAATTGTAGGCCATCACCGGGTTGAACACATTCAGTTCGAAATGGCCGGAAGCGCCAGCAAATGTGATCGCAGCGTGATTGCCGAACACTTGCGTGCAGACTTGCGTCAATGCCTCACACTGGGTCGGGTTGACCTTGCCCGGCATGATCGAAGACCCGGGCTCGTTTTCCGGCAGCATCAACTCGCCCAAGCCGGAGCGTGGGCCTGAACCAAGAAAACGAATATCATTCGCAATCTTGAACAGCGACGCCGCCACCGTGTTGATTGCGCCGTGGCTGAACACCATCGCGTCGTGCGCGGCCAGCGCTTCGAACTTGTTTGGCGCGGTGGTGAATTTCATCTGCGTGATCGCAGCGATCTTCTCGGCGACCCTTTCCGCAAACCCGACCGGCGCGTTCAGGCCCGTGCCAACCGCCGTGCCGCCCTGAGCTAGCTGCATCAGCATCGGCATCGTCTGCTGGATGCGCGCGATCCCATTCTCGACCTGCGTCGCGTAGCCGGAGAATTCCTGGCCAAGTGTAACTGGCGTTGCGTCCTGGGTGTGCGTGCGGCCGATCTTGATGATGTCCTTCCAGGCCTGGGCCTTGTCGTTCAGCGCATTACGGAGCTTCTGGAGGGCAGGGATCAGCCGGTGCTCGATCTCTTCGGCGCAGGCAATGTGCATCGCCGTCGGGAACGTGTCGTTTGAGCTCTGGCTCATGTTGACGTGATCGTTCGGGTGCACCGGCTTCTTCGAGCCCATCTCGCCGCCCAGCATCTCGATCGCGCGGTTCGAGATCACTTCGTTGGCGTTCATGTTCGATTGCGTGCCCGAGCCCGTCTGCCAAACCGCAAGCGGGAAATGCGCGTTGAGCTTGCCCTCGATCACTTCTTGCGCCGCCTTCACAACCGTCTGGCCAATCTCCGGCTTCAGCACGCCCAGTTCCATGTTCGCTTCAGCCGCGGCGCGCTTGACGATCCCCAGCGCGCGCACGATCGGCGCCGGCATTTTCTCTTCGCCAATTTTGAAGTTCTGCAGCGAGCGTTGCGCCTGCGCGCCCCAGTACTTGTCGCTCTCGACCTGGATTGGGCCAAACGTATCTGTTTCGGTGCGGGTGGACATGGGAGCGCTCGCTTGCTGAATTGGTCCCGCAGGGGATATGGGCGCCGATTGTGGCGATCAAGCCCGAAGGGTGTGGCAGATGGCGTCGGACTGGACCGGGCGAGGCAAAGTCCGCGCCCGCGAGATCGCCGGCGGCGCCGAAATCGCCATCGACGGCATCACCACACAAGCGCGCTATTACAAGCCGTTGGTCTATGAGTTCTTCCGCAAGGACTTCCCGATCCGCCCCAAGGGCGGCGAGTTCGAAGTCGAACTGATCATGGAATATGTCGGCGAGACCCCGCGCCTCGATCTCGACAATCTCGCCAAAGCGCTGCTCGACGCCCTGAAGGGCCACGTCTTCTTCGACGACAGCCAGATCGCAAAGCTCCTCTGCGAGCGCCGCGCCGGCGAACGCGATCGCATCACGGTGAAGGCGACGCGGCGCGGTGTGCTAGAAGAAACCTGATGCCATTCCGACTCGTCTTTCTAGGTCAGCTAGGGTCCGGCAAGAGCCATGTCGCGCGCGAGGCGGCGCGGCTGACGGGCGGCGTGGTGCTGCCGTTCGCGAAGGACGTGTATCGTCTCACCGAAGCTGTGCTTGGCCGCCCCGTCGACAAGAAAATCCCCGCCGATCGCTCGCTGCTCAAGACCATCGGCACCGATTGGGGCAGGGAAGGCCGCGCCGACGTCGATGCCGCGCTGCAAGCCAAGCTCGCCGAACTCTGGCCCGAACGACACGGCTACGCCGATATCTGGGTCGATAGCTTCGTCCGCTACGCTAGCGCGCAACCAGACTCGCACATCTTCAACGACGACACGCGCTTCCCAAACGAGCTTTGTCGCACGGTAGGGCTAGGCTTTCTGCCGTTCTATGTCGGCGTTTCCGAAGCGACGCGCGCCGAGCGTTTGGCGCTCCGCGGCGAAGCGGTCGCGCCCGAAGCGTACTCACATCCTTCCGAGATCATGAACACGACGCTCAGCACCATCGCGCTCGACCAAAACCTCGCGCCGATCGTTTGGAACGATGAGGCGCCGGCGCCAAAGCGTGACTGGATCGTGAGCCAAGAGACGTTCTACGGCTGGCTCAACAACAACGACAGCACCGCACTCAAGGCCTTCGCGGAGCAATCGCCGCCGCAGCGTTTGTGCGATTGGGCGCGCAGCGAGCCCGGGGCTAGCTCCACTTAAGGGGCGGGGCTTGCTCTTTCAGCGCTTCGATGCGCGCGCGCAGCTCATCGATGAAGCCGTGATGCGAGCCGTTCCAGGTGAGCGCATCACCCACAACGGCCGTCGTGTTGAACGGCACCAAGAGCTTTGCGTCCTTCGGCAGCGAGCGTCCCGCGCCCTGCAGATAAACCGGCGTCACCGCCGCGTCCGGGCAGAACTCCACCAGCCGCGCCACGCCGGTTTTGAACCGCGTCATCTCCTCCGGCTCACCGCGCGATCCTTCTGGAAACACCACCAAGATCTCGCCGCGCGTCAGCGCCTCTTTGGCGCCCGCGAGCACATCCTCGGTCCGCGAGGCCGCGCCGCGCTTGATCGGAATGATCCCGATCACATTGCGCGAAAACCACGAGCCGAACCCGCCCTTGTCGAAATGGTCCGCCGCCGCCACTGGCCGCACCTTCGCAAGCAGCTTTGAGGGGAAGAGACACAACAGCACGATCGTATCGACGTGCGAATTGTGATTGGCCGCGACGATCGCTGGGCCTTTCGTAGGCAACTTTTCTTTGCCGATGACGTCGAGCCCAAACAGCAGTCGCGCCACCGGACGCACCACCAGCATCAGCCCGTAACGCCGTATCGTTTGCAGCATCAGAAGCGCTCGATCGCGAAATACGCCAGCAAGTGGAAGTACACGGGCGCGGCGAATGTGAGGCTATCGAGCCGATCGAGCACGCCGCCATGGCCAGGGATCAGATGCGAGGTGTCCTTCACACCGATGTCGCGCTTCACCGCGCTCATCGTGATATCGCCGAAGAAGCCTGCCATCGGCACGAGAAGGCCCATGATCGCCGCATGCACCGGCGAAAGCGGGGTAAAGAAGGGCGCGAGCAGGTAGAACACGATGGCGCTCGTCACCCAGCCGCCGATCGCGCCCTCCCATGTCTTGTTCGGCGAGACCTTCGGCGTGATCTTCGTTCGCCCGAACGCCTTGCCCCAGCAATATTGCGCGACATCGTTGAGCTGCGTGATGAAGATCAGGAAGAACACCAGCCCCGCGCCGCCCGCCGGCGCTTCCGCATCCGGCACGCGCATCAGATAGGCGATGTAGCCAATATTGTAGACGCAAACGACCGTGCCCCAATGCACGATGCCGGTTGTCGCCAAATAGCCGTCCGTGCGCCCAATCCACGCCATCGCCGCAGCCGCAATGAGGAAGACGTAAACCGGGGTGAAGACGAGGTAGATCTGATAGCTGTCCTCGAACAAAGCGTCGGCGAAGATCAGTCCGTAATTGAGAAACACCGAAAGATAAGCCAGCAATACGATCAGCCGGTCTTCCTTCCGCGTCGGCGCCAGCGTCAGATATTCCTTGAGGGCCAGGAACGAGATGAACGCGAACAGCACCGCCGTCGCTTGCCAGCCTGCGAGCAGCGCCCCGCCGACGAGTACCGCCATCACCCACCACGAGCGCATGCGCGGGCCGAGATCGCTCCATTTGCCGGGCTGCATCGCCGGCAACACCAGCGCTGCGATTGATCCAAGGATCAAAAGAGCCAGCACGCCCAGGAAGCCGAACAGCAGCGGCTCGGGCATATGGAACGCCCAATTGTCTCCGGAAACGGTTAGTCCGCTCATGCGCCGCCCATTGCGCTGCATTTCGGAGGCGCGTCAATGAGCGAGACGAAATCGTTTCGAGAACAGATGGCGTCGAACACGTTCGTGCACGTCGCCTTTGGCTTCATTGCGATGGGCGCCTGGGCCGTGTTCGCCAATCGCCATCACCCGCTTGAGCAAGCGCTCCTGGCCGGCCTCGTTCAAGGCACGATCTCCGGCGCGCTCACGCTCTTCCTCAAGAAATTCCTCGAATGGTTCAATGCGCGGCTGAAGGGCGTCACGGCGCTCGTCCTGCCGCCACTTGTCACCGCCACCGCCATCGCGACCATTCTCACCACAGCGCATACGCTCGCCGGCACGCCGGAAGTCCTCGCGACAATCGCTGTCCCGTTCACCGTGTCGACGAGTTACGCCATCCTCTACAATCTGAGACTCTGGAGAGCCGCCCATGGTCCTTGAAGAGAACCGCCGCCCGATAGGTCAGCGCAATCGCGGCTACGCCAAGTATCTGACGCGCGTACTCGCCAAGGCCGGCGTCACGCCAAACTTCATCTCCTTCACCAGCATCGTGTGGGCGGCGCTTGCTGGCGCTTGCTTCTATGCCAGCGGCATCAGCGACGGCGGCGATCGCATCATGCTGCTGATTGGCGCGGCGCTGTTCTGCCAACTCCGCCTGCTCGCCAACATGCTCGACGGCATGGTCGCCGTCGAAGCCGGGAAGGGTGGGCCAGATGGCCCCGTCTGGAACGAACTACCGGATCGCTTTGCCGATATCTTCATCCTCGTCGGCGCAGGCTACGGCGTCGCCGCAACCGGCTTATTTGATCCGACGCTCGGCTGGGCTGCCGCCGTCGCCGCAGTGATGACCGCGTACGTTCGTGAGGTGGTGAAAAGCGCCGGCGCCCCGGCGGATTTCTCGGGTCCAATGGCGAAGCCGCATCGCATGTTCTGGATGACCGTCTTCGCGCTCGTCTCGATCTTCGATCCACAGATCGGCGCGCCGGCCGCGGCTTTCCTCGATTGGGCCTACGTCCTTGAACCCGGCAAGAACGTCTTCATCGCCTTCGCACTCTGGCTAGTTCTGCTCGGCTCCATCGCCACCGTCTTCAGCCGCACCTGGCGCGGGCTGAAGGTCTTGCGCAAGCGTTGAGCCAAACAAAAACGCGGGCCGATCAGCCCGCGTTTTGAATTCCGAACTCTGATTGCGCTCACTTCTTGCGGAACGCATCCAGGCTGACGACGGATCCGTCGCTTGGGCCTGACGCCTGTGGCGCTTCGACCGCCGCTTCGCGCGGCGCAGGATGGCCGGCGTCATCGCCGGACGCCATGCGGGCTTCGTCTTGCTGATGCTGCTCGAACTGGAGGCCGAACTTCACGCTCGGATCGAAGAAACGCGTGATCGCGTTCAGCGGAATGGTGATCGGTTGCGGTTGACCGGAGAACTTCAGAATGACGCGGAAGCGATCGGCGTAAACTTCGAGATCCCAAAACTGGTGCTCGAGCACGATCGTCATTTCATCCGGATAGCGAGCCTTCAGATGATCGGGAATGATCACGCCCGGCGCATGCGTACGGAACGTGATGTAGAAGTGATGCTTACCCGGCAGGCCACGCGGGCTTGCGGCTTCTTGCAATGCTGCGCGAACGACGCTCCGCAGCGCGTCTTGCATCAGCTGTTCGTACCCGATCATGTCGTCGGCCACAGCCGCCCCTCCTTGGCTCCCGTCACGAACCCTTAATGGCTCATTTCGGGCAGTCAATTGTTCATCCACAGGGCGCGAAAACACCAACGTTTCCAACGTTGGCAGGAGAAACGTTTGCGACGAGCTGCAGTTCGCATCCGCACTGCAAAAATGACGCCGGAGACAATGCACGTTCGCGCGCAACGCGAGCAGTGCTGTGAATAACTCTCCAACCGTTTGCGCGATAAAGGAAAATGACGACGCAACTCACCGATCGCGCGCAAAGCGCGACACTCACGCGCGTGGTTCAGAGTCGTAAGGGGAGAAATCCCCGGCTTCTGTTGCCGGGCGCCGGGGGGCCCCGCCTAGCGATGCTACTCGGTAGGACTTAGGTTCGGAACAACCCGCACTGCTTACGCAGCGAGAGCAAATTCCTCAGCGTTGTTGTCATTCGCAACTATGCTGTTTGGCCTGTGACGGGACCACCCGAGCAAAAGCAACAGCCTTCAACGTCCGTCGATCCTATTTCGGCCCCAGACAATCCCCGAATGAGGGATGAAACTGGTGGAGCCGCCGGGCATCGCACCCGGGTCCGATCCGCCTATCTCTGCGCGTTTATCGCCATAGTCCGG
>CAYUOC010000072.1:0-18037 GCA_964446305.1 uncultured Terricaulis sp. | reverse complement strand
CAGACATTTGGAGGTCTCTGGGAATGTCGTACCGCGAAAGAAGCGCCTGGGTTGCGCTGATCACCTACGGGCTCGTGTTCGGCGGCTACTTCTTCACGCTCTGGCAGGGCTGGGAAGATGCCTACGGCCAAGGCCTCAGCATCGGGCTGATGTTTGGGGCGGTGGTGACGCTCGTCGTGGTTGCCGCAGTGCTGAATATCGCGATCGCGCTGTTCAGCCCGAAGGAAGCCAACGCGCCCGCCGATGAGCGCGAAACGCTGATCGATCTCAAGGCCGAGCGCATCTCCTCCTACACACTGTCAGTCGGCGTCGTGTGTCTGATCGGCGCGCTTCTGATCGGCTGGAACGCTTACCTCGTGGCGAACCTGTTGCTGGCCAGTCTGGTGATCTCGGAGCTGGTGAAAGCGCTCGCCCAGATCGCTTACTTCCGTGCGGGCGCCTGATGGCGATCGAAAACGAGATCCGGCGCTTACGCTTCGAGCACGGCGAAATGACCCAGCAGGCGCTCGCGGAGAAGGTCGGCGTCACCCGTCAGACCATTATCGCCATCGAGCAAAACAAATACGCCCCTTCCCTCGAGGCGGCGTTCAGAATCGCCAACGCGTTCGGCGCGCCTCTGGAAAGCGTGTTTCGCTGGAAAGAAAGTTAGGCCGCGACCGCTGTCAGCACGACGGCGCCGCGCTTGGTCGCCACCAGCGTATGCTCGTACTGCACCGTCGGCCGGCCGGTATCGGCGCGTAGCGTCCACTCATCACCGCCTTCGACGGCCCATTCCGAACCGAGCGAAAGGAACGGCTCGATCGTGAACACCATGCCTTCATGGATGCGCCGGCGTTCGCTCGGATCGCGCCACGTCGGGATCGAGGCCGGTTCTTCGTGCAAGCCGCGGCCCACACCATGGCTCGCCAGATTGCGGATCAGCGAATAGCCGTTCTTGTCCGCAAAGCTTTCGATGGCGGCGCCTATATCGCCGAGCTTCGAGCCGGCGCGCACGCTATTGATGCCCGACCACATCGCCCGCTTGCCGTCGCGCGTCAGCTTTTCGATCCGCGTCGCCACCGGGGTCATCGCAAAACTTGCGCCTGTGTCGGCGAAATAGCCGTTGAGTTCGGCGGACACATCGATGTTCACCAGATCGCCGGCTTTCAGCACGCGATCGCCCGGAATGCCGTGGGCAATATCAGGAAACACCGAGATGCAGGTGGCGCCCGGAAAATTGTAGGTCAGCGCCGGGGCGGGCCGCGCCCCATCGCGCTCCAATAGCGCGCGCCCGATCTCATCCAGCTCACGCGTCGTCATCCCAGGCTCAAGCGCCTTGCCCATCGCGTGCAACGTGTTGGCGACGATTGCGCCAATCCGCTTCAGGGCTTCCAGGTCATTGTCGTTGTCGATCGTCACTCAGTTCGCCGCCGGCTTCTTGACGACATAGACCTTCTCCGCCGCCAAGCGATGACGCTCGTTTTCTTCCGGAGAGAACAGAATTTCTTCAGCGACGAAACCGTGGCTCGCGAGCAGCTTCGGAAAATCGAGCCCGTACAAGCGAACGTGCGTGCGTCCACAGATGCGCTCGATTTCCGCCTGCGGCGTGCCCGGCGGCGGGTTCCAGGTCTCTTCCGCGTTCACATCCATCGGCACCGAGAAGATGCCGACGCCGCCTGGCTTCATCACGCGGAAGCACTCGGCCATCCCCTTCGCATCCTCCTGCACATGCTCAAGCACATGGTTGCAGACGATCACGTCGAACTCGTTGTCCGGGTACGTCAGCGCCGTAATATCGACGACAGCGTTGGCGACGGCGCTGCGCTTGATATCGCCAGCGACGTAGTTCGGATTGTGCTTCCATTGATGGAAGAACGGACGCTCGGCCGAGAAGTGCAGCACGCGCTTGTCCTTCGGATCGAGGTTCGCGCGCTTCAGATAAAGCGCGATGATCCGGTCGCGCTCCTTCGAGGCGCAGTTCGGGCAACGCGCTTCCTGGCGCGGGCCCGCACTTAGGAAATAGCCGGTGAAACCGCAGAGCGGGCAATTGCGCTTCTGGCGAGAGCGGAAATGCTGCAGCGGATCGCGCACCGTGCCGCGGGAAATCTCTTCAGCGAGCGTTGGCCAATTGAGCTGGGTCATGGGCCGCTCCTTAGCATGGGTGATTTACGGGGTGTAGCCGGAACGCCTGCCCCAATGCAGGCCCCGTCTAAGTCAGCGGCGCCTTTGGCGGCGGCATCTCGATCGACATTCCGGCCGCACGCAGGTCAAGCTTCGAGGCCGGAATCGCGGATTCCATGTAAAGCCGCACGATGTCCGCGCGCTTCATCGGCGTGTCGGCCTGCACTTCCTTGATCTCACCTGCCGCGAAAGCCGCGAAGCTCTGCGCCACCGATCCCCACACCCACATGAGATTTGCCGGATCAAGATCGTGCTCAAGAAAGCGCACGAGCAGCCACGGCCCATGCGCGCGCACCGCATCCATCGGCATTTCGCTCAGCTTGTAAGGCTTATCGAGACGCGGCTTGCCGAACTCGCCCGTGCCGACCGCTTTTGCCGTGTGGCGCGCGATTTCGACGACATCGACCTTGTCGCCGATCTTGGGATCCTGCGCCGCGCCCGCCGCCAAGTTCCAGAACGCAGGCCGCTCGCGGCTGCCTTCCATCACGCACGCATTGATCGCATCGCCAAAATAATAGCGCTCACCGGTTGTCGTGGAGACTTCCACCAGCGTGCTTTCGGTTTGCGGGATTGCGCCCGACTGCAACATGGCGCGCGCCTGCACCTGGGCGAAGATGCCAGCCAGCGCGCCAAGCGCGCTCACGGCATCGGCGGCCCGAAGCACGCCAGTTTTCTTGTCGCGATAAGTTCCAAGAATGTAGCCGCCGGCTTCGGTCGTGGACGCTTGGACTTTAGGATCGGTCGTCATTGCCCCCGCCTAGCACGCCGCAAACAAAAACGCCCCGGCTTTCGCCAGGGCGTTTCGGTGTTCAGTTGAACGTAGGAGCTTTACGAAGCGGACGCCGCGATCGCCGCGGCGGGATCGAGGCGCACGCCCGGACCCATCGTCGTCGACAGGGCAACCTTTTTCACGAACGTGCCCTTCGCGCCCGACGGCTTCGCCTTGGCGACGGCATCCACGAACGCCTTGGCGTTCTGCAGGATTTGCTCTTCGCTGAAGCTCGCCTTGCCGATGCCGGCGTGAATGATGCCCGCCTTCTCGACGCGGAATTCGACAGCACCGCCCTTAGCGTCGGCGACGGCCTTCTTCACGTCCATGGTCACGGTGCCGACCTTCGGGTTCGGCATCAGGCCGCGCGGACCCAGCACCTTACCGAGGCGGCCAACGAGAGCCATCATGTCCGGCGTCGCGATCAGGCGATCGAAGTCGACCTTGCCGCCGTTGATCGTTTCGAACAGGTCCTGCTCGCCAACGATATCGGCGCCAGCAGCTTTGGCTTCTTCGGCCTTTGCGCCCTTCGCGAACACAGCGACGCGCGCCGTGCGGCCAGTGCCGTTCGGCAGCGAGCAAACGCCACGAACTTGCTGGTCCGGGTACTTCGGATCGACGCCCAAGTTCATCGCGATCTCGACGGTCTCGTCGAACTTCGCGCTGGCGCGGGCTTTGATAAGCTTCACGGCTTCATCGAGCGTGTGCAGCTTGCGCGGGTCGATGCCGGCATGGCTGACAGCCATGCGCTTGGTGAAACCCGGCGTCTTCTTTTTCGGAGCTTGTGCCATCTGATTAGCCCACCACTTCCACGCCCATCGAGCGGGCAGTGCCGGCGATCATTTTCGCGGCTTGGTCCAAATCAGCGGCGTTCAGATCTTTCTGCTTCGTCTTCGCGATTTCCTTGCACTGGGCCATCGTGATTTTGCCAACGATGTCCACGCCCGGCTTCTTCGAGCCCGAGCCCGGCTTCTTCGCCGTCGCCATCTTCGCGGCCTTCTTGATCAGGAACGACGCCGGCGGCGTCTTGATCTCGAAGGTGAAGGACTTGTCTTGGTAATAGGTGATGACCACCGGGCACGGATCGCCCTTGGGCATATCCTGCGTGCGGGCGTTAAAGCCCTTGCAGAATTCCATGATGTTGAGGCCGCGCTGACCGAGCGCGGGACCGATTGGAGGTGACGGGTTGGCAGCGCCAGCCGGCACCTGGAGCTTAATCTGCCCCAGTACCTTTTTAGCCATGTTGGCCTCTCGCTTAACGCCGGACGATCGCTAAACCGCCCGACCTGAGTGGGTGCGTGGTTCGGGCGGCTAAGCCCCTCCCACGCGGGAAGGCGGGGCGTATAGCGGAAGCGGAACGGCTTGTCGACAGGCCTACCGCCGCCGCCCCGGAGGCCACGTCGCCACAGCCCGGACAACCCAGGCCTCCAGTTCGGCGGTATTCGCGATATCCGGATTATACCGGAGATCCGGCTCATAGGGCCCCATCTCGGACGGGCTTGAGGGCGAGAACGCCTGCAGCGTCGAGAAATAGGAAAGCCCGGAGGGCAGCCGCTCCTCCCGGACCTCGAAGTAATGGGTCGCCGCGTCCGTCGCCTGCCCGACATGGAGCGCGCCCAAGCGCCGGAACATGTCCGTCACGATCAGGCACGAGCTGAAGCAGGTATTGTCCGTCACCAGCACAATCTGGCCCGCCGCCGCCTGCGCCGGAGGCGTACCTGGCGCTGCGCGGTCGCTGCCGCACGTCGTCGGACCGGTGAACTCCCGCCCCTCCGCCTGAGCCCGCTCGGCGCGTCGGACGGCCTCCTGCATGCCGCGCGAGAACTCAGGATTGCTCTCCGCGAACCGCGTCACATAACTGCGCATCGTCTCCAGATTGCGCGGCGAGACACGCCAGACCGTGCTGCAGTCTTCGCCGCCGCCACCACCACGATAGACGTGATTGAAGCGCGCATCACCGAACAGCACGCGTGCAATCTGCACACCGAAATCGCTGTTGCCGCCGCCATTGCCGCGCATATCGAGAACCACGATCGGCGCCGCGCGCAGTTGTGCTTGCTGTTCGCGCACTTGGGCGACCACAGCCGTCGCGCCATCGTCCAAACCCTGAAGTGCGATCCACATGCCGCCACTAAACGAACGCACGCCATACCCCGCCGCGCCGCGATTGAGCGCCGGCCGGACCAGGGCCGACAACTCGGTGCGCTGCGCTTCACGCCATTGCAGCGTGTGTGAGATGCGCCGACGGTCGCGCATGAACTCGCATTGACTCGGCCGCAGCACGAATGGGTTGCCGCTATCGATGAGAAGCGTCGGCGCACGCTGAATTCGCTGCGCCTCAATTGACCACACCGCACTAAAGCCACCAAGCTTTTGCGCTGCGAAATCATCAGCCGAAACGCCGTCGCATGACAGCAGCCGCGCGCCGACCAACGACGCACCCTCGTCCGCGCCCTGATGCGAAAACACGACATAGCTGTCGCCTAGACGCGTCATGATCAGACCAGCCCATTGCACCGTGCTCGCCATGTAAGGGCTGCGCCACCAGATGTGCTTGTCGCCCGCCACGTTGGCGAAGCCCGCCATGGTCGCGAAATAGCCCTCGATCGTCTGCACTTGCTCGGCGCGCTGCAGCGCCAGAGCCCGCCCCGCATCGAGCCGCTCACGCAGCGCCGTATCGTTGATCGTACGCGAGAGCGCCGGATGATCTTCCATCAGCAGCTGATATGCGGCTTCCACATCGGTGCGCGTGATGTCACGCCATTGCGCCGCCGTATTCTGCGCCACCGCCGAAGAGACCGTCGCGCACAACAGCGCGCACGCCAGGATCAGACGCTTCATCGACGAACTCCCACCAAGCCTGCCACACGTTATCCGCCGAACATGCCGGCAAGCAATCCGGCTATGGCGCCCATGACCGTGACCCAAAGCCCGCCGACGAGCCGCCCCACGAGGGCGGCGAAACTCGGCACAAGCACAATCGCCAAAGCGAGCACGGCCGCCACCACGATCAGAGCGCCGAACACACTTCCACGCTTTGGCGTCACGCCGCCCCTCCACTCTGCGGCACAGCCGCGCGCGCACCGTTGGTTAGCAACGCGACTTCCGCAAGCACGATCGGCAGGGTCCAGGCGCCTGGTGCTGCAATATAGCGCGGCTCCCAGCGCGGATTGAACTTGTCCTTGAAAGCCCGCAGCCCACGGAAGCCATAGAATTGCTCACCGCGCTCATGCACGAGCCGCCCGGCGCGCGCGAACAGCGATGCGTACTTCTTATCTTCCGCCAGTCCCGCCAGCGGCGCCATGCCTAGATCGAAACTCTCCAATCCGTGCGCTTGCGCCCAAAGCAGGATTTCAGTGAACAGAAAATCCATCAGCCCGTTCGGCGTATCGTTCGGGTCGTGGCGCATGAGATCAACCGCGCCGCGCTTGCGATCCGCTGTCAGCCAAATATTCGCAAACGCTACGATGCGCCCATGCAAGCGCGCGATCGCGATGGCATGACGGCCGAGGTACACGGGATCATACGCGCCAAGCGAGAACGACTTTTCGCGTCCGCCATGGGCTGTGAGCCATGCATCGGAGACTGGCCGCAATGTGTCCCAGAGCGCCGGCGCGTGCGGCGGCTCGACCACTTCGAACACCGCGCCTTCCCGCTCTACGAACCGCCGCCGCGCCGAACGCAGCTTTTGACGCGCTGACCCCGCAAGGCTGAAGTCCTTCAGGTCAATGATGGCGTTCTCACCCATCTTCTCGATGCGGAAATTGAGCTCCAGCAGGTCCGGCAACAAATTCGGCGGCGCCGAGCACACGACCGGGCGTAGCGAAAGCCGCTCCGCATCGGCGCGCAACGCGGCGAGCGCCGCCCGCCAATCGGTGCGCTTGCCGACAGGCGGCCCCATTGCGATCAGACTGCCGCCACCGCGCGCCGTCATCACCATCGCGCCGTCCGCAAAGAGGAAACTCTTGTCGCCCGTGAACGCGAGCTGCGCGTCCGGCAGCGCGTCTTCAGCGTGGGCGATCACGGCCTCGGCGCGTGCGATATCCTCGCTCGCCGGCGGCGGCGGCGCGCCACGCGCGCGGCTCAGCAGATACCATTGCGTGCCCGCGAGAACTGCCGCGCCCGCCGCAACCGCCAGCGCGCGGCCCGGACGGCCGAGGTGATCGCCCGTCAGCAATGTCCACCACGGCGCCTCGGCGAAATCCGGCCTCTCCCCCGCCCACAAGAGCGCACCCATCAGCGCAATGCCAAACGCCGCGGCAATACCCAAGGCAACGCGCGGATCGGGCGCGAGATCGATCAGGCGTGAGTGGCGATAGAACGCGCGCCGCGTCAGCAGCAAGGCAAGCGTCACCGAAGCCGCGATCAGCGCGGCGGCGGCGTGGCCGTGACGCAAGCCGGCATAGAGCGCGACCGCAAACATCAGCGCCGTCGTCGCCGCCCACGCCGCATCGACGCGCCGGCTCAAACCGGTGGCAAGCGCCATCAGCGCCACGCCCGCGATGCTCGCGCTCAATTCTGGCAGTTCGCTGACCAGCCGCTCAAGCGCATCCAGCCCGCGCAGCGGCGGCAACGCCGGCGTCGCCACCGCAATGAGCGTGAAGGCGCCCGCGGCGAAGGCCAGAGTCGCAGCCAAGTAAGGCGCCGCCTCAAACACCCGCGCGCGCCAGATTGGTTCGCTTGCTTCGACTCGCGCCGGTTCACCCATCGCCCGAGCTTAGTCGCCCGCGCTCTCGGCACAAAATGGCCGCAGGTGGGGTCCCGCGGCCAAGGCAGTTCGGAGGGGCGGCGGCCGGCTTGTCATCGCCGGCCGCACAGTGTCGATCAGTAGCGCGCCCGCAGCGTGACGCCGTAGGTGCGCGGGTCGCCCAGGAAGGCGCCTTGTGTTGGGCCTAGCGTGCCGAGTTGCAGCGGCACGTCGAACATGATCTGGCCGTAACCCTCGTCGGTCAGATTGCGTCCCCAGATTTCGAGCGACCAACGCTCATCCTGCGGACCGATGCCGATACGGCCATTGAGCAGCGTGTACGCAGGTTGCAGCTTGGACGGACGGAGGTCTGAGCCCGTGTTCTGATCATCGACATAGCGCGCATCGAGATAGAACAGAGCATTCATGTTGCCAAAGATCGGCCGCTCGTAGGTGATCGCGGTCGTCGCAGTCCACTCCGGCGAGTTGGTCAGCTGCGAGTTCGGCAGCCGCGCCAGCGTGAGTTCGCCGGTGATCGGGTTGCGGTTGTTGCCAACCCAGCCACCGCAGCTTGCGAGCGGCGCACAATCCGGGCCGTAGGTCGCGTCGTTGTAGGCCGCGCCGCCTTGCAGCGAGAGGCCTTCGATCGGCGTGCGCCAGATGAAATCCATCTCGACGCCATCGACTTCGACTTCCGGCACCGTCGTGACGACGAATTGGATGCCGTTGAAGGTGTTGAGTTGAAAGTTTTCGAACTCGTTGTGATAGATCGCCAGGTTGAACAGGAGATCGTTGCCGAACCAGCCGGTCTTGATGCCGATTTCGTAAGCGTCGACGAATTCCGCATCAAATGAAGTGTCCGGCGCGCCTCCCGTGAAGATGGTGGCGAAGTCGCGGTCCAGATTGAAGCCGCCGCCCTTGTAGCCACGCGACACGGAGCCGTACGCGGAGATGTTGTCGGTGAATTCGTGGCGCAGCGCGATGACGCCGGACCATTCATCCTCGCTACGCTCCTGGTCGTAGCCAATCGCGTCGAGATCATCACGCAGCCATGGCACGCAATAGCCCGAGCGCGCGACCGCGACGACGGTCGCGAAGCCCGCTGGCGCCGGTGAGGCCGGGTTACAATTCGAGGCGGCCGCGGCATAGCCGGCGCCCAGGCCCGCATCGACACCGGCATCCGCGAGAGCGGCGTCAAGCATCGCTTCACCGTCGAAGAACGTGTTGAAGTCGGCGACTAGGCTCTTGCGTTCGTGGGTGAAGCGCACGCCGAACGTAATATCCGTCCGTTCGCCGAGTGACCATATGTTGTGCGTAAAGAGCGCTATCGACTGGCCCTCTTGGCGATAGACATCGCGATAACCCGCGGTGCCGGCGCCGGCTGGAATACCGATGACCGGATCATCAATTTCGTCATAGAGATTGTTGACGACGCCGGAGAGACCCGGTGTCGGCGCCACGCCAATCCCCGGCGCGACTGTGCCGCCCGAGAGGATATCGTCGAGCCCCGCAAAGTACTCGCCATATTGCGAGCCGGTCACGAAGGAGAACGTGCGATTGATGCGCTCGTCCGAATAGAACGCGCCGACCAGCCAATCGAGGTTGCCCCACTCGCCCGCGAACCGCAGTTCTTGCGTGAACGTTTGGAACTCGGTGCCAGGACCGCCGCCAGGGACGTACAGAAGATCAGCCTGCGAGTAATCGGAGTCGCTGTTGCCTTGTTGCGTCCAGTTTCGATAGGCGGTGATTGACGTCAGGGTTCCGGCGCTGGTGTCCCAGTTGAACTCCGCCGATGCGCCATAGTCTTCAAGGTTTTGCGCATAGGTGCGATTGGCGAAGCCGTTGCGGTCGTCGATATTGCCGGCGCCAAGCGCGCCGAGCGGCGTGCCAACGCCAACACCCGGCCCGTAACCGCCGAGGTTCGCGATCCATTGCTGGCGGCCAGTGCCGTAAGCGATCGGCGCGCCTTCGACGCCCGCCGCACTCAAAATCGTGACCGGATTGCCGTTGAGCAACACCGGATTATAGACCTGCGCGGCGCAACAGAATTCATCGCGCTCCGAGTAATCGACGATGAAGCGGCCTTCGAAATTGTCGCTGAACTGCGCCAGCAACTGTCCGCGCAGCGTGTACATGTCACGCGTATTGGACTCGTGCTGGCCGAGATTGCTGTTCACGCCCAGGAGCGGATTTGTGCCGCCGGTGTTCATATCCATGAAGCCATCGCGCTGCGCCATCGCGCCGAAAATGCGCAGACCAAGCGTGTCTTGTGCGAGCGGCACGTTGATCGTGGCCGCGACACGAGACTCGCCGAAGTCCCCGTATGTGGCTTCGCCCCTGACCTCGAAATCGTTGAGATCAGGCTGAACCGATGTGATCGTGATGAGACCTGCCGACGTGTTGCGGCCGAACAGCGTCCCCTGCGGGCCGCGCAGCACTTCGATCTGCTGCACTTCGCCAAGATCGGAGAGCGCAACACCATTGCGGGCGCGATAAACGCCATCGACGAAGATGCCGACCGCGGACTCGAGACCGGGGTTCGAGCCTTGAGTACCGACGCCGCGCAGGCGCGCAGTGGCCGAACTCTCGGTTTCGGAAACGTTGAATTGCAGCGAAGGCGCGACCGAGGTCAGATCCTGTACGTCGCGAATGCCGGAATTTTCGATCATTTCCGCCGTCACCGGCGTCACCGCCACCGGCACGTCTTGCAGCGCCTGATCGCGCCGCGTCGCTGTGACGACGATGGTTTCATCTTCGTCTTGCGCCATCGCCGGCGTCGCAGTGACGACGGCAGCGGCGCTCAGCGCCAGAGTCAAAGCAGCGCGCGCTCCCGCGCTAAGCAGGTCCCGTTTCTTCGACATCATTCCCTCCCGCGTGCCGCAAAGGTCTTTCGCCTCGCCATACACATGTGTATGGATACGCCTGTCTGCGGCTGCCGTCGAGAAAAAAGGCGACTTTGCGGCGTAACGTGCGCTACATGGCGCAGACGCAACAGGACGCAGAAACGGACTCTCATGGCGCGCCGCGCAGCAGTGCAAAATACAACGACGCTCGACGCGAATGCGTGGATCGAGGCTGCGTTCGACGCGCTCGCCGAAGGCGGCATAGACGCGGTGCGCGTTGATCCGCTTGCCAAAAATCTCGGCGTCACGCGCGGCAGCTTCTACTGGCACTTCGCCGATCGTGCTGCACTGCACACAGCGATGCTCAAGGAGTGGCGCAAGCGGCAGAGCTACCAGGTCGGCTCGCGCATTGAGAGCCAGACCTCAGCCCCGGAAGAACGGCTGCACCGCACGCTAAAGCTGCCCAATTCGTCACCGCGCGCCAAACGCGCCGCCGCCATCGAAATTGCGGTCCGGCTTTGGTCGCGCCGTGACGCGGAAGCCGCCAAGGCCGTCCGCCACATCGATCGCGTGCGGCTCAACTATTACGCTAAGCTCTTTGGCGAGATGGGACTCGCGCCGGCGCAAGCACGCAAGCGCGCTTACATGTTCTACGCTTCGCTGATGGCGCAGGCCTTCATCTTTACCGACGGCGATACCGACGTCAGTGACGACCTTCCGGACATGCTGCTCGGCGACTGACGCCTAGCGTTGCTTTTCGACCTGGCCGTATTCGAGATCGACCGGGGTCTCGCGGCCGAAGATCATAACCGCGACCTTCAGGCGGCCGCGCTCTTCGTCCACTTCCGAGACCATGCCTTCGAAGCTCTGGAACGGTCCGTCGGAGACCTTCACCTTCTCGCCGATCTCAAAGTGAATGAGCTGGCGCGGCTTGGCGGCGCCCACTTCAGCCACGCGGCCAAGAATGCGCTCGACTTCGCGATCGCTCACTGGCTGCGGCTTGTTTTGCGTGCCGAGGAAGCCCGTGACTTTCGGCGTATTCTTCACGAGGTGATACGCCTTGTCGGTCATTTCCATCTTCACCAGCACATAGCCCGGAAAGTGGCGGTGCTGACGCACCTTCTTCGAGCCGCGCACGACTTCGGTGACTTCCTCAGTCGGGACCTGGATGTCTTCGAATTGCTCTTCGAGCCCCTGGCGACCGGCTTGATCGCGAATGGCTTCAGCGACCTTCTGCTCGAAGTTCGAGTAAGCGTGCACGATGTACCAGCGCGCCTTGCCCGAGTAGCGCGGCTGCGCTTGCGGCGCCTGCTGCTGTTGTTCCTCGACCATCGTCTCAACCACCCAGACTGAAGCTCAAAATAAACTGCATGAAGAGACGCAAAATCGTGTCGACAAAGAAGAAGAAAACCGCAGCGACGATGCCAAAGATCAGAACCATGATCGTCGACACAGTCACTTCCTGGCGCGTCGCCCACGTCACCTTGCGCGCTTCGGCGCGCACCTCGCCAAAGAACCGGAACGGACCGCCGCCTTTGCGCCGCGGTTCACTCTCTTGATCAGTTTGGTCCGTTGCCATGTGCTGTTTCTATCTTCCCGTAATGCGCTCTACTTCGGACCGGCGCCACGCCGCCGCAAGGCGGGATGGCAGGAGTTGAGGGACTCGAACCCACGACCCTCGGTTTTGGAGACCGATGCTCTACCAGCTGAGCTAAACTCCTAGTCCCAAGCTCCCAGTTAGCCGCCCTCGTTGCGGGAAGCCCCGCGCGGAGTTTGGATTTAGGGAAGCCGGTCTTCTATGCCGGGCGTTGCCCCGACGCAATGGGGCGGATGCGCCGATTCATCAGGTAGGCGGCTAGGAACCTTTGAGGAACGCACCCGGCAATGAAAAAGCGGCGGCCGTGACAGCCGCCGCTCGTTCATGCGTTGCCGTAAACCTGATTAGTCGCCGTCGAACAACACTTCCCAGGTGTGGCCATCGGGATCGGTGAAATAGCCGGAATAGACGCCGTCTTCGTCCGACGCCGCCACCACTTGCGCACCGGCGCGCTGTGCCTGCGCCATCACCGCATCCACTTCGGCTTTGCTCTCGGTGAAATAGCTGATGATGGTTTCGGCCGAGCCGCGCGCCGCCGGCCGGTGGCCCACACGCTCGACATAGGTGCCGAACTCGCTGCGCTCGAGAAGCACGAGATAAACACCATCGAGATCGAGCGCGGCGTGCTCTTCGTCTTGCTCTTCAACGGCAAGGCCCAAGCCATCGCGGTAGAACGCAATCGACTTCTGCAGATCCTCGACTGGAACCGTTACGCACGAAATCGCTGCAGGCATCCTACCCTCCAAAATTGTGACGCCGAAACGCGTCTCCGAGGGTCAGAAGTGAATCGATTTGCGCGCTGTTACAAGGCGGATCAGCGCCCGACAACGACCTCTCCACCGCCAAGCACACGGCGGTTGATTTCGCCTTCAACATGACGAATGCGGACATCTCCGCCGCCCAGGACTACCGCATCAAGGCTCTCTGCCGAGCCGCCGTGAGAAATGTCGCCGCCGCCCGCGATCACAACGCTAAATGTCGTCGCGCGGCCGTCACGAATGGCGACATCGCCCGAACCCTGAATGGCCACGGATGTCGGCCCGTCAACGCGCGCGGCCGTTACGTCGCCGGATCCCGCGACTGAAACCGTCAGTCCGTCATGCACAACGCCGAGCGTGACGTCACCGGAGCCCGCAACCGAAACCGTCGCTTGGCCGGCCTCGTACAGACGCAAATCCTGCGAACCGCTGATCGCCACTTCCGCCTCGTCCTCGACGCGCACGATGTCAGCATCGCCACAGCCATCAAGACGAATGTGCGCAGCTTGCGCCGGCGCCACATGCACACGCGCCGCGCCGCTTACGCCAACAATCGCATTCTGCGGCACGCGCACTTCGATCACCGGCAGCTGGTCACCGCTCAACCGTCCTTGCCGCGTTGTTTGGACTTCAAAGCCATCGCCGCCAACAATACGGCATCCGCGGATTTGGCGGCGCATTTTGCCATCGACGATCAGGCGCCGGCGCGACATCCGATACTCAGGCGGCGGCAACACGCCAGCATTGGCATATCCAATCGCCACGTCGTTTCGATTCTCGGGGATGACGCGGACAAGCCCTACGATGTCGCGCAGCTGAACCTCGGTGGCGTCGTTGAAGCGGGTGAGCGAGCGGGCGCGGGGTACTGGTGCAACGTCGGTGGGGGCCGGGGCGACACGCGGCGTGGGCGGCGTTTGGGCCCAAGCGGGGGCCGCCAAGACCATCGCGGCGAAGGCCGCAGCGCAGCATGTTTCGACCAGGCGCATGTCGTCAGGCCCTCCTCGGACCACTTCCCTCTGCCTATCAAGATGCGTCCGGCAAAGTGTTTAGATGCGGCCACGGCACGAATTCCCCCGTGAGGGGAAAGTCCTCAGAAAATCATGAGCTAAGCTGTGTCCGCGGCGCATCGGCCCCGGTTAATCATTAATGCCGCTGGGGTGTGGAATTGCGGGTTACAGACCCAAAGCGCATGTGTTCCGCACCCAGAACGGGTGATCACTAAGGGGTTAAAACCTATGCGTAACTGGATCATCGGCGCTGCGGCCCTCCTGGCCGTTGCGGCGCCGAGCGTCGCCGCAGCCCAAACGGGCTACGTTGGCGTCAACTACGGCAACGTCGACGCCGGCGGCGGCGCCGACGAAGACTTCTACGGCATCGAAGGCGCCGTGGCCTTTGCGGGCTCGGGCTCGATCGTGTTCGAAGTCGATGCGGCCGTCGTCGACAGCGACGACACCGACAGCGCCTACGGCCTCACCGGCCACGTCTACAGCCGCAACGACAGCCACCTCTTCGGCGGCTTCATCGGCGTTGCAGACTCCGACGACAGCACGACCTGGGTCGGCGGTCTCGAAGCTGCGAAGTACTACACGAACTGGACGCTCGCTGGCGCCGTCTTCTACGGCAACAACGACGATGCTGACGTCGACGGCTACGGCCTCAACGTCGAAGCGCGCGCGTTCGTTCAAGACAACTTCCGTCTGAACGCCAACATTGGCTACGCCAGTGTTGACGCCGGCGGTGGCGATGACGATGCGATGATCTACGGCGTCGGCGGCGAATACCAATTCGCCTCGTACCCGATCTCGGTCGTGGCCGGCTACAACACCATCGACTTCGATGGCGGCGACGTCGACACCTGGACGATCGGCCTGCGTTACAACTGGGGCGGCACGCTCCGCGATCGCGATCGCAGCGGCGCAAGCCAAGCTTCGGTCACGGGCGTTGGTTCGCTGTTCTAAGCAAACGCTTCGTACGCACTAAACTCGAACGCCCCGGCCGCAAGGCTGGGGCGTTTTGTTTGCGGTATAGCGCTTCGTTTCCGCCAAGATTTTGCTGCAATGATTGACCGCTCGTTCATCTTTTGTGACTCGAAAAACACAGCCCGATGAGCTGCGCTGTTGGTGCGATCGGTGGCTATAGGTTGGCAGCAACCACTCTCCTATTTTGGGAACAGCCGTTGTTCGGCGAACCTTAAAGGGGATTCACATAATGAAGAAGTTTCTGCTCGGCGCTGCTGCGGCGCTCGCGATCGCTGTGCCGGGCGTTGCCTCGGCGCAAACTGGCTACCTCGACCTCGGCTATTCTTCGACCGAAGGCGATGTCGCCGGTTTCGACGTTGAGGGTGATGGCTGGACGTTCGGCGGCGCCACCGCTTGGGGCGGCAATGGCAGCCTCGGCGGCCAATTCGACGCCACGATCGGTGAGTCCGAAGACACGACCGCCTGGAACGTCGGCGGCCACCTGTTCACGCGCAGCGACAGCTACCTGTTCGGCGGCTTCGTGAACTACGGCAACACCGATCCGGACGGCGGCGGCGATTTCGGCGCCTGGACTGTTGGTGTTGAAGGCCAATGGTACGCCTCGCGCACCACCTTCGATTGGGCGGTCTCGTACTCGGACGCTGAAGATCTCGACGCCACCTTCACCGGCGCCGATGTCGGCCTGACGCACTTCGTCACCGACAACTTCTCGTTCGGCGGCGGCCTCGGCTTCGGCAACGTTGAAGTCGCGGGCTTCGACACCGACACGCTGACCTATGGCATTGGCGGCGAGTATCAGTTCGCTTCGATGCCGATCAGCATCTATGGCGGCTGGAACCACTTCGATCTCGAAGACTTCGACACCGACGCGGACACGCTATCGGTTGGCGTCCGCTACAATTGGGGCGGCAGCCTGTTCGAGCGCAACCGCAACGGCGCGAGCCTCGCGCGTGGCGGCGGCATCGGCCGTTTCGGCGGCCTGCTCTAAGCAGCCCAACACCTGTGCAAACAGGAAGAGCCCCGGCTACGGCCGGGGCTCTTTTTTGCGCTAAGCTAGCGAAATTCCTGCGGCCTCAAGCACGCGCCGCGCCGGGTCGAGCGCTGCGCCATATTTCTCCCAGCGGCCGACGGCCTGGGTGTTCATGGCCTGGCGCACTTGGCGCGCGCTTGGCGTCGCTACCCCGGCCGCATTTTCATGAAACGCCAGCGTGCGCGCGTCCCATTCCAAGCCGCAGAACGCCAAGAGATCGCGTGTCCGCGCTTCCTGGTTGGCGACCAGATCCTCGTACTGCAACACCATGAACCGATCCGCCGGCAACACTGTCCGCCAGTGCGCGATCAGCTGATCGAACGCCACGAACTTCTGCGACGCCCAAGCGAGGTCGTAGACGTAGTCGTAATAGCGATCTTCGAACGGGAAGATTTGCTTGTAGTTGCTGAGCACCGAATCCAGCGGATGGCGGCGCATGACGATGATGCGTGCGTTTGGAAGCGCCCGCAGGATAATCGGCGCGAGCAGGAAGTTGCTCGGCGCCTTATCGACAAAACGCGGCGCGGCGCCCGTCAGCGGCCGCGTGCTCTCGATGTAGAGCCGCCCCAGCCGCTCGAAGTCGACGCCGCCCGCGCGTGACAGCATGTCAGCATCGAGGGAATTCGGCGTCGTTGAGCCCGACATCAGCTTCAGCAGCTGCAGGAAATTCCCGATCTCCCCCGCCGACGTCACCGCCGGATGGCTTGAGAGAATGCGGTCCGCCAACGTCGTGCCTGAGCGCGGCAGGCCGGTGATGAAAATGGGATCGGCGCTATCACACGCCGCGCCTTTGCCGAATTGAACCGCCTTTGCCGCGGCCGCGATCGCCTCTTCGTTCGCCACCGAATACGGAAACAGCTGCCTGCGCCTTTGCTTCGCGCGCGTCAGCCAGCCAAACGAAGTTTGCGCGTCGCCGAAGTCCTCATGCGTCTTTGCCAGCGCATGCCCAAGGTGCAGTGATCGCCAGCCGTCGGCGTCCGGCAGCGCAAACTGCTTTTCCAGTTCGGCAAGCTGATTGGAAACGACGCTCTGCTTCTGCAGCTGCACCACAGCGTGGCGCGCTTTATAGTTCAGCGGCTCCGCCGCGAGCGCCGCAGTGTAGCTCGCCACAGCCTCATCAAAGCGGCCGAGATATTCCTGAGTCTGGCCAAGCTCGAACAGATAGTGCGTATTGCCCGGCGCGAAGCGCGTGAGGCTAGCAAACTGCGTGGCCGCGGACGCGTAATCGCCGCTGATGCGGAACGCCATGGCCGCGCCGAAAACAGCGCGCTCATCGTTTGGATGGTCTTGCGCCGCGCGCGCCGCGACAGCCCGCATCGTGCCGAACCGGCGGACGGCCTTCTCGATCTCGGCCTCGTTCGCCATTGGCAGCCTTCGCGCGCCTACTTGCGCTGTTTATCGGGATTTTGGCCGAGCTGAGCCGTACGCATCTCACGCGGATCGTATGTCGCGACATGGCCGCAGCCACGGCACTTCAGAGTTTGCGGCCCGGAGACGTTGAGCTTTTCACCCGGCTCGATCGCGCGATCGAGGACACGGAAGCCCTTGTCGCAGCTCTTGCAGAACACGATGAGGTATTTCTTTCCCGGCTCCGGCAACGGCATCGGCGAACTCCTTTGAGCTAAGCTTAGCGGACCGGTTGCGGCGATGCACGCGGCTCTTGCGGGAGGCGACTTCGCCCCAGCGGGCGCCCCAACGATGGAGAGACCAAACAGAAAGGGCCACTCTTTCGAGCGGCCCTTCCGTGTTTCGCGTCGCTACTTCGCTTAGGCGCGGAGCTTGGCCAGCACTTCGGCGCTGACGGCCTTCGGCACTTCTTCGTAATGGCTGAATTCCATCACATACGAAGCGCGGCCCTGTGAGAACGAGCGGAGCGTGTTGACGTAGCCGAACATGTTGGCCAGCGGGACCATCGCGTTGATGATCGTCGCGTTGCCGCGCATGTCTTGGCCCTGGATCATGCCACGGCGTGAGTTCAGATCGCCGATGACCGAGCCGACGTACTCTTCGGGGCTCGTGACCTCGACCTTCATCACCGGCTCGAGCAGACGCGGATCGCCCTTTTCCTTCAGTTCGCGGAACGCAGCTTGCGCCGCGATTTGGAACGTCAGGACGTTCGAGTCGACGTCGTGGTACTTGCCGTCGATCAGGCGCGCCGTCACGTCGATGACCGGGAAGCCGGCGAGCAAGCCGTTTTCCTTGGCCATGTTGAGG
>CAYUOC010000071.1:8748-18279 GCA_964446305.1 uncultured Terricaulis sp. | reverse complement strand
GTGACCTCGGACACAGACGGCGTCTGCAGCCTGCTTCATGTGGCGTTCAGGGAAACGCCTAGAGAAGCTGGGGCAGGGAGCACATGAGCGGACACTTCCGGCTCGCGCAGATTTCTGACACCCACGTCCGTGCGGACGATGGGGGGAAGGCAGCTGCGCAACTGAGGCGCGCTATTGCGCAAGCCAAAGATTACCGCGCGGACATCATTCTCCTTACGGGCGATCTCGTGAATGATGAGCGCGAGGATGAGTATGCGGTGCTCGCGGAAGCGATCGCCGATCCGCCCGCGCCGCTCTATGTGATGACAGGCAATCATGACGACTGCGGCCTGATGCGGCGGATGTTGCCTCAGCACACCTATCTGCCGCGCGAAGGCGCGATGCACTTCACGATCGAGAACTATCCCGTTCGCATCGTCGCGCTTGATGATTTGGTCGCGGGCGAGACGTACGGCTTGCTGCGCCGTTCGGGCGCGGAATGGCTGGAATCGGCACTGTCGGTGGAGCGAGGCAAGCCCACCATCGTGGCGCTGCACCACCCGCCGTTCCTCACCCATGATTTGCTGTTCGATCAGATCGGGCTTCGCGACGCCGAGGAGTTCGCCACCGTTATCGCGCGTCACCGCCAGGTGCTGCGGATCATTTGCGGCCATCACCATCGGGTCGCGATTGGCCAGGCGGCGCATGCGCCCGTGATCGTGGCGCCTTCAAGTTCCTGGACCTACGGGTTGGCGCTCGACCAAAGCCAGCAGATCGCGCCGATCACAGCCGAGCAGCCCGGCTGGATGCTCCACGCCTGGACGGACGCCGGCGGAATGGCCAGCCACTTTATGGGGCTCTGAGGCGAAGGTTCCCCAAAGCAGTTGGGCCGGATCTATCGATCCGGCCCGTGCTGCGGTGGCGCCTGGGCGGGGGGAGTAGGTCGGCGCCGTGGGAAGAACACCGGGCCGGGAGGTACGTTCCCTCATTCCCCGAAAAAATTAGCCGCCGCCGGTTTTTCTGCTGGAGGTGGATTTCCTGGCCGCGGGCTTCGGCGCCGGCTTGGTCGTGCGGACCTTGCTGGGGCCCCGCGTCTTTTCCTTCACCGCCGCCGCCAAACGCTCCGGACTCATCGAGCGGTAGGGGACGTTCTTGGCGAACGCCAGCGCGCCTTCTTCGATTTCTTTGCGGGTCTCCGCGTCTACATGCTTACCGAGGCCGGCAAGCATGTAGATCGCTTCGACTGGAACAAGCGCCGCAACGGTTCGGCCATAACGATCAAAACCAATCACGGCGTTGTCGACCTGAGCGGTCTCGAGAGCTTCCGCAAAATTAGCGCGTGCCTCGGACGTCGAGAGGACTGGCGCGCCCTTCGGTTTGCGTGCGCGACTCGCCGCCTTTTTGCGGTGCTCTCGGACTGATCTCATGTGAACGCCTGTTCTTCCTCTAACACGCCAAACGGATTCAACGTCCAATCAACGCCAAACAAGTACTCGTTCCAGGCGATGGGCGGTGTTGTCCATCGCCATGAGTGGAGCCGGAGTCGCGAGAAAATACTTTGCCCCGCGTCACACTGCTCCAACTGTCCAGACGCGCCGTAAGTTTCAGACGCAGCGTTGGCCGAGCTGGTAAAGGATTGATTGAGAGGGTTGGCTAACCCGTCGGCTTGTTGTCGCACTTGTACAAGTGATGCGCAAACATCACGGCAAGTCTGCAGTAGCGTACCGCCAACTCGTTTCATGCGAACGACGTTGCGTAGCAAACGTGGCCATTTCTGGCGCCACAGATGCGCAAGGCTCTGAGCAAAACCAGCGCTACGCATTTCGAGTTCCCAACTGACTCGATTGTACAGCTGCGCGAGCACACGCTTTGTGTCGCCCAACTTCTTCTTTGCTTTCTTCACGATCTTGCGCGGTGGTTGCAGCTCAACCGCAGCGCGAGAGCCTTGTGCGTCGCCGCGGTTGCGACGTCCGCGCGGACGCGGGCCGATCCGTGGCGGCGGCGGCCGGCGCTGTTGGCGGCGCATCGGCGGCGGATCGCCACCATCTCCCGGCGACGGGCCGAAGGCTGGCAGCAACTCGTACTCACGGATGTAGGTGTCGTGATAGTGGAGGACGAACCAGAGGTCGCCGACCGGGAAGGGTGTCCACCATTTGTCGAGTTTCTCCATCGGCGGCACGCGCCCGATGGGGATCACCGCGATCTCACCACAGAGCGCGCGTTCGGCCTTGTAGATGCGCTCGTAGGCGCTCTTCGAGACGGAGCGCACATACTCGGCGGACTTCCCCTTCACATGTTGCTGGGCCTCGGCGCTCCAACGCAAAGCGAACTCATCTGAAATTCTCCGCACGTCGTCGTCCTCCGCCTTCGGCGCTTCAAGCGCAATCATGAGTGTGAGCCCGCGAGGCTGTTTCTCTACCTCTGGCTGAGCTTTCTGCCGCTCCGGCGCAGCATTCGTTGTTTCCGCCTCGTTTTTGGTCGTCTCCTCTACCTCTGACTGAGCTTGCTTCTTTTCTTCTGCTGTTTCTCGTTGTGTCTCCTCTGAAGCCGCGGTTTGATTGGTTGCTGACGCCTTCTGCGGGTCGAGTGCCATTATTGTTTGATCCCGTACTTCCGCGTTCTCCGTTCGCGGTTTTTGGTGCGGTAGGATCAGAGCGCTCTTTTGTGCGATGCGTCAATCTGCTGTCACATGACATTTTGTACGAGTTAGACGAGAGCGCCTTGACGGCTTCGGCGAAGGCGCATCTTGTCAATATATCCGGCGGGGCGCGGGGATTGCTCTCAGCTGGTGCGCGGCGCGGGTGTTAACGCGTCTGGCCGTGCGTATCCCCGGATGTCTCCCTCGTCTCCGGACTCCGCGCCCCGTTCGGCTCATTTTTCGCGAGCTTCGCTGCTTCGCCGCGCTATAAACGCGCGCGAAGGAGCCATTCTGCGATGAAGACGAAAGCCGCGGTTGCATTCGAGGCCAAGAAGCCACTGGAGATTGTCGAACTCGACCTCGAAGGACCGAAGGCCGGCGAGGTGCTGGTGGAAATCAAGGCGACCGGCGTCTGCCACACGGATTCGTACACGCTGGATGGGTTCGACAGCGAGGCGGCCTGGCCGGCGATCCTGGGACATGAAGGGGCGGGGATCGTCCGCGAGGTGGGCGCAGGTGTGACGAGCGTCGCGCCGGGCGATCACGTTATTCCGCTCTACACCCCGGAATGCCGCCAGTGCAAAAGCTGCCTTTCACGCAAGACCAACCTCTGCACGGCGATCCGCGCCACTCAGGGCAAGGGCCTGATGCCGGACGGCACCTCGCGCTTTTCCTACAAGGGCAAGCGGGTGCTTCATTACATGGGCTGCTCCACCTTCTCGAACTTCACGGTGTTGCCGGAGATCGCGGTTGCGAAGATCCGCAAGGACGCGCCCTTCGAAAGCGCTTGCTACGTCGGCTGCGGCGTCACCACTGGCGTCGGCGCGGTCATCAACACGGCGAAGGTCGAAGCCGGCGCCAATGTGATCGTATTCGGCCTGGGCGGCATCGGCCTCAATGTCATTCAAGGCGCGAAGCTCGTAGGCGCCAATATGATTGTCGGGGTCGATATCAATCCGGACCGCGAGGAATGGGGCCGCAAGTTCGGCATGACGCACTTCGTCAATCCGAAGACGATCAGCGGCGATATCGTCGCGCACCTTGTCGAGCTCACAGGTGGCGGCGCCGACTACACGTTCGATGCAACGGGCAACACCACGGTGATGCGGCAAGCGCTAGAGGCCTGCCATCGCGGCTGGGGCGAGAGCATCATCATCGGCGTGGCCGAAGCCGGTAAGGAGGTCGCAACGCGGCCGTTCCAACTCGTCACGGGCCGTGTCTGGAAAGGTACCGCCTTCGGCGGCGCGCGCGGCCGCACCGATGTGCCGAAGATCATCGATTGGTACATGGACAAGAAAATCGCCATCGACCCGATGATCACCCACACGCTCCCGCTTGAGCGTATCAACGAAGCCTTCGATCTGATGCACAAGGGCGAGAGCATCCGCAGCGTGATCGTTTACTGATGCGCGCACTGGCGATCGTAGTTGCGCTATTGGCGCTGTCGCCAGCGATGGCTTCGGCGCAGAGCTCGCCGCTCGGCAATCTCTACGTCAACAACAGCTACGATCCGCGCGCGAACCCCTATCGCGATCTTGAGCGGGCGCTTGATCGCGCCGAGGCGGAAAACAAACGGGTGCTCATCGTCGTTGGCGGTGATTGGTGCGTCTGGTGTGAAATCCTCGACATCTATCTCACGCGCAATACCGATGTGCGCACTGCATTCGAGGCGTCATTTGTGATGCTTAAAGTGAATTGGAGCCCAGTGAACGAGAATACGGCGTTCTTAAGCGGCTTCCCGCGCTCGCGTGGCTATCCGGATTTCTTCATTCTCGAGAGCAATGGAGCATTCCTGCGTCAGCAAGATACCGGTCTGTTAGAGCGCGAGGACAATTACGATCGCGCCCGCATGCTCGCATTTGCACAGCGATGGCGGCAATGAGCCGGTCGCGCAAGCATGAACCGCACCTTCCCGATCCTGGCAACAAAGGCAGTGGCGCATGAGTGACTGGAAACTACCTTGGACTGCGTCGTGTCTCTGCGGTCAGGTAAAGATGCGCATTGCGGCGGCGCCGGTGATCTCGATGGCGTGCCATTGCACGGGGTGCCAGAAGCTAACGGGCGGTGCGTATTCATTGACGCTGATGCTGCCGGCGAGCGGGTTCGGCGTCGAAGGCGAAACGCAGATCGGTGCGCTCCACCGCGAAGAGAGCAAACATCACTACTGCCCGCGCTGCCTGAGCTGGCTCTACACCACGAGCCCAAACCTCACGGCGATGGGCTTTCTCAATTTCCGCGCGACGATGCTCGACGATGCGAGCTGGGTCATCCCGTTCATCGAGTCTCAGACGGCGGAGAAGCTCCCGGGCGCCGCGACCGGCGCAAAACACAGTTTTGAGCGCTGGCCATCGCCCGCGGACTATGGCGCACTCATGCAGGAATATGCCCGGGAGGGAGCGCGGCCGCGCTGACGGTCGCATTTGTGCCATGGAGCGTTGCTTGAGAGCGGCGGCCCGGGATAGGAGAGCCCTAGCGGTGGGACGCTAAGGCCCTGGGCAGGGGCAGAGGGTAAGATCATGATCCGGACCTTGGGTGTGGCGTGCGCGCTTTTCTGCGTGGCGAACCCAGCGATGGCACAGCAACAGCCGGCCCCGCAGCCGCACGAATTGTGCGGCATCTTCCAGATCACAAGCCCGGAGACGGTCGAGTACTCGCCGCTTCCAGGCTACTCGGTGCTGACGGCAACGCCGCCGTTCCGCGCGCCGCCCGGTTCGGTGCATGCGATGGTGTGCGACCGCACCTCTATTTTCATCGGCCCGGTCGATTATCGCGTGATCACCGATCTCGGCGTGCCGCTCTTCATTCGCAGCGGCGGCCGGATCGCCATCCTGGAAATCGCCGATCGCCAGCTGCGTCTGCGTTTCACGCAGGGCCAGCCGACGCCGGTCGAACAAGCCGCTATCGGTCCGGCAATCGAGCGCGCGCTCGCCGAAATGGATCGTATGCCGGCGCGCGAAGCACCCGCGCAGTAATGCAGATCGCCAAGTCGCATCGCGTTGCAGGCGGCGAGCTTGTGTACGCCGCGCACAAGAGCTTCGCGACTGGCACGGAGATGAAGGTCTCCGTGTTTACGCCAGCGGGCAAGGGGCCGTTTCCGTACCTGATCTGGCTCTCCGGGCTCACTTGCACGGAGGACAATTTCACCACCAAGGCGGGCGCGTACGCTGCCGCCGCGGCGCACGGCGTCGCGATCGTAGCGCCCGATACCTCGCCGCGCGGCGAAGGCGTTGCTGACGATCCCGCTTACGATCTGGGGCAAGGCGCCGGATTCTATGTCGATGCGACGCAGACGCCGTGGACGCCGCACTTCAAAATGGAAAGCTACGTCACGCGCGATCTGATCGGCGCCGTCGAGGCGGCGTTTCCGCTCGCGCCGAAGCGTTCGATTTTTGGTCATTCCATGGGCGGCCACGGCGCGCTGACGTTGGCGATGAAGCACCCGCTCTTGTTCAAGAGCGTCTCGGCGTTCTCGCCGATTTCGTCACCGACACGGTGTCCGTGGGGTGAGAAGGCGTTGGGTGCTTACCTCGGGTCAGATCGCGATGCATGGCGCGCGCACGATGCGTCGCTGTTGATCGAGGCCGGCAGGGCTGCGCCGTTCGATGACATCCTGATCGATCAAGGCACGGGCGATCAGTTCCTGGCCGAGCAGCTCAAGCCTGACTTGCTGGAAGACGCGGCGCGCAAAGCCGGGCAAAAGCTCACGCTGCGTCGCCAAGACGGGTACGACCACTCGTATTTCTTTATTGCGACGTTCGTCTCCGAACACGTCGCCTTTCACGCCGCGCGCTTGGCGTAACCGTCACGAGGTCGCCCGGGCCTGGCGGCGGCCGGCTACGGCGCGCCATCCAAGTCGCTACCGCCGCAATGGCGCCCAAGCCGAGGAACGACGCGGCGCGGATCACGCCGGACAGCTGGGCTGTATCGAGGAAAAAGACCTTCACGATCGTTGCTGCGAACACGGCGAGGCCGACCCAGCGCAGTACCGGATCGTTGCGCAACGTGCCAAGCGCCAGCGCGATCGCGGCGAACACTGCCCACACGGCGGAAAGCGTCCAGAGCTCGACGTCGCCGGACGGGGCCGTCACCATTGCCTCACGATGATAGGTCCAGCGCACGATGAGCGTTGCGGCGACGAAGAGATGCGCGGCACAAGCGACGGTAGCTGCAGGCACCATCCATTTCATGCCGCGCACATGCGGCACGTCGGGCGCGATGTAGCTCAGCGCGGCTGCGGCCAAATAGGCGGCAAACCCGACAGCGGCGCCGAGTGGGGTCAGTAATTCGGCCGGTGAAACGCCCCACCATGGATTGTAAAGCAGCCAGAGGCCGAGCGCGGCAAAACCAAGCGCCGGCCAAATCGCGGCGGACCAAATAGCCTGCAAGTCGTAGAGGTAGGCGCGCTTCGTATCGCGGCCAGGGGCGAGGCGTGTGAGCTGCGCCGCGGCGATCACCAACACCAGCGGCCAAAGCGCGTGCGCGACGCCTTCGAGCGCATAGGGCGGATAGCCATCATCCATATACCCGCGATGGTGCAGCCAGCGGATGGCGCAGTGGCCGAAGCTCCAGGCAAACAACGCCGCGGCGGACGAGGCGGCGAAGCGCGCTGGCTCCGCTTCCTGCGAGGTCGAGAGCGCGCGACTCAGCGCCAACGCCAGCATCATTGCCACCGGCTGCGCCAGCACAGCCAGCATCGTCGAGAACGCGTTGCTTTGCGTGCTCTCGTGCAAGCCCCAGATCGGGTGCTGAATGAACAGCAGAATAAACGCGCTGACGCCGAGCCCGGCCCAGCTGACCGCGCGCATGGAGGTCATCAGATCTTCGGTGAACGGGCGCAGCAAGTTACGGCGCGCACGGACGCGCGCGACCAGTGCGATCAAGAGCGTGAACGCGAGGATCGCAAGCCCGTAGCAAGCGGCTTCGAACAAGCCGACATTCGGTTCGGCCATGGTTGCGCCACGGAACGCGTGCCTGATTTCCATCACCAGCCAGATCAGCGTCAGCACGCCGCCCGCGACGGCGTAGGCGCGCGCGAGTTTGCGTTGGCGCGTGTAGAGACGGTTCGCCGCCATGAAGGCGAGCGCGGCGGGGGCCAAGAAGGCGATCGCAAGCGCGTTCAGGATCGGCAAGCCGTTGATCACGGCGCGGCCCGGACCGCCCCACCACGGATTGATGCCGAGCCCCGGCGCGACTAGCGCATAGAGCAAGCCAATCCCGAGCAAGACATGGCCACGCCAAGCGCCGATGAGGCCTGGGGTTTCGTGAATCCGCGGCAGCAGCGTGAGGCCGGCGGCCATCAGCGCAAGTACTTGCAGTGAGGTTTCGGTGAAGGCGTCAAGCGTAACGCCAGCGCCTCCGGCGGCGGTCCAGCGCAGCGCAACGAACACGCCGATCAGCGCCGTAATGATCGCCGCTGCGCTCAGCGCTTCCGCGATGGAGGTGTCAGCGCCGCCGCGGCGAATGATGGTGGACGCCGTGAAGAGCAGCGCCGCTGCGCCGGCAAAGATCAGCATCACCATCCAAATCGGAAGCTGCCCGGCGAGAGCTCCGCCAATGAGCTCTGTCGACAGCGCTTGGCCCACCGCGAACGCACCCGCCGTTAGCGTTGCCCAACCCGCGACGCGCCATCCGCGCCAGACAAGGCCGCCTGCGAAGATCAGAGCGGCGATTGCGTGTCCGAGTGTCCGCGTCTCTTCGGAGAATGCCGATTCAACGCCGACCAGCAGCAACACGGCACCCGCCGCGCCCCACCAGGTCACGGCGATATCGGCTTTTTTGTCCTCGGCGCTGCGCTCAAAGTACCAGGCGGCGCCGAAGGCCAGGGCGGCGTTGACGAGAAGCGGCAGCCACGCAGCAACCGAGTGCCAATCGGCCCGCGAAGAGGCGGCCAGAAGCGTCAGGATGGTAGCGCCGATAGCGGAGGCGCCGGCGACCAGCCCGCGGTCTCCGCGCTCCGGGTTCGAGATCGCCGCACAAACCATGCAGACGACACTGCTAAGCAGGATGACGGCGTAGAAGCTGGGCGCGAGTGTTGTGAAGCGAGCTGCGAGGTATGCGATGAACCCAACAGTGAGCGCGCCGATGGCGATGGCGATGCTGGCGGGGGCCACTTTCCGTTCGCTAATTCCGTAGGCCGCCAAGCCGACATGGAAGATGCTGATCAAGGCCGGTCCGGCTGTCAGCCCTATCGGCGTGGACGCGACAGCCAGCCAGGCCCAGATGAGGAACGCGCTCGACACGCTGACGGCGATGCTCGGGCCCAGCGTATACACTGATGCCCAGTTAAGGCCTTTGCTTGTGTCATCGGGCAAGGGCGCGCGCAGCGCAGCCAGGAAACCCCCGACGCTCGCGAAGCTCGCTAGAAGAAGCGCGCGGCGGATGTCGTCGGTGTTGATCGCCGTGAAGAACCAGAAGTAGAGCCCGGCGATCGTGGCGACACCCGCCCACGCCCAGCGCCTGAGAATGGAAAGAGCGAATCCGCCGGCGGCGACAAGCGACACATAGATCGTCAGCGCCAGCCAAGGCCAAAGCGCGCTGCTGGCGATCGCTGGCGCCAGTAACGCCAGAGCAATGGCGAGAACACCAAGCGCTTGCCCGTGCAGGAGCGAAAGCCCAATCAGCGCCAGTGCGCAGATTAGCAGCAGCGCCGCTGCCGCGGGCCAATCGATGAACGCGTAGATCCCATGCGCGGCCCAGGTTGTGGCGTAGAACACCACAATGCCGGCGCCGGCGAGCAATGCGGAGACAAGCGGATGCCCGGGCGGACGGCTCAAACCAATACGGCGCGTCCATTCGCTGGCGCCCAACATGATGAGGCCAAGCACAGTCGCGCTGGCCAAGCGGAGCGGCGCGGTGAACCACGCTGATTGCGAGACAACCGAGACAAGATAAATCGCGCCCATTGCGAGCGCGAT
>CAYUOC010000071.1:0-8648 GCA_964446305.1 uncultured Terricaulis sp. | reverse complement strand
GCTTCCGCATCGTTCGACGCTTCAGGCAGGGGATTATCGAGCACCAGCACATCGTCCGGCACGACTTCCGTGAGCAGAAGCTCCTCTTGCGGCGCCGCTTGCGGTGCGGTGGGCGCGGGGCTTTCAGCCGGGGCCTTGCCGCCCCGCACGGCGAAAAGCTGCAGTTCGAGTTCAGCAATGCGGCGTGAGAGAGCGTCGATGCGCTGCGCCTGCAGCCACACCCAAACCCCCAGTGGAATTACCACAAGCCAAACCAAAACGCGCCGCCCCTCGCGAGCAATCACCGACGATCACGTCAGCCGAAGGCTGGCGCAACACTTTGCATCGCCAACGCGCGACGCTTCTCCGGCAAAGCGAGTTTGCGCGCGCCACCGCGACGTGCTCAAACCCGGCCATGCAATTTACGTTCGCGCCGCCGCAACCGCCATCCGTTGCAATCGTGGGGAGCGATGTACGCTTTCCGGTACGCCGCATCTTCTGCGTAGGGAGAAACTACGCCGACCATGTACGCGAAATGGGGAACGATCCGAAAAGCGAACCGCCGATCTTCTTCACAAAGCCCGCGGACGCGGTCGTCGAAAGCGGGGCTGTGATCGCTTACCCATCGAATACATCGAACCTCCATCACGAAGTCGAACTCGTGATAGCTATCGGCAAGGGCGGATCGAACATCGCCGAAGCCGGCGCCGTTAACCATGTTTGGGGCTATGGCGTTGGCGTCGATCTCACAAGGCGCGATCGGCAAGCAGAAGCGAAGAAGGCCGGCACACCCTGGGACACCGCTAAGGGCTTCGATCACTCGGCGCCGATCAGCGCGCTGACGCAGGCCGCTGACAGCGGTGACCCGTTAAACGCCCGCATTTGGATCAAGATCAACGGCGAGACGCGTCAAGACGCTAACACGCACGATATGATCTGGAGCGTGCCGGAGATCATCGCGGCGATCTCGCGCTGGTGGGAGCTGAAACCGGGCGATCTGATTTTTACAGGATCGCCCTCGGGCGTCAGCGCACTCAACGATGGCGATGAGATTGAGTGCGGCGTCGACGGCCTCGCGCCGCTGCGCTTCTCGATCGCGCGCTAGGCCTCCAACGCCAGCAAGGCAAAGGTGGCGAGCCAATGTTCGCCCATATAGTCGCCGGCGACGTGCGGCAGACTTGCCGCGATGTGCGTTTCAGCCGCCGCGCGCGCTTGCGGCGTAACGGGATGCGCGTCGCCAAGGCTGCGCGCGATGGAGCGCCAGCACCAAGCGCGCGCAAAGTTAAGCCCGTCCAGATGCGCGATCTTTCCATCCGTTCGATCACTGACGCGCGCGGGCGCGAACAATGTCGCCGGTTCGTTACGCGCAGCGCCCGGCAGGTATGTCGCAAACCAGGTGCTGAACGCGACAGGCGCCAGGAAGCGGCGCATGCACTCAGCTTCCATCAGCGTGGGTGAAAGGAAGTCGTCTTGGCTCGGTTCCCAAGCTTGCGCGTCGCGATCGTCGCCGTGCCAGGCGAGAACTTTGTCGCGCATAAGTTCGAAGAGAGCAGGGTCGCAGGGTTGAGCGTAATCGGCAGCCAACCGCAGTGCGAATGCGGTTGAGCTGTGGACGCCGGTGCGGATCGGATAGTCGCAGAGCGGCAGGAACGCACGAAAGCGCGCGGCAAACGCTTCCGCGAGCGGTCGCAACGTCTCCGCCGCGGGCTGGCCGGCGCCGCCGCGATGCTGATCGAACTCGCTCTGCAGCGCCAGCAACCAGCCCCAGCCATAGGGTCGCTCAAAAGACCGCGCCTCGGGCCGCGCCAAGTAAGCAAGTTCACCCGCAACGTTCGCCGGCGTTATGCGCTCATCGAACAACGACGTGATCTGCGGCGCCGAGGAGAGATCAGGATAACGCCGTAGCAGCCGCGCCAGCAGCCAATAGCCATGCACGCACGAGTGCCAATCGTAGCTGCCGAAGAAAATCGGATGCGCCGCGCGTGGTCCGATGACGTCATGAGCCCCGCCCATGACGTGGTGCATGATGTTGGGATATTCGCGGCTCACATGAGCGAGCGCGAGCTTTGCGAACTTCTCGGCAATATCTTTGGTGAGTGTGGTCATCATGGAAACGCCAGGAACCGCATGAGCAGGATGTTTGCGATCAGCAATGGAATAGCCGTTGGGATCTGCGCGCGGATGACGCCATTGAGCGCGGCTTTGCGGTCCGGCAGCTCAAGCAGGTTCGCGGGCACGACGTTGAAGTTGGCGGCCATCGGCGTCATGAGTGTGCCGCAGAAGCCAGCAAGCATGCCGATCGCGCAAACGCGTGCCGGATCGCCGCCCAGTTCCAGCACCACATACGGCAAGCCAACGGCGGCCGTCATGACCGGGAACGCCGCGAAGGCGTTGCCCATGATGATCGTGAAGAGCGCCATTCCAATGCAATAGGCCGCGACGGCTATCGTGCGGGTATCAAGCGGGATGTATCGCGTGAAGATTTCGCCGACCTGTTCGCCAACGCCTGCCGCCAGAAAGACGGCGCCGAGCGCTGCCAGCATTTGGGGCAGGATCGCCGCCCAGCCGACTGAGTCCATCAAGCGGCGGCCCTCTTGGAGCGGCGCCAGTAAGGGCGGCTTCAACCACACCATCAGCACGCCGATCGCGATCAGCACGCCAAGAACCAGTGAGACGAGGGTTTTGTCTTTCGACGCGATGAAGGCGGGGCCCCACTCGGTGTATTGAACCAACAACGTGCCCGCGAGCGCGACGGCCGGAATGATGAGCGCCGGCAAGAACAGCGCGTTGCCGTGCCGCTCGGCGCTCGCGCGTCGCTCATCTTGGCTTGTCGTCTGTGGTTTGCCTTGGCCGAGCCCAATGACGGCGATGACAACGAGACCCAGCGCCAGCACGCCGTTGCCGAGATCACCAATGATATGGCCGGCCCAAAAGCTTACGGCGAGCAGTGCGTAGAATGCTGCGTTGCGCAGGCGCCGCGCGTTCTCGCGATCCAGCGCCGAGAGCAAGGCGAGCGCGGCAAAGAAGAAGCCGCCGATAATGTAGGCGTGAGCAAGCGTGATCATGACGCGGCCTCCGCGCTAGCAGCTTTGCTCGCCAGCGCGCGCTTCAGCGCGCGATCCAGAAGCCACAGTCTCAGGCTATGAATGAGCAAGGCCGCAATCGCCGTGGGGATCGCCCAGATTGAGAGCTGAAGCGGTTCGACGATAATGCCGTAGGTTTCGAGAAAGCCCTTGATCAGCAGGATGGAGGCGATGGCGATGAAAATGTCCTCGCCGAAGAAGAGCCCGATATTGTCAGCGGCCGCCGCGTGCGAGCGAATGAGGAAACGCTCGCGGTCCGGCAGCGCGCCGAACTTTGCTTCGGCCGCGCCTTCCGCCATCGGCGCCACGAGCGGGCGCACCATTTGCGCGTGGCCACCCAAGGAGGTGAGGCCAAGGGCGGCGGCGGCTTGGCGGATCACGAAGTAGACCCAGATCAAACGCCCAACCGTTGCCGCTTTCACCGTCGCGATCGTGATCCGCGCTCGTTCCTGCAGGCCAGCACGCTCAAGCAAGCCGATTGCGGCGAGCAAAATCCAGGTGAGGCTGATGTAGCGGGCATCGTTGAATGCTTTACCGAACGCCGCCAGCGTATCGCGGCCCGCATCGAGATAAACGGCGAGCTCCGCCTCGGGCGTCCACGCTGCGGCAAGGCCAGTGGTGAGTGCAGCCGCCATGACGACGAGGAGCGGATTGGCGCGCAGCACAAAGCCCAGCACGACAACGCCAATTCCCAAGAGCACCAGCATGTTTCCCCCCGCGCTGTCGTCTATGCTTTGCCGTAGCCGCCGCCGCCTGGCGTTTCGATCACGAAGACATCGCCCGGCCGCACTTCGGCTTTGCCCGTCGCGCCGAGCGTCGTAACCGAACCATCGGCGCGTTCCACCCGATTTGTGCCGGACGCGCCTGCACCCCCGCCGTGAAGGCCGAACGGTTTCGTTGAGCGGCGATTGGCGAGCATCGCCGCCGTCATCGATTCGCGGAAGCGGAGGCGCCGCACCGCCCCGTCGCCGCCCTGATGCGCGCCTTTGCCGCCCGATCCGCGGCGAACGCTGAATCGTTCGACGAGCACCGGAAAGCGCGTCTCCAGGACCTCCGGATCTGTGAGGCGCGAATTGGTCATATGGGTCTGCACCACGGAGGCGCCGTCAAACGTCGGGCCAGCGCCTGAGCCGCCGCAGATCGTTTCATAATACTGGCGCTTGGCGTCGCCGAAGGTGAAGTTGTTCATTGTCCCCTGCGACGCGGCGAGCGCCCCCAGCGCGCCGTAAAGCGCGTCGACCACGACCTGGCTCGTTTCAACGTTTCCGGCGACGACGGCCGCGCCGCGCTTCGGATTCAGCAGCGAACCCTCCGGCACGACGATGTTGATGGGTTTCAGGCAACCCTCGTTCAAAGGGATGTTGTCGTTCACGAGCGTACGAAACACATAGAGTGTGGCCGCGCGCGTGATCGCAAGTGGCGCATTGAAGTTGGTGTCTTGCTGCGGGCTGGTGCCGGCGAAATCGATCTGAATGGTGCGGTTGGCTTTATCGGGGGTGACGGCCACGCACACTTTCGCGCCGCTATCCATGACGACTTTGAACGCACCCGGCGTCAGCGTGGCAATCACGCGCCGGATTTGCTCCTCTGCATTGTCCTGAACGTGCTTCATATATGCCGCCACGCCGGCGCGTCCGTAGTGCCCGACAAGCCGCCGAAGCTCGTTGGCTCCGCGCGATACCGCGGCTATCTGAGCTTTCAGGTCGGCAACGTTGCGATCGATGTCGCGCGCGGGATGAGGGCCGGAGGCGAAGAGCGCCCGAACGTCGTCCTCAAGCAGGCGATTGTCACGCACCAACAGGAAGTTCTCGATGAGCACGCCCTCATCCTCAATGCGTCGGGAGTCCGGTGGCATCGATCCCGGCGTTATGCCGCCAATGTCGGCGTGATGTCCGCGTGCGGCAGTGAAGAACGCGGGCCGGCTGTCGCCGTCGAGCATCACGGGCGCGATGACGGTGATGTCCGGCAAGTGCGTGCCGCCGGCGTGGGGCGCGTTGAGCATGTAGATATCGCCGGCCCGCATAGTGGCGCCGCGTTGGGCGAGAATTTCGCGGACGCTGTCGCTCATCGACCCCAGATGCACCGGAATGTGCGGCGCGTTGGCGACGAGGCCGCCGGTTTCATCGAACACCGCGCAAGAGAAATCGAGGCGTTCCTTGATATTCACGGAAGAGGCGGTGGTCTGCAGCGCCAGCCCCATTTCCTCCGCGACGCCCATGAATCGGTTGTTGAAGACTTCGAGCAGGATTGGATCAGCCGCCGTGCCGACGGCGCTGCGTGCAATCTGCGAAACACGCGTGAGAACAAGATCGCCTGCCAAGGTCATGCGCGCGCGCCAACCGGCGTCGACAAAGGTTGTGGCGCCTTGCTCCAAGATTAGAGCGGGGCCATCGATGGTGAAGCCTGCATGCAGATTGCTCCGCTCGAACGCGGGCGCGTTGCGCGTCTCTCCGTTTGCGCGCAACAAGATTAGAGCGCGCGGCTCCGGCGTCATGCCGGCGACGGTTGGGCGTTCCGCGACTGCGGGGAGCGTCTCCGACAACGCAACGGCCTCAGCTGAGATCGAAGCAACTATGATCGCGCGGGCGGGATCGATGAAGCCAAACCGCTTCTTGTGCTCGGCCTCGAACGCTTCCGCGAGCTGCGAAGGCTGCGCGTGTGGCCGGTACAAAACCGGAAGCGCCGTGTCCGCGCCCTCATACTTGAGATGAATCGCGGCCTCGACGGAGGTATCGGAGGCGCGTTGCGTCTCAATTGCGCCGGTGGCCTTGGCGGCGAGGGCACTCACACGGCTTTCAAGATCCGTGGCATCAGCCAGCTTGATGTCGGCTGTCTCTTCCGCAATTGCGCGCACATCGGCCAGGCCCATGCCCCAGGCGCTCAGCACGCCAGCGAGCGGGTGGAGCAGGATGGTTTCGACGCCAACCGCGTCCGCAACCGCGCATGCATGTTGTCCGCCGGCGCCGCCGAACGCGACAAGCGCATACTCTGCCGGATTATAGCCGCGCTGAATCGAAATCTTCTTGATCGCCTCGGCCATGTTTTCGTTGGCGATGCGCAGGAAACCCTCAGCCGCATTCTCCGGCGTAATGCCTTTGCCGGTCGTCGCTTCAATCTCAGCGCAGAGTGTGGAGAACTTCTCCGCTACGACATCGCGATCAAGCGCTTGATCGGCGTTCGGCCCGAAGATGGCCGGGAAGAACTCTGGCCGCACACGCCCCAGGAGCAGATTGCAGTCCGTGATCGTCAGCGGCCCGCCTCGGCGATAGCAGGCAGGACCCGGATCGGCGCCGGCGCTGTGTGGCCCAACCCGAAGCCGCATGCCGTCGAAAAAGCAAATCGATCCGCCGCCGGCCGCCACGGTGTGGACTTGCAGCATCGGCGCAGAGAAGCGAACGCCGGCGACCACGGTCTCATTCGTCCGCTCAAAAGCGCCCGCATAGTGCGAAACGTCCGTCGACGTGCCGCCCATGTCGAAGCCTAGCGCGTACTTGAAGCCCGCGCGCTCGGCCGCCGCCGCCATCCCGACAACGCCGCCTGCCGGCCCGGAGAGCACGGCGTCGCGGCCGCGAAAGCTGTCTGCGGGGGCAAGCCCGCCATTGGATTGCATGAAGAGCAGCTCGGCCTTGCCGCCAAAGCCGCGTTCGAAACCGTCGATGTAGGCGCGCAAAATGGGGGAGAGATACGCGTCAGCGACAGTGGTGTCCGCGCGCGGAACGAACTTGATTAGGCCGCTGATCTCGGAGCTCACGCTGATCTGCGTAAAGCCGATCTCGCGCGCGATCTCCGCCAGCCGGCGTTCGTGCGCCGGATAGGCCCAGCCGTGCAGGCAGGCGATGGCGGCGGCGCGCAGGCCATCGCCATACGCACGTTGCAGTGCGAGGCGTGCATGTGCTTCGTCGAGTGGCGTCAGCACTTCGCCTTCCGCCGTAACCCGCTCGCGCACCTCGATCACTTGCTTCTGCAGTAGGTCCGGCTTCACGATGTGCAGTGCAAAAATGTCGGGCCGGGCCTGGGTGCCGATCTCCAGCGCGTCGCCGAAGCCCTCGGTCACCACCAGCACCACATCGGCGCCCTTGCGCTCCAGCAGCGCGTTGGTCGCGACCGTCGTCCCGAGCTTCACCGCCTCGATGTTTGCGAACGTTGCGCCATGCTCTTTGAGAATGAGTCGCATCGCCTCGAGCGCGGCGTCCTCGTAGCGCCCCGGCGCGACCGAGAGCAGCTTTTTCACCACCTCGATGCCGCCGGGCCCGCGCGCCACAACGTCGGTAAAGGTGCCGCCGCGGTCGATCCAGAATTGCCAACTCATGTTGGCCGCGACCATCGCTAGCCGCCGCCGCGCAATCAAGCGCTTAGCGATTGCCGCAACGCGGTCAGGCGGAGTAGGTTCGCGTAAAGACGGGAGCCGAGCCGCTTGAAGCCCACGAACATCGCGAACCCCGACTACTTCCATAAGGTCGTCGATTGTCAGTGGGCGTGTCCGGCGCATACGCCGGTGCCGGAATACATCCGGCTGATCGCCGCGCAGCGTTACACCGACGCTTACATGGTCAATTGGAAGTCCAACGTGTTTCCGGGCGTGCTCGGGCGCACATGCGATCGTCCATGCGAGCCGGCGTGCCGCCGTGGCCGCGTTGAGGACGAGCCGGTCGCGATCTGCCGTTTGAAGCGCGTCGCCGCCGACAACAAAGGCGACATCGAGCACCTGCTGCCGCCGAAGGCAAAGAAGAAGAACGGCAAGCGTGTCGTCTGTATCGGCGCCGGCCCAGCTTCGCTCACCGTGGCGCGCGATCTACTGCCGCTGGGCTACGAAGTTCACATCTATGACGCGGAGCAGAAGGGCGGCGGCATGATCCGCACCCAGATCCCGCGCTTCCGTTTGCCCGAGAGCGTGATCGACGAGGAGGTCGATTACATTCTGAGCTACGAGCCGGTCACGCATTTCGGCACGCGCGTGAATTCGCTCAAAGAGGTCCTTGCTGAAGGCTGGGATGCGGTCTTTGTCGGCACCGGCGCTCCGCGCGGCCGCGATCTCGGGTTGCCGGGACAGAAGGAAGCTGCCGCGAACATCCATATCGGCATCGACTGGCTCTCGAACGTCTCGTTCGAACATATCGATAAGATCGGTAAGCGCGTCATCGTACTCGGCGGCGGCAACACCGCCATGGATTGCTGCCGCACCTCGCGCCGTTTGGGTGGCGAGGATGTGAAGGTTGTTGTCCGGTCAGGCTTCGATGAGATGAAGGCCTCGCCGTGGGAAAAGGAAGACGCCCAGCACGAAGGCATCCCGATCATCAACTTCCACAACCCGAAGGAATTCACCCACAAGAACGGCAAGCTCACCGGCGTGACGTTCACGAAAATGCACTGGGTGGAGAAGGACGGGAAACGGAAGCTCGAACCGACCGGCGAGCCGGATGTGCATTTCGAGTGCGACGACGTGCTGATGGCGGTCGGCCAGGAGAACTCATTCCCGTGGATCGAGCGCGACATCGGCATGACGTTCGACAAGTGGGACATGCCCGTTGTGGACGAAGTGACGTTCCAGTCGGCAATTCCGAATGTCTTCTTCGGCGGCGACGCCGC
>CAYUOC010000070.1:8752-18358 GCA_964446305.1 uncultured Terricaulis sp. | reverse complement strand
TGCATGTAGCGGAAGAAGTCGCTGTCCGGCGGGACCACGATCGGGGTGCCGGCTTCGAGCGCGGTGTCGTAGGCGCGCATTGAGCGGTAGAACGCGGCGAATTCAGGGTCGCGGCCGTAGGCGCGCGCGAAGATGCGGGCGCGTTCGGCTTCACCTTGGCCTCGCGTGCGCTCCGCTTCTTCCTGCGCGGTGGCGCGGATAATGGCGGCGTCACGTTCGCCTTCGGCGCGGATGCGGCCGGCAACCTGCTGACGCTCGGAGCGCATACGCTCGTAGACTCGCTCTTGCGTCTCGGGCGGCAGATCGGCTTGGCGGATGCGGACATCGACGACGCGGACGCCAAGTTCGGCGGCGGCAGCGGCGTTGAGATCGTTTTCAATGGCTTGCATCAGCTCCGAACGGCGCCCTGAGATGATGTCATCCGAACCGGCGCCGCCGAGAACACGGCGCATAGCGGCTTCGGTGAAGGTTTCGAGACGCGAGGCGCCGCCCTGCTCCGTCAGCACGCTCTGATAGAAGCGGCGCGGATCAGTGATTTGCCAGCGCACGACGGCGTCGACGATCAGGCGCTCCTGGTCGGAGGCGACGATCGGCTGGCCTTCGAGGGTGAGTCCAATGTTGCGGCGGTCAAAATCGACAACGCTCTCGACGAACGGCAACTTGAAATAGAGGCCGGGCTGATCGGTGCCGGGCGCGTTGATGACGCGCGTGTACTCGCCGAAGCGCAGCACGATCGCCTGATGATCCTGGCGGACGATGAAGACCGAGTTCAGGACGATGATCAGCAGCAGGAGAATGCCGCCGATGAGCATGGGCATGTTGCGCGTCATTGGCCGGCCCCCGGTTGTTGGGTGGTTGGGGCGTTGCGGCGGATCATCCCGTCGAGCGGCAGATATGGCACCGCGCCGCCACGCTGATCGAGGATGATCAGGTTGCCGCGCTGGTACACGCGCTCCATGGTTTCGAGATAGAGCCGGTCGCGAGTCACTTGCGGGGCGGCCCGATATTCGGCGTGAACGGCGATGAAGCGTTCGCCTTCACCGGTGGCTTCAAGCACGACGCGGCCGCGATAGCCTTCAGCGTCAGCGCGGATGCGCGATGCTTCACGCTCGGCGTTGTTGGTGAGCGTCTCGGCGTCCTGGCCGGCATTGACGACATCGTTGAACGCTTCGATGACCGCGCTCGGCGCGGCGGCGCGCAACAGCTGAACTTGCAGCACCTGCACGCCGGACTGATATTCATCGAGCGTCGTTTGCATCAGCGCCTCGACACCCTCTTCGACCTGACCACGCTCGGTGGTGATGATCGGTTCGAGCTGGCGGCGGCCAATGACTTCGCGCATGGCGCTTTCGGCGACCTGGCGCACGGCTTCGTCCGGGTTGCGGATGTTGAAGACGAAGGCGCTGACGTCTTTGACGTTATAGACGATGCGGAAGTGGATCTCGGCGATGTTGCGATCGCCGGTGATCATGAGGCTCTCGTCCGGATCGTCGTTGACGACGTTGGGACGCGGCGACTGGAAACCGATCTCGGCGGTGCGCTGGCCGGTGACGTTGACGACCTGGCGGCCTTCGATCGGGGCCGGCAGATGGAAATGGATGCCCGGGCCGGTGGAGCGATTGTAGTCGCCCAGACGGACGATGACGGCCTGTTCGCCTTCATCGACGGTGTAGATGCCGGTCGCGAGCCAACCGACAAAGAGAAGCCCCGCGATCAGCGGCCACGAAAGGCCACGGCGGCCCGTACCGCCGCCGCCGCCGCCGCCGGAGCCGCCGCCGAACATGCGGTCGCGCCATTGGCGGAGAATGTCATCGAGATCAGGGCCAGTCGGTGGCGGCGTGTGCCGCGGCGGGCGTTGTTGGCCCCACGGCTGGCGCGGACCGCCGCCCCATGGACCTTGGCCGCCGCTGCGTGGAGGGCCGCCTGATTGGTCATTCCAAGGCATCGATCTCTTCCCGCCCCTTCTGGTGGTTTCGCGCGCGCCACTTCTTGGCGGCCGAGATGGGAACTTGCAGCGCTCCCATGCGCGCCGATATGTGGCCCCTGTGCTAAGGGATCAAGCATGAACAACCAGTTGGCGGCGCTCGAAGAACGCGTCAAAGCGCGCCTTGATGCGATTAAAGACCCGATCAGCGGCAAGGGTTTGTTCATATCCGGCCGCGTGACCGGGCTAGAAGCGCGCGATGACGGCAAGGTCTCGTTTACGATAGAGGCGCCCGCCGGCGTCGCGGAACTCTATGTTCCCGTGCGCGATCGCGCCGAAGCGGAAGCGCGCGCGGCTGACGGCGTGGAGAGTGTTATCGCGGTGTTGACGGCCGAGGCCGCAGCGCCAGCGAAGGCCGCCGGCGGTGTTGGCAGCGTGAAGCACATCATCGCGGTAGCGAGCGCAAAGGGCGGCGTTGGGAAATCAACCGTCGCGGTCAATCTCGCGTGCGCGTTCGCCTCGTTGGGGATGAAGACGGGGCTATTGGATCTCGATGTCTATGGGCCGTCGGCGCCCACGCTGCTTGGCACGGGCGCGAAGAAACCCCGCATGCGCGAAGACAAGATGCTCGAACCACTGGCGGCGCACGGGCTGAAGACGATGTCGATCGGCTATCTGGTCGATCCGGCCTCGCCGATGATCTGGCGTGGGGCGATGGCGACGAGCGCTGTGCGGCAGATGATCGACGAGGTCGCCTGGGGCGATCTCGATGTGCTGCTGCTCGATCTGCCGCCTGGCACCGGCGATGTGCAGGTGACGTTGGTGCAGCGCGTGCCGTTGGCGGGTGCGGTGATTGTCTCGACGCCGCAGGAGATGGCGCTGGCGGATGTGCGACGCGGGCTGGCGATGTTTGAAAAGACGCACGCGCCAGTGCTCGGCGTGATCGAGAACATGGCGTACTTCGAAACCCCGGACGGCAAACGCACGCACATTTTCGGCGAAGGCGGCGCGCGCCGCGTGGCGGCGGATGTGGGCGCGCCCTTCCTTGGCGAAATTCCAATTGATGTGGCGTTGCGCGAGAGCTGCGACGCGGGCGCGCCTTTGGTGGCGGCACAACCGGCGCATGCGGTGTCAAAGCGGTTTATCGCCATGGCGGCGGCGGCGCTGGACAATGTCGCGCGGATGAACAAGCCTGCGCCGGGGATCAGGATCAAGTAGCGGGAGCCACCCGATGAGAACGACACGCAGAACCGTTCTCGGCGCAGCGGCGGCATTGCCGCTTTCGGGATGTACGCGACAACGGGCGATCGTCGTCGGTGCGGGGGTGTTCGGCGCCTGGACGGCTGAGTATCTGCAACGCGCCGAGTGGGACGTGCTGCTGGTCGATCAGATGGGACCGGCGAACGCGCGCGCATCGAGCGGCGGCGAAAGCCGGATGACGCGCGGCACATACGGGCGCGACGAAATCTATACGCGCATGGCGCTTGAATCGCTCGAAGAGTGGAAGCGGCTATCGGAGCGATCGGCGCTGCCGCTGTTTCATCAGGCAGGCGTGCTGTTTTGCTTTCAGGAGATGATCGATTACGCGCGGGAGTCGATCGCTGTGCATGAGCGGCTTGGCTTGCCGCTGCAGCACCTCGACCAGGCGACGCTGCGACAACGCTGGCCACAGATGAACTTCGACGGGATCGAATTTGGGTTGTTCGAACCGGAGTTCGGCGCGTTGATGGCGCGACGTTCGGTTGAGGAAACAGTCGCGCGCTTCATGGCTCAAGGCGGCGAGTACCTAGTCGCGCACGCCGAGCCGGGCACAGAAGGAACGAGCGTTATGCTCGATGGCCGCCGCCACGACGCGACCGCGATTGTTTGGGCGTGCGGGCCGTGGCTGCCGAAAGTATTTCCCAATGAACTGGGCCAGCGCATCTTCGTAACGCGCCAGGAAGTGGCGTTCATCGCGCCGCCGGACGGCGCGGATGCATTCGAGGCGTCCCGCCTTCCCGGTTGGGCGGATTTCAACGGCGGCGACCTCTTTTACGGCTTCCCAAACTTGGAGGGCCGCGGGTTCAAGATCGCGCGCGACACACACGGCGTGGATTTCGACCCCGACACCGGCGATAGGCGCATGAGCGAAGACGGCGCAGCTTTGTTGCGGACATTCGCGGAACGGCGCTTCCCTGGCCTTGCCGGGCGGCCGTTCACGGAATTTCGCGTCTGCCAGTACGAGAATTCGTCGAACGGCGACTTCCTCATCGACCGGCATCCGGCGTTAGACGGCGCGTACCTGCTCGGTGGCGGCTCAGGGCACGGGTTTAAACACGGCCCCGCGGTCGGGCGCATGATGGCGGAGTTGGTCGTGCACGGCACGGCGCCGGATGCGCGGTTTTCACTGGCGACGAAAGAGACCGTGCACAATCGGACGGTGCTTTAATCTCGACCCGCATTCCGCGGCGGCGCTAGCCGGGATTGTACTCCCACCACCAAGGCATGGCGGTTTCGCCGAACACGAAGCGCACCATCTCGGGATAGATCAGCTCTGCGCGGACGCTGTTGGCGAGCAATACAATGCAGCGTTGGCGCGTTTCCTGACAGACGACCATATTGCCGGTGAAATCGTTGTGCCCGCCTTTGAACCACATCAGGCCAGCGTCCGCGTCCTCGAACGTGATCATGCCGACACCAGAAGAAAGATTGATCGCGGCGCCGCGCGGATCGCGGTCCGGCCGGAACGACGGAAACTGGTGGGCGCTTTGGATAGCGAACTGCGGACGGGTGAACTCGTTGCGCGACGCGGGCGTGAGCCCTTCGCCACGCATTATGCCCGCCCACATGCGGGCTTGATCAGCGATCGTCGTATCCATGGAGCCAGCGGCGCTGACGTTGGAGCGCTCATCGTGCGGCTCGTACACGCCGTCGATGCCGTAGCCGTCCGCGAGGTTGGGACGAAAATCTGGACGCCACTGCATCGAGGTGCGGGTCATACCGAAGCGATCGTAAACCCGCCGCTGCATCTCCTCTTTGACGTCGAGTCCCAGCCCGTCTTCCAGCACCATTTGAAGAATGTAGAAGCCCTCAGCTGAGTATCCGTACTCGGCGCCGGGATCGCGATGAAAACGCAGGCGCCGGTCATCGTCGATCCACCGGAAATTGAGAAAGCCAGTGGTGTGATTGAGAACGTGGCGCGCGGTCAAACGCCGCCAGCGATCATCGCCTGCAAGATCGGCGTATCCCTCGTACTCGATGAGCGGCCTCGGCAGGTACTCGTACATGGGGCGATCGAGATCAAGCCGCCCCTCATCAGCCAATTGCATGATCAGATAGCCGAAGGCCGTCTTGGTCAGTGACGCGCCGTACATGACCGTGTCGGTTTGCAACGCGCGCCCCTCCGCGACGTTGGCGTAACCATAGGCGGCCACATGCACGACCTGGCCGTGATCAATCACGGCAACCGCCATGCCCTTCACGTCCTCGCTCGCCATAAGTCGAGCAGCTTCCGCGTCGATGGCGGCATTTGACGGCAACGGCGGCGCCGAGGGCGAAGTGGCGCAGGCGGAGACAAGCGCAAGCGCGCTCAACAATAGAACACGGATCATGCAGCCGCCTTACGCGAGTTCGAAGGCGATGGGCAATGCCTTCAGGCCGTTGACGAAGAAGCTTTCGCTGTAGCGCGGTTCGCCGTCGAGGCTGACGCATTTGAGACGCGGCAACAGCTCTTCGAAGAGGATACGCATTTCCAGGCGCGCGAGATGCTGACCGAGGCACAGATGCGCGCCGTTGCCAAACGCGAGCTGGCGGTTCGGCGTGCGATCGATGTCGAAGGTGTCAGCGCTTGGAAAGACGTCTTCGTCGCGATTGCCGGACGCGTAGCAGAGCATCATCCAATCGTTCTGCCTCAACTGGCGGCCGCGCAGTTCGCAGTCTTCAGCAGCGGAGCGCATGAAGGTTTTCACCGGCGTTGTGTAGCGGATTGCTTCTTCGATCAGGGCCGGGATCAACGATGGATCGGCTTTCACCCGTTCAAACAGGTCAGGCTGCGTCGCCAGCGCCCACATGGCGCCGGCGGTGGAGGACGACGTGGTGTCGTGGCCTGCTGTTGCAATAATGGTGTAGTAGCCAGTGCGCTCGAACGGCGGCAGCGGCGCGCCATCGACCTCGGCATTGGCGAGAAGCGTGGCGAGATCGTCGCGTGGATTGGCGCGGCGGTCGGCCGTGATCTTCTCGAAATAGTCAGTGAAGTCTTGGACGACGCCGATTAGCAGTTGGGCGAATTGCTCGTCGCTGAGCGCGGCCTTAAAGCGTTCGGTATCCGGATCGGAAGCGCCGAACAGCTCCTGCGTGAGGCGGAGCATCCGGCCGAAATCTTCCTCGGGGACACCCAGAATGTTCATCACCACCCGCAGCGGATAGTGCAGCGCCACGTCTTTCACGAACTCGCACCTGCCCGGCAGGGTAACAAAACCATCGACGGCTTGCCGGGCAAGCGCCCGGATGTCTTCTTCGCGCTTGCGCACGTTCGCCGGCATGAACCAGGCCTGCGTAAGCAGCCGGTACTTCATGTGATCGGGCTCATCCATTTGTACGAGCGAGCGCACGAGGTGCGGCGTGCCGGTGATGGCGCGGGCGCGGGCCTCGCCGGATTTGCTGGTCAGCGTCGTGCCGCGCACGGCTGAGGGAAAGCGCGCATTGTTGCGGCTGATCTCCAGAATGTCGGCGTGCTTGGTCACGACCCAAAAGGGATCAAACCCCTCCACTTCCGCTACGCCAAGCGGGTTGTTTGAGCGGAGCCACCTATAGGCCTCGTGGATCGCATCGGTGGCGTAGGCCGGAGAGGACACGAGCGTTCGGGCAACATCATCCGGAATCCGCACCGTCTGCATCAAATCCTCCTGCTTTCGCCGCACTGTGCGCTGATCTTTGGGGCGCGGGCAACTCGTGCGCCGCCCCGCCGGGGCTTGCCGCAACGTCGTCGCCATGTTTAGCGTTGGGATGGGGGGACAGCAGAATGCCGGCACTTCGCGCGATCTTCGCGGCCTTGTTCATTCCCGCGCTTGGCGCGGCGATCACACTTTACATCATTCATTCGCTCGCAGCCGCTGAGGGCGCAACGCTGGGCGATATCGCGGCGATCTGTTTGCCGGATGGCTTGAGCCTCACGGTCGCGCCGATGTGCGGCAACATTCAGAACCACTTCACGCTGCTTTGGGTTTGCGCCGGCGCGGCGGCGGTCGGCCTTGCGCTGATCCTGGCGTTCTCGATCGCAAGCTTTGTGACCGGCGCCAATCGTGTGCTGCTGAGCTTCGTGTTCCCCGCACTCTCCTTTGGGGGACTCGTTCTGGTCGCTGCCCTGGTGATTACACAGATCGGCATCATCGCCGCGACCGCTTATCTCGCGGAAGCGCATTGGCTCGGGCAAGTGCATGTCACCATCCTGCTCGGCTTTGCCGGGATCGGCGCCTTATTGGGCTTGGGCATCCTGTGGCGGACAGTGCGTATGTTCCGCCCCGCGGTCGGTGCGGTGATTGGCGTCCCCTTCTCGCCGATCGAACAGCCACGCCTTGCGCTGCTGGTGCAGCAAATCGCCAAAGCGACCAACGCGCGGATGCCGGACAACATCGTGCTGGGGCTCGATCCAAACTTCTTCGCCACGACAGCGCCGATGCATACGCCGACGTCGCGCCATTTGCTGACGGGACAAACGCTCTATCTTTCTTTGCCGCTGATGCGCGTGCTTTCGCTTGATGAGGTGAAAGCGGTGGTTGGCCACGAACTGGCGCACTTCTCCGGCTCAGACACGATCTATAGCCGCAACTTCGCGCCGATCTATCGCGGGCTTGAGGAAGCAGCGCACGCCGCCGACGAGCACAAGACCTACGATAAGAACCCGCTGCTGATGCCGGCGCGGCTTTTCCTGCGCTTCATGATCGATTGCTTCTCGCGCAATGCTGCGAAATCCAGCCGCGCGCGGGAGTTGCGCGCGGACCAAATCGGCTCCACCGCCTCAACGCCGGCCGATCTGGGCTACGCGCTGATCAAGACCGGCATTCTCTCGATGCTGTGGCACCGCGAGATGGAAGATACCCTGGCCGACATCTCACGCGGCAAGTTCCGCCGCAACATGTCGGCGAGCTTCGAAGACAAGCTGCGCTACGACGTCGATCCAGAGAAGCTGCCGCCGCTGGTGGCGTTCTCGCTCGGCAATCACACCGCGCACCCGACCGACTCGCACCCGGAAACCAAAGAGCGCCTCACCGAGCTCGGCCTCAACCTGGTCGATGTCACCTCGGAGGCGCGGGTGATGGAGCGGTTCTTTGCGGCGAAGCCGGCGACGATGGCGCTGGACAACATGGAAGGCGTCGAGGAAATCCTGACGCAAATCTACCATCAGATCATCATCGGTCCGCGCAACGTGCCGCAGGCCGAGCGGACGACGGACGAGGTGTTCGTCTCGTTCCTCTCGGCTTTCTTGGCGCACATGGTGACGGCGGATGGCGTTACCGATGAGCGCGAAGTGGAAGTGGCGGAACGCGAAGCGATTTCGCACCTTGGGGGCGGCTTCGACGCGCGCGAGTTCCGCGAATTCTGCCGCAACACTGATCAACTCGCGCCGCTCTCCAAGCTGACGGAGTGGTCAACCAAGTTTCTGACCGCGCAAGGCTTCGAAATGCTGCTCGACATGCTGGAGAAAATCGCCACGGCCGATGGAGAGATGCACGAGAGAGAGAAGAAGATTCTCGATAATGTGCGTGTCATCTATGAGGAGCTGAAGGCGGCCGAAGCTGCGGGCGCCGTGACGCCGCAAGCACCCGCGCGGCAACGTTAGCGATTGTATTCCCACCACCAGGGGAAGGCAGTGTCGCCCAGGATGAACCGCGCGAGCTCGGAATAGATCAGCTCGGCGCGGACGCTGTTGCCAAGGAAGACAACGCAGCGCCGCTGCGCCTCCTGGCAGCTAGCCATGTTGCCGGTCCAGTCATTGTGGCCACCCTTGAAGACCATGAGGCCAGCTTCAGGATCGTTGAAGGTGACCAGCCCCAGACCTGCGGCGAGGACCTCAGCGTCGATCGCCGCGGAGGACGGCAGTTGCGGCGCGGCCGGCGTTGTTGCGCACGCGGCAAGCGCGAGCACCGCAAGGCTTACAAAGATCGCTCTCACCAGCTCGTTCTCCGTTCGACCTGACCCTCCTCGATCCCAGCCGAACCATAGACGTAACGGAGGAAATCCGAGGTCACCATGTCGTTCTCGCACCGGACACTGATGAGACGCGTGCGGTCAGGCTCGATGATTTCGCCTGCCATGGAAGATGAATCCGGCACACAAACCCAAGACGGCCCATCGCGGCGCGGGATCGTGTGGCTGAAGCGCGTAGGTTCGGCGTTCATGCAGGGGTCCGCAAGATAGGCGTCGAGCCGCGCGGCGGTCGCCGGATCCGCGGGACCTACGAGCAATGGGAAACGCTCTTCCATTGTCGGCGCAGGCGGCGGCTGCCAGTTTTCAGGTGTCGGGTATGGCGGCGGCACGGGCGGCGGCGGCGGCTGATTGCCCTCGATCCGGCGGCGCGCGATGCGCCAGCGGCCGCTGTCATCCTTCCACGCCGCGACATAATCATCGACATGCCACATGCCGGTCGACGGCACGCGCACGCGGATCAGCGTTGCGGCGTTGGCGGCTTCGGCGGGAACGGGCAC
>CAYUOC010000070.1:5345-8652 GCA_964446305.1 uncultured Terricaulis sp. | reverse complement strand
GCACGCGCACGCGGATCAGCGTTGCGGCGTTGGCGGCTTCGGCGGGAACGGGCACTTCGGCAACGCGCTCGCGCGCCCAGGTGTCGTAGTTCGCCACTTGTGGGTTCTGCACGGGATCGCCAGCTGCGGCGAGCGCAGCTGGATCGTACTCGGCAAATACCGGGCACTGCGCGGCGGTGGGATAGCGCGGAGCGTTGGCGCCAAACGATGCGCACGCGGCGATCACAGCGCTCGCGGCCGAAAGTAGAAATAATGCTCTCACGCGCACCCCCTGTTCGCGACAGTAAGCCCAGTTACAGCGTGAAGATCAACGCTGGGAGGCGGAGGCGGCCCGATATCCGTGGTGCGTGCGCTGAGCGCGCCCCGCCCTGCTAGAAGTGGCTCACTCTAGTCGCAGCACGCGGATCGTATTGGTTTTCCCTGCCCGTCCGAACGGGATGCCGGCGATGATGGCGACGCGATCGCCGGTTTCGGCGACACCGAGTTTGCGCACGGCGGCATCGGCCTTTTCGACCATCTCTTCGACGTTCTCCACGTCTTCCGTCACAACCGAGCGCACGCCCCAGACGAGCGCGAGTTTGCGCGCGGTTTCGAGGAAGGGCGTGAGGCCGATGACGCCGCAGCGCGGACGTTCGCGCGCGACGCGGATCGCCGATGAACCGGTTGCGGTATAGGCGACGAGCGCGGCGCAGCCGATGACATCGGCGACGTGGCGGGCGGAAAGCGCGATGGCGTCGGCGGTGGTGGCTTGCGGGGGCGTCATGTCGCGCGGAAGCGAGGCCCAATATTCTTCGTCATCCTCCACGGCGCGGATGATGCGATCCATGATGGCGACGGCGCTTTGCGGGTGGCGGCCGACGGCGCTTTCAGCGGAGAGCATCACCGCGTCGGCGCCCTGGTAGACGGCGGTGGCGACGTCCGAGGCTTCGGCGCGCGTTGGAGTCGCGGCCTCGACCATACTTTCGAGCATGTGTGTGGCGACGATCACCGGCTTTCCGGCGGCGCGGGCACTGCGGATGATGCGGCGCTGGGCGATTGGCACTTGCTCGGGCGGCAGTTCAACGCCGAGATCACCGCGCGCGACCATAACGGCGTCGGCGGCTTCGACGATCTCGTCCACCTGCCAAAGCGCCGATGGCTTCTCGATCTTGGCGATGACGCCGGCGCGATCTTTGATCAACGCCTTGGCTTCCAGCACGTCTTCGGGATGCTGCACGAACGATAGCGCGATGTAATCGACACCGAGATCGAGGGCGTAGACGAGGTCTTCCCTATCCTTCTCAGTCAGCGCGCTGATCGGGATGCGGCGGGTCGGGACGTTGACGCCCTTCTGGTTTTTCAGCACGCCGCCGAAATCGACACGAGCCTTCAATTGTGTTCGGCCGCGCTCGGTGACGGTGAGCTGGAGCTTGCCGTCGTCGAGCTTCAGGATGTCGCCGACCTCGAGGGCGTTGACGAGTTCGGGGTGCGGCAGCCGGATGAGATTATGCGCGCCGGGTTCGGTCGACGCTTCGATCGTGATGATGTCGTTGAACTTGAGCTTGATCTCGCCGTTCTCGAACATGCCGACGCGGATCTTAGGTCCCTGCAAATCAGCAAAGACACCGACGGGCGTGCCGGCCTTTTCCTCGGCGGCGCGGATCGCGGCCATGCGGCGGGCGTGATCTTCGCGGGCGCCGTGGCTGAAGTTCAGCCGGAAGCAATCGACGCCGGCCTGAATGAGCATGGCCAGCCGCTCCGGCGCATCACTCGCCGGACCCATGGTGGCGACGATCTTACAATCGCGTGCGCGCATAATCTCTCCGTTGGTCAGCGGAGACATTCAGTGCGTTGCCGGGAAAGTCCAGCTTTAGCCGCCCATTTTATACGGTCCGCCCTTTTCTAGTGCTCGCTGGTAGGCCGGGCGGGCCTGTTGCAGTTTTCTGACGCGGACGAGGTTGGGGTAGCGATCGAGGCCGCCGCGATTGTTGGCGGCGTCGAGCACGAAGCTCATTTCGATGTCGGCGGCCGTGAAACGGTTGGCGACGAAGTAGTCCTTGCCTTCGAGATAGGCGTCGACGAAGCCCAGGTGGTTGGCGATCTCCGGCTCCACACGCATCTGCATCAGCGGCGCGCCGTTCTCGCCAAGCAGCCCCACATAGAGCTTCAGCAGCAGCGGCAGCATGGCCGAGCCCTCGGCGAAATGCAGCCAATAGAGATAGTTCGCGCGATCGGGATCGCCCGGCGCAATGGCGAGTTTGCCGCCCGCTTCGCTCTCCGCGAAATATTCGACAATCGCGCCGGACTCGGCGAACACGCGGCCGTCTTTCGTGAGCACCGGCGATTTGCCGAGCGGGTGAATCTCTTTCAGCTCCGGTGGCGCGAGACGTGTCTGCGCATTGCGGGCGTAGCGTTTCACTTCGTATGGAACGCCGAGCTCTTCGAGCAACCACAGCACACGCTGCGAGCGGCTCTCTTCCAGGTGATGGACGATGATTGACATGCTCGCCTCCTCAGTACGGTGCGAAATTTAGTTTGAGACCGGGTTCCGGCCAGCGGGCTTTGATCAATTGGCCGGTCGCCGAGAGTGTGATGTAGGCGTCGCGCATGTCGGCGCCGCCGAAGGCGATGTTGGTGACGATTGGATCCGGGAACGGCGTGTGCGTGGAGACGCCGGCGGGCGTGATCGTGGTGATGCCGCCATTGAGGATGGTAGCGATACAGACATCGCCATTGGCTTGCACGGCGAGGCTATCGAAATAGCAGTGATATGGCTGCACGGCGACGCAGCGGCCGATGGCGCCGAGCGGCCCCGGCGCCACTTCACCTTCGCCGATGATATCGAACGCCCAGAGTTTTCCGGTGTCGGTTTCGGCCGCGTAGACAGTCCTTTCATCGGGCGAGAGGCCGATGCCGTTCAGGCCCGTGCCGCCATAGGCGGCTTCCTTGATCAGCGAGCCATCGGTCTTGCAGAAATAAACGCCGCCGCGATCGAGCGTGCGCGTATAGACCTTGCCGAGATCGGTGAACCAGATGTTGCCGGCCTTATCGAAGACGAGATCGTTGGGGCCGCTCAGCTTATAATCGCCGATCTTGTCATAGAGGCGCTCGACCTTGCCGGTCGCGAGATCGACACGCTCGATGCGGCCGGTGACGTAATCGGGTGCGGCGTTGCCCGGAATGGTGAGGCCGCCCATGTCGTGATATTCGAAGCCGCCATTGTTGGTGATGTAAACCGCGCCATCTGGCCCGATGGCCGCGCCGTTTGGGCCACCGCCGATATTGGCGATGACTTCCTGCCTGCCCTTCCAGACCCGCGTCAGCGTTT
>CAYUOC010000070.1:0-5245 GCA_964446305.1 uncultured Terricaulis sp. | reverse complement strand
CCGCCGATATTGGCGATGACTTCCTGCCTGCCCTTCCAGACCCGCGTCAGCGTTTTGCGCTTGATCTCAACGAGAATGACGCTCCCGTCCGGCATGACGATTGGGCCTTCGGGAAACTGAAGGCCGGTGGCGATAACTTCGAACTCTGACATGGGACGCGAGCATACGCGCCTCGCGCTCCGGCGCTAGGCGCGTTCGAGCGTGCGCACCACGAAATCCGCGTCGTCGTTCGGGCCTGCCGCAACGGCTTCGCGGCTGATCTCGCGCCAGTTCGAGAGATCGAGATTGAGATATGCATCGCCTTCCGGCGAGAGGTTCACTTCGGTGAGAATGATGCGATCGGCTTGCGGCAACACGGCGTTGTAAAGCTGCGCGCCGCCGATGACGCATGCCTCCTCCACGCCGGCGGCCTCCGCCATGGCGCGCGCGGCCGCGAGCATGGCGGCAAGATCAGTGTAGACCCAAGCGGCATCGGCTCTGAACTCGGCGTCCCGCGTAAGGATGAGGTTCTGGCGGCCTGGCAGCGGCTTTTTGGGCAGCGAGTCCCACGTCTTACGGCCCATAAGCACCGGCTTGCCTATGGTGGCGGCTTTGAAGCGCTTCATGTCGGACGAGAGCCGCCACGGCAGACCGCCTTCGCGCCCGATGACGCCGTTCCTTGCAACGGCCACGACCAAGGTGAGTTTCGGATTCGTCACGCGAGCGTTCTAGCCTTGGCGCCCGCGCGCGTCATCCGTAAGGATGGCGACATGCCTCGTAATCTTGTTGTCTACGGCCTTGCGGTGCTTGGCGGCCTCGTTGGGTACTACGTCCTGCGCTCGTTGTTGGGTGGCGAAATCATGTTGATCGTCGCCCTGATCGCAATTGCGGCCGGCGCCGTGATCGTGACGCGCAATCTGCAGACCAACCGCAAGGTGGCGGAAGCCACGTTTGAGCAGCGCGACGAGGCGCTCCGGTTTACGCCCGCCGCCGGGAAAGCCGCGCTCTATGTGTTCCGCAACCAGTTTGTCGGGCGCGCGGTTGGCATCAATGTGCTGATCGATGGGCGCGAAGCAGCGCAGCTGAAAAGCCCCCGCTTTACGCGTATCTGGCTGACACCCGGCACGCATCGCGTCGCCGGCGTCACCGGCACGAACAAGGCGCCAGGGCCGAACGATGGCATCGAACTCGTCTCCAGTCCCGGCGAGATTTATGTCGCCAAGTGCGAAGTCGAGCCGCAAATGGTCGGCGCCACGATCAAGTTCACGCCGATGAGCGTGGAGGCGGCGCGGGCTGATTTGCAGAAGATTACGCGCATGGTCGTGCCGGATATCGCTGAGGTTTAAGGCGCCCGGGCGAACCAGATGATGTGGCGCGCGCCTTTGCCGCCCCGCCCTGCGCGCACCATGACCTCTTCGACCTGAAAGCCCGCATGCTTCAGCCGCCGCGCGAAGCGCTCATCCGGCGCGGCGGACCAAATCGCAAGTACGCCCCCGGGCTTCAAAGCTGCCTTGGCTTCCTGCAGGCCCAGCAATGAATAGATGTGATCATTGTCGGCGCGGGTGAGGCCATCGGGGCCATTGTCGACATCGAGCAGGATCGCGTCGTAGCGGCGCTCATGCGTGGCGGCGATGGCGCGCGACACGTCGCGCATGATCAGATCGACGCGCGGATCGTCCAGGCAGCCCGCGGCCAGCTCCGCCATCGGCCCGCGCGCCCACTCGATAATCTCGGGCAATAGCTCGACCACGGTGAGGCGCGCCTGGGCCCCGAGGCGCGCGAGCGCGGCGCGGAGCGTGAAGCCCATGCCGTAGCCGCCGATGAGCAGATGCGGTGTGTCTTGGTTCTGCAGACGATCAATGGTGAGAAGCGCCAACGCCTCCTCGGAGCCACTGAGGCGGGAAGACATCAGCTCATTGGCGCCGAGCGCGATGATAAAGTCGGTGTCGCGCCTGTATAGGCGCAGCTCCTCCCCGCCGGGGATTTGCGCTGTGGCCAGAAGTTCGCGGGGTTTCATTGCGCCCCCGTCTTAGCAGCATTGACCGGGATTCGTCAGGCGATCTTCCGGCCGACCAGCATTTCACCAACCTTGCGCGACGAACCTTCGAAGAAGCCCGCCTCGCCACTCCACTCGCGCGGATTTCGGAAGGTGCCGAGGATGATGTCGAAGATCGGGATGTCGCCGTAATTGTAGCCGTGGATGCCGCGCTCGTGGTGCACGGAATGACTTTCGGGACGCGTGATGAAATAGCCGAGCCATTGCGGCGTCTTCAGGTTCGAATGCTGAAAGAGCGCGCAGAAGGTGGCGGCCAGCGCGACGATCAGCGCAGCTTCCGCCGTCAGGCCGATGCCAAGCACGAGCGCAAAACTGCCGACGAGAGCCCAGCCGATCATATCAAAGGGGTGGAAGTATAGCGCGCCCCAGATATCTACACGCTCGGCGCTGTGATGCATCTGGTGAAACCAGCGCCAGATGAAATCGACATTGTGCATGGTGCGATGCCACGCGTAGATGAGAAACTCATAGAAGAAGAACCCGACGATCAACTGAACCCAGAAAGGCCAAGCCGATCCGTTGATCAGCTGATACTGGCCGAGCGTGCTATCCCATAGCAGCGGCGCGTAGGTGGTGACGGCGAAATACATCAGTGTGAAGAGCACGCCTTTCATCTTCCAGAATGGCACGTTGGGGAAAGTGCGCGCGCGAACCACCAGATCGAGCACGGCGAAGACTGCAAACATCGAGAGTGCGATTGCGTGATAGACGCCGAACATCGAGGCTTCCCTGCTTGACCCGTCTGGCGCGGATACAAGAACACCACCGAGAGGCATAGTGGACTTGCGGTCAGTTTCGCCGAAAGCCACACTGACGCGATGGACGAGCGAAATCCGCAAAGCAGCGCCGCCCCAGAGGCGAACACCGAAACGATCGGCAAAGGCAAGCGCACGCGCGATCGCCTGCTCGACGCGGCCTACGACGCCATTCTCCACAAAGGCTTCAGCGGCACGTCGATCGAGGAGCTGGTTGAGGTCACAGGCATCACCAAGAGCGGCTTCTTCTATCACTTCCGCGACAAGGGTGATCTCGCCCGCCAATTGCTGATGCGCTTTCTCGAAGAAGACGAAGCGGTGATGGATGAGCTCACGGAACGCGCCGACGACGCAGGCGACGATCCGATGCAGAGGTTTCTGCGCTTCTTGGATTTGTACGCCGAGGCGATGGACGAGATGGAGGAGCTTCATCCCGGCTGCCTTGTCGCCGCGATCCTCTACCAGGAACAGGCGTTCGACCGCGAAGTGCGCAAAGTGCTCTTCGATACGGCGATGCGCTGGCGCGCGCGGTTCAGGCAGTGGTTTCTCGACATTGAAACCCGGTATCGGCCAGTGACGGCGATCGATCTCGACACGATCGCCGACAGTTTCAGCGCCATGATCGAAGGCTCCATCGTGCTGACGCGCGCGCTCAACGATCGCAAACTGCTGGGCCGTCAGTTGCGGCTGTTTCGCGACATGGTGAAGACGACGTACACGGCGAAGTGACGGCGCCGGTCAACGCGGCAGCCCCCACAATCGCGCGCTAAATCGCCGTCCCCACGTCGCCTTCGACCACCTCTTGGCGCATCTCGGGCCCCTCGCCCGGCGCCCAGCGGGCGACGCGGTGGATGACGCGGTAGCGTAGCGGGCCGCCATCCTCGGTTTCGCTGCGCTCAAACGGGATCGGGATGCAGACGAATTCTGTTTCGAGTTCATCCGCCGATGCGCGTACGGTGGAATAGCCGTAACCGCCCTGGTCCATGAATGTGAGGTGCGGCGCGTTGTCCGGATTACGCGCGGCGCGCGCTTGCTCGAGATCATCCGTATCGCGCAGCACGAGTGCGGAGCGCACGCCGTGCAGCAGCATGGTGTTGTAGGAGCATAGCGTCGTGCCGTCGGGTCTGTCCTGCACATAGAACGGCGCCAGCCTGTTATCGCGCGGGAACGTCAGCGCCTGCACTTCGCCTGCGTTCTGCGCAGTGATGGCGCCCGTCACGAACTCGACGCCCGCAGGTTCGAACGCGCGCGGCGGCAACGTCTCGCATGTATAGCCGGCCCAGAAGGAGTGCTTATCGCCCACGCAGTTGACGAGACCAGTGATGCCTTCATCCCGCACCATGCTGTAAATCTCGCGATGCTCGAGCGTCCACGAGCGCTGGAGATATCCGTATTCCGTGCTGGGCCATGTGTCGGCGAACTCTGGCGGCAGGTTTTGCGGATCGACGCGCAAGGAGAGCGTGCCGAACGAGTGGCCCCAGATTTTCCACGGCGCTTCGGCGGCTCGTAGCTGCTGCTTGAACCAGGCCATTTGTTCGATGCCGAGATAAGCTTGCGGCGGTTCGTTGATTTGCGGATTGGGGACTTCTTGTTCGCCGATGCGGATGGTAGCCGGCGCGCCGCCTGGCCACTCGCGCCCCTCTTCCAAGATATCGTTGGCCATTTCGGGAAAGGCGCCGAAGTCCAGGCCCGGCACGCCTTCGCCGCTGATCGGCGCGGATTGGTATGACCTGTTGTCGGTCAGGATCATGTTGACGTTCTTGCCGAAGCGGAAGGAGCGCTGAATTTTGAGCGCGTTGATGGCGGTGAGGTTGTCGGGACTTTGGCCGAGGCCGCGTGCGTCGACTTCGCCGATCGGCCCATCGGTGACGGACGGCGCTTCGAACGCATCGCCAGCGCCCGGCTTGGCGACGCGCGCGGGCTGATACTCGTACCAAGCTTGGCTCGCCGCGACCTTCAGATTCTGCGCGGGCTCCGGCGGATCGTTGAACAGGAACGACATGCTTTGGTACCCGCGCCACGCGAATTCGTGATTGTCCCACACGCACACGAACGGCCAGCGCGCACGCGCATCCTGCAAATCCGGGTCTTTCAGATAGCCCTGATAGATGGCGCGATAATCGGTGAGATCGACGGGAAAGTGGAAGTTGCGAAGGCGCCTTCCTGTCGGATAGCGAAAGACTTCGCGCAACCGCCGGCCGCGATCTCTGCCGTCGCGGCCATCCTCGGGATATTTCACGATCTCGTAGATGAAGTCGCCGAGGTGCAGCACGAAGCTCATTTGCTCAGCGCGCGGGCGGCGGGCGTCTTCGAACATCATGCGCCGGTACGCATTGAGCGCGCCGATGGTGGGATCCTGGCAGCTGACGAAAGCGAAGCGCACGGGGCGATCATCGTTCGCGGCAGGCGCGGTGATGGTGCGGCCGGTGCGGCTTGTGTTTCCGGCTTCGTCGAC
>CAYUOC010000069.1:860-18455 GCA_964446305.1 uncultured Terricaulis sp. | reverse complement strand
GCGAGATGCACTGCGACCTGCCTGCAGGTGTTGAAACGGTCGCCGAGCTGAGGTCATGGCTTCAGCAGCGCGATCCGGAATTGGGCGCAGTCCTTATGGCGCGCGAGATTCGCGTCGCCGCCGACCAAACGATCTGCGTGAGCGAAAGCACATCCGTGCGCGGCGCGACCGAAATCGCCTTTATGCCGCCCATGAGCGGAGGGTGATATGGACCAAACCATCCTCTTGCTCGCGTTCGCCATCGCCGCTGCAGCCGCACTCTATTCATCCGTGGGCCACGGCGGCGCCTCCGCTTATATCGCGCTGATGGCGCTGGTCGGGTTGGCGCCCGAAGAAATTCGGCCCGCGGCGCTGGTGCTCAATATCCTTGTCGCCGGCCTCGGCGCCTTCCGCTATCTGCGCGCCGGGCGCTTCGATTGGAACGTGTTCTGGCCGTTTGCGATCACCGCGATTCCCGCGGCGTTCTTGGCCGGACGCATAGAGGTTCCTGACGAAATCTTTCGACCGCTCCTTGCTGCCGCGCTCGCGGCGGCGGCGTTGCGCTATCTGGTGTGGCCGCAGGTTGACGCCATCAAGCCCAGCGCAGCGCCCTCGAGACGCGTGGCGCTTCCCGTTGGCCTTGCGCTTGGCGCGCTTGCCGGCCTCACCGGGATAGGCGGCGGCGTCTATCTATCGCCATTGCTGGTCTTCGCCGGCTGGAGCGATCCGCAAAGAGCCACCGGCATCGCCGCCTGCTTTATCGTCGTGAACTCGATGGCCGGCCTCGCCGGGCGCGCGTCGTCGCTGGCGCTGCTACCTGATTATCTTCCCTGGCTCGCACTGGCTGCACTTGGCGGCGCGCTGATTGGGACAACTTGGAGCTTAAAGGGCCTCGACAAACGCGGCGTGCTTCGTGTGCTCGGCGTCGTTCTTGGGATTGCAGCGGCGGCGCTCGCCACATGATCAAAGCTCTCATCACCGCCGAGCCATTTTTTCCGGAGATCGAACTGCGCGCCTTCTTCGAGGGTCGCGGCGGAGATATCGGTGCAATTGCGAACTTTGTCGGCTATTGCCGGGACGTCTCAAAGCGAGGCGCCGTGGAGCACCTGGAGCTCGATCACTATCCAGGCTTCACCGATGCTGAGGTGGCGCGCCTTGCACAGCGCGTCGCCGAGCGGCGCCAGCTGGCCGCGCTGCTTGTTATCCACCGCGTTGGAATCATCCCCGCGCGCGAGCCCATCGTGCTCGTGGCGGCGCAAAGCCAGCATCGCGCCGAGGCGTTCGCGGCCGTGGCCGAGATGATGGACTACCTCAAAACCGACGCCCCGTTCTGGAAGCGCGAAGTCGGCGCCACGGGCCGGCGCTGGATCGAACCTACAGCGGCGGATTACGCGCGCAGCGCGGAGCACGCAGAATGACCGACACATCACGGCTTTGCCGCATCGACGACACGCTGCCGTTCAAACCCGTGCGCATCGCCATTCTCACGGTTTCCGATACGCGCGACGAGGAGAGCGACACCTCTGGCGCTCTCCTCGCCGATCGCGCCACGCGTGACGGCCACGTCGTCGCGGCGCGCGCCCTCGTGCGCGACGATGTCGACGCCATTCGCGCGCAGGTGAACGATTGGATCGCTGATCCAGAAATCGATGTCGTGATCAGCACGGGCGGCACCGGACTGACCGGCCGCGACGTGACGCCCGAGGCGCTCAAACCAATCTTCGAAAAGGAGATCGAAGGCTTCGCCGTGGTCTGGCATATGCTGAGCTACCAGAGCGTCGGCCTCTCCACGCTGCAGTCGCGCGCGTGCGCCGGTGTTGTGCTTGGCAAGTTTGTATTCGCGCTGCCTGGATCGAACGGCGCTTGCAAGGACGGGTGGGATAAGATCATCCGCTGGCAGCTCGACAGCCGTCACATGCCCTGCAACTTGGTCGAAATCATGCCGCGATTGACGGAGCGCTGAATGAGCGAGCGCCTCACCCACCTTGATGATCAGGGCCGCGCCCGCATGGTCGATGTCGGCGACAAGGCCGCCACCAAGCGCGAAGCTGTCGCCACGGGCCAAATCCGCATGAGGCTCGAAACCTTGCGCCGCGCCCAAAGCAACGACTTGCCCAAAGGCGACGTGTGCGCGATCGCCGAAATCGCCGGCGTGATGGCCGGCAAGCGCACGTCGGAGCTCATTCCGCTCTGCCATCCGCTTGCGTTGAGCAGCCTCACAGTTGAGGTGGCCGCCGATGAATCTCTGCCGGGCTTCACGGTCATCGCGCGCGCGTGCGTCACGGGACAGACGGGCGTTGAAATGGAAGCGCTGACGGCCGCATCCGTGGCCTGCCTGACTCTCTACGATATGCTGAAGGCGATCGATCGCGGCATGACGATCGAAGCCGTTCAGCTGCAAGAAAAGCACGGTGGCGCCAGCGGCTCTTATATCAGGGGCAAAGAGTGATTAGCGTCGCTGAAGCACGCGACGCCATTTTGCGGAACGCCGCCGGGTGTGGTGTTGAGACCCTTCCCTTGCGCGCGGCGTTGGGGCGCACGCTGCGCGAGGACATCGTCGCACACCGCGATCAACCGCCGTTTCGTGCGTCCGCCATGGATGGCTACGCCCTGCGCGCCGCGGATACGCCGGGCGTGCTGCGCCTGGTTGGAGAGGCCGGCGCCGGGCGCGCGCTCGCCCGTGCGCTCGAGCCGGGCGAATGCGCCCGCATCTTCACCGGCGCCCCGCTGCCCGCTGGCGCGGACGCAGTGCTCATCCAGGAGGACGCGGCGCGTGACGGTGATCTCGTAACATCCCCTGCGGTGGAGCAGGATCGTCACGTGCGGGCCGCTGGCGTGGATTTTGCGCGGGGCGCCCGATTGCTCGCGGCCGGCTGCGTACTGGACGCCGCTTCCATCGCACTTGCGGCCGCGGCTGGTCGCGCGTCGCTCTCCGTTTCGCGGATGCCGCGCGTCACGGTGCTAAGCGGCGGCGATGAACTGGTGCCGCCTGGGCAAATCCCCGCCGAAGATCAGATCTTCGATTCGATGAGCGTCGGTATCGCCGCGTTCGCCGAACAATGGGGCGCAGAGGCAAACGGCATTGGGCCGCTGCCTGATGATGCGAACGTCATCACCGATGCGCTTCGCCAAGCCATCGCCAAAAACGATCTCACCGTCATCGTGGGCGGAGCCTCCGTCGGTGACCACGACCACGCGCGCCCGGCAGTTCGTAGCCTCGGGGGCACGTTCCTGTTCGAGAAGGTGGCGATTAGGCCGGGTAAGCCCACTTGGTTCGCCCGCATCGGCGAACGCATCGTGCTCGGACTGCCTGGCAACCCCGCGTCAGGTTTTGTCTGCGCGCGTCTTTTTCTGCGCCCGTTGCTTGACCGCATGTGCGGCCGCGATCACGCGTGTTCCATTCGCCTGCATCACGCGCGCCTGCGCTCGGCCCTCGCGGATAACGGCGCGCGTGAGACCTACCTTCGCGCCGCACTAAAGACTGACGAGACCGGTCAGGTCTGGGCGGAAGCGGCGCGGCAACAAGATTCCTCCCTCCTTTCCGTCTTTGCCCACGCGCAAGCGCTTATCCTCCGGCCACCCAACGCGCCGGCTCTCGCTGCGGGCGACCTGGCAGACGTACTTGCGCCATAGGCGCTGTGCGCTTGGGCCGCATCGTTAATTGACCAACATCAAACGTCCCTCCAGCGCCCAGGGCAATCATACGCCATGGATCCGCATCTGTTGCCTTTCGCGGAACGTCAGGCGCCGCGCTACACGTCCTATCCCAGCGCGAACCATTTCGACGCGTCAGTGGATGCGGAGACCTACGCGCGCTGGCTCGGTGGGCTGAAGGAGGACGCGCGCCTCTCGCTCTATCTGCATGTGCCTTATTGCAGGGAGCTCTGCTGGTATTGCGGCTGCAACACCTTCCTGACACGCGGCGGCGACATTGGCGATTTTGTCTCCACGCTCATGATGGAGGTAGACCTCGTCGCATCGAAGGTCAGCACCCACCGTGTCGACGAAATTCATTGGGGCGGCGGCACACCCAATATTCTTTCCGCCGAACAATTTATCCGCCTCGCGCGCCATCTCGATTTCTGGTTCGATGTGGCGCCTGACGTCGCACACGCCATCGAGCTTGACCCGCGCCACGTCACGCGCGACCTCGCCGGGGCCTATGTTGCGGTGGGCGTCAACCGCGCATCATTGGGCGTTCAAGACCTCAACGCGCATGTCCAGGAGGCGATCGGGCGCGTGCAACCCATCGCGCAGGTGCGTCAAGCTGTCGAGACGCTCCGTAATGCGGGCCTGACGCAACTAAGCTTCGATCTCATGTACGGGCTGCCGGGGCAGACGAGCGGCGATCTTGCGCGCACGATCCGGCTTGCGACTGAGCTTCAGCCCAGTCGCATCGCCCTCTTCGGATACGCCCACGTGCCATGGTTCAAGCGTCGGCAACGTTTGATCGACGCACAAGCCTTGCCTGGTGTGAGCGATCGATTCGACCAGGCCGAACTCGCACGGCGCATGCTCAACGATCTGGGCTATGAGAGCGTCGGCCTCGATCATTTCGCACGCCCCGACGACCCGCTCGCCCTCTCGGCGCGCAACTCGACGCTCAAGCGGAACTTCCAAGGCTATGTCGCACGCATGAGCAACGCGCTGATCGGCCTTGGGCCCTCAGCGATTTCCCATCTCCCTGGCGGTTACGCCCAAAATATCGCCACGGTGAGAGCATGGCGCAACGCCGTAGAGTCGAACGTGCTGCCGGTGGCGCGCGGCCATGCCGAGAGCGCTGACGACCTCCGCCGCGGCGGCGTCATTCAGTCGATCATGTGCCAGTTCGAAGTTGATCTTGGGCCTTCGGGCGGCTGGGACATGTTCCCTGAAGCCCACGCAGAATTGCGGCTCTTGGCGGAGGCCAGCCTTGTCGACGTCACAGGTGATGTTCTGCGCATTCCGCCAGCGGCGCGGCCGTTTGCACGTCTCGTGGCGATGGCGTTCGACGCCTACGGCCAGCCCTCTCAACCCGCGCACGCCCGCGCCATCTGAAGCATCCGAGCCATGACAACAACAACTGCAGAGCGCTACCGGGCGTATCGCGGACTTCCCCTGTTCAGCATGGGCTTTCGGCCCTTCTTTTTATTCGCGGCGCTTTGGGCGGCGATCGCCGTGCCGCTTTGGATCGCGGCGTTCGCCGGCTGGCTGCCGATCACACATTTTGACCGCACTTGGCACGCGCACGAGATGCTGTTCGGCTATCTAAGTGGCGTCATCGCCGGCTTCCTTTTGACTGCGGTGCCGAATTGGACGGGCCGGCTTCCCGTGACCGGCGCGCCGCTTCTGGCGCTCGTGCTGCTCTGGTGCGCGGGACGCGCGGCGATGCTCACCCCCGACTTTGGCGCCGCGCCCTTCATCGACAGCGCCTTCCTGTTCGTGTTTGCCGCCGTCGTTGCCCGCGAGATTATCGCGGGCCGCAATGTTCGAAACGTGCCGGTGCTCTTGTTGCTGACCGTGCTCGGGAGCGCCAACGTGCTCTCGCACCTGGGCGATTTTGACCCCGAGGTGGCGTTGCTTGGCGAGCGTATTGGCATTGCGGTGGTCGCAACGCTTGTGGCGTTGATCGGCGGGCGCATTGTGCCCAGCTTCACACGCAATTGGATGGCGAAGCGCCAAATGAAGCCCGAGCCTGCGTCGCCGAGCCGCTTCGACGTGGTTACACTCGCAATTGGCGCGGCGGCGCTCGTCGCATGGGCTATTTCTCCGACGTTATACGCTGCGGGCTTGGCGCTCACGCTCGCGGGCGTCCTGCATGTTGCGCGGCTCGCCCGCTGGCAAGGCTGGCGCACGTCTGACGAACCCTTGGTGCTCGTTCTGCACGTCGGCTATTTCTGGCTAGCTCTTGGGTTCCTGTTCATCGGCCTCGCAATCGTGGCGCCGTCCGTGGTCCCGACAGCCTCCGGCCTTCATGCCCTCACCGCCGGCGCCTTCGGCGTCATGACGCTTGCGGTGATGACGCGCGCGAGCCTTGGCCACACAGGCCAACCGCTTACGGCGAGCCCGCGCATTAGCGCCATCTACATCCTCGTCAATCTCGGCGCGCTTTTCCGTGTGACGGGGCCGTTTCTGCCGGAGCACTATACGCTGCTCATGGCGATCTCCGCTGCGCTCTGGAGCGGCGCCTTCGCCTGGTTCGCCATCGTCTACGCGCCGCTTCTGTTTCGTCCACGCCGGACAGCCGGCGCATGAGCGCCGGAGGCTCACATGAATGAGTATGATCTGATCATTGTCGGCGCCGGACCCGCGGGCCTCTGTCTCGCCGCACGACTTGCCCAGGCACCGCTGCGCATCGCCGTTATCGACAAAGCGTCGGCGGCCACCTTGAGCGATCCAGCCTACGACGGCCGCGAAATTGCTCTCACGCGCGCGTCAATCGAACGCCTGCGCACGCTCGGAGTCTGGCAACGTCTCAAAGCGGACGAAACCGCGCCTCTCACAAACGCCGAAGTGCTCGATGGCGCTTCCCCTTACGTCTTGTCATTCGTCGATCGTCGCGGGCGCAAACCCTTGGGAGCACTTGTCTCAAACGCCCCCCTCCGCCGTGCGTTGTTCGAGGGCGTCAGCACGCAAGAGAATTGCGACCTGTTCACCAAGAGTACGGCGCGCATCGCCCACATCGACACCAAAAGCGCCAGCGTCCGCCTTCAAAATGAATGCACGCTCACAGCCCAGCTCATCGTTGCCGCAGACACGCGGTTTTCCGCCTTGCGCCAGAGTCAAGGCATCGGCGCCCACATGGTCGATTTCGGCCGCACCATGCTGGTTTGCCGCGTGCGACACACGAAGCCGCACAACAGCATCGCCACCGAATGGTTCGATCGTGGGCAGACGATTGCGATGCTGCCGCTGCCGGAAAGTCAGTCTTCTTTTGTCCTCACGCTCGACGCACACGAAATGGCGGAGATCAAAGGACTAAGCGCCATTGCGTTTGCGCGCGAGGTTGAACGCCGCACGCAACGCCGTTGGGGTGATGTCACACTGATGAGCGAACGCTTCTATTATCCGCTCGTTGCGGTCTATGCCGACCGATTTGTTGCGCCGAGATTTGCACTCTTGGGCGACGCCGCTGTCGGCATGCATCCCCTCACCGCGCATGGATTCAATTTCGGCCTACGTGGCGCCTTTGGCCTCGGACGCGAGGTGCTCAATATGAGCCGTAAGAGCCGCGATGTTGGCGCAAACGACGGACTGTCACGCTACGAGAAAGACCACCGGCGCGCCACGCTCCCACTCTTCGCCGCCACGAACGTGATTGCGAAACTCTACGCTGACGAGCGGCACATGGCGCGCTTGGCGCGTGGCGCGTGCCTGCGCCTAATGCACGCCGCACCAGGGGCGCGCCGGCTTGTCGAGACCAGTCTCACCGGTGCGCACGCATGAAGGCGGCCCAAAGCCTCCTTGAACTCGCCCAGCGCGAAGGCGTGCGCGCCTGCTTCGCCAACCCTGGCACATCCGAAATGCACCTGGTCGCCGCGCTGGACGCGGCGCCAGGCATTCGCCCAGTGCTGTGCTTGTTTGAGGGCGTCGCGACCGGCGCGGCCGATGGCTATGGCCGCATGATGCAGGCGCCGGCGCTGACGCTGCTGCATCTCGGCCCCGGCCTCGGCAACGGGCTTGCCAATTTGCACAACGCCTACCGCGCGAAAACCCCGATCGTCTCACTGATCGGCGAACACGCCACCTACCACCGCGCCAACAATCCTCCCTTGGCAAGCGACATCACCGCTCTCGCACGCCCGGTTTCGACTTGGGTGCGAACGGCTGAAACAACCGTTGACCTGCTGCGCTTGACGCAAGAAGCATTCGCTGCGGCGCGCCGGCTTGGCCCCGCCGCGCTCATCCTTCCTGCCGACATCGCTTGGAGCGATGATGCGCTGGCGCTTCCATCGGCAGAGGCGGCGGCGGATGAAGATTTCGACGCCAGTCAGGTCGAGGAAGCGGCGGGGCTTCTTGGGCCGCGCACGTTGCTCTTGCTTGGCGGGCGATTTCTGACGGCCGAGGCCTGTTCTGCCGCGCAACGGATCGGCGCTAAGACGGGCGCGCTTGTTCTGATCGAGACATTTCCCGCCCGCATTCGCCGCGAAGGATCGGCGGCGCAGCTGAAGCGGCTGCCCTACCTCAGTGAGATGGCGGCGGCGGCGCTGGTGGAGATTGATACACTCGTCCTCGCTGGCGCCGCCGAACCTGTCGCGTTCTTCGCGCTCCCTGGTCGGCCGACGAAACTCGCGCCGGCGAACGCGCGCGTGCTTCAGCTCGACTCTGGCCGCGGCGCCGAACGCGCGCTCAAATCGCTCGCCAAACTAGTCCAAGCGAACGAAGCTCTGACCCCGCATGCATCCGCGCCATCGCCGCCCGCCCATGGCGGCGCGATCGATCCGGTCGCGCTGGCGCAATGCTTCGCCGCGACGCTGCCGCCCAACGCCGTCGTTTGCGACGAATCCAACACGGCGGGTCTCTTCTGTTACGACGCAGCCGCCGCAGGGCCGCCGCACGATTGGCTGACGTTGACCGGCGGCTCTATTGGCCAAGGCCTGCCTTTGGCCACAGGCGCCGCCATCGCGTGTCCCGACCGCAGAATTATCGCCTTGGAGGCCGACGGGAGCGCGCTCTACACGATCCAAGCGCTGTGGACGCAGGCGCGCGAAGGCCTCAACGTCACCAATGTCATCCTCAACAACGGCGCTTACGCCATATTGCGCCTGGAGATGATGCGCGCTGGCGTCAATCAATTGTCCGAAGCGGCGAACGCGCTGTTTGACCTGAAGCGTCCAGCGATCGACTTCTGCGACATCGCCCGCGGCTTTGGCGTTCCAGCCGAGCGTGTGCAGACGCCTGAAGCGCTCACAGCGTCGCTGAAGCGCAGTTATTCCACGCCCGGTCCCGCCCTCATCGAGGTAATGATCCGGTGACTGATCTTCCCAGTTCGTTCTGCGCACAGCTCTCCACCCTGCTCGGCGCCCGCTTCAGCCGCGCAATGGCGGTTCGCGATCAGCATGGCGGCGGCGGCATGCATCTTCGGGCGTTGCCGCCGCAGGCCGTCGCAACGGTCAACAATATCGAAGAAATCATCGCCGTGGTTCATGCGTGCGCGGAGCACCGCGTCCCGATCATTCCCTATGGCGCCGGCACATCGCTTGAATGCCACGTTGGAGCCCCGCACGGCGGTGTTTCGATCGATCTCTCGGGCTTGAGGCGTGTGCTGCGCGTCAGTGTCGAGGATCAAGATTGCACCGTTGAGCCCGGCCTCACCCGCTCGGCGCTCAACGACGAGCTGCGTCACACCGGGCTCTTCTTCCCGGTCGACCCTGGCGCCGACGCGACCATCGGCGGCATGGCCTCAACCCGCGCGTCTGGCACGACAACGCTGCGCTACGGCGGCATGCGCGAAAACGTGATGGCGCTCACGATCGTCACGTCGAGCGGTCAGCTCATAAGAACGGCGCGCCGCGCGCGAAAATCTTCAGCGGGCTATGACCTCACACGGCTCCTGGTCGGCAGCGAAGGCACGCTCGGGATCATCACGGAGGTGACGCTCAAGCTCCATCCCGCACCCGAAGCAGCCAGCGCAGCAATCTGCGCCTTTCCCTCGTCTCACAGCGCGACGTCAACCGTGATCGCATGCGTCCAATCCGGCCTCCCCCTGGCGCGCGCGGAATACCTGGACGCCGCCGCTATAGGCGCCGTCAATGTCACGCTCGGAACAGACTACGCTGTCACCGACACCTTGTTTCTCGAATTTCACGGTTCAGACCAGGACGTCACGCGGGACGCCAAGCGGGCGCGCGCAATCGCCCAGGAGAATGGCGGCGGCGATTTCCACTGGGCCGTTGACACCGAAGCGCGCAACCAACTCTGGAAAGCAAGGCACAACGCGGGCCTTGCGGCGCTCACGTTGCGCCCCGGCGCGCGCCCATGGTCGACGGACGTGTGTGTGCCGATCGGCCAACTCCCAGCTTGCCTGGACGCGACCAAGGGCGACATCGCCGCGCTGCCGTTTCCAGCCGTTATTCTCGGTCATATCGGCGACGGCAATTTCCACGTCGTCCTATTGCTCGATCCGGCAAACGTCGAAGAGACTGACGCCGCGAAACGTTTCAACGACAGGCTCGTCGCGCGCGCCATTCGACTGGATGGCACCTGTACGGGCGAACACGGCATCGGCATGGGAAAGCAGGCGGCGTTGCGCCAAGAACTCGGCGGCGCGGTCGATCTGATGGCGGACATCAAGCGCGCCCTGGACCCACACAACCTCATGAACCCCGGGAAGATCTTTCAGACATCGCAAGCGTCCAGCCGCGCACATGCGTCATTCCACCGCGACTACACTTGACCCTCATCAAACGCGCTGTGTGGGTTGCGTGCTGTGCTTCAAACACAGCGCCGAGGCGCTGTGGGCCGGCCGCCAGCACCCCCGTTGGGCGCGGAAAGCTAGGCCGGGCAGGCCGCTCCGTGAGAAACGGTGCGGCCTGCTTGTTATGCGACTTTCGACGAGGTGAACCATGACGAGTGATTATCGGGCGCGCATTGCAGAAATCGACGACTATGCCGTCGAGCTGCGCGCGCTGATCCCGGATGCGCTCGCAGCCTTTGGCGCCCTATCCAAGGCCGCGCAGGCGCCTGGTGCGCTCGACAAAAAGACGAAAGAATTGCTCGCTCTCGCCATTGCCGTCGCTACCCGTTGCGACGGCTGCATCGGCTATCACGCCCGCGGCGCACAGCGCACCGGCGCCGAACGCCAAGAGGTCGCCGAAGCGCTTGCGGTCGCAATCCAGATGGGCGGCGGCCCAAGCGTAAACTACGCCGCTGACGCGTTGCGGGCCTTCGATCAATTTCAATCGCGCGCCTAGCTCTCCGTGCAATCGGGCCTAAAATGCCTCCATGAGCGCGCCGCCCAAAACCGTGATCGCGATCACACCGCAGGAAGAGGTCGCCATTCGCGCGGCCGCGCGAAGCGCCGACGTTTCAAAGATCAACCCGGCCTGCGTGCGCGCGACTGGCGCGCACGTTCCCGCCCTGGTCGAGCTGCTCGCCGATCCGCGTGTGTCGGCCCCAATCTACGATCTCCCGCATCCCATCACCTTTGACAGCGTCTCCGCGTGGGTGCGTGATGCACAGATAAAGAACGACCTCGGCGAGTGCGTGTTGACCGTCACACCGGATGAAGACGGCCGGCTCATTACCTACTCCCGCTTCACGATTTGGCCCGAAAGAGCGGCCGCGGAGATCGCCGGCGCTTACCGTGCCGATGTGCAGAGCGCGGGTCTCGGCAAGTCCGGAGCCGCCGTCAGCTTCGACTGGATGTTCCGCGAACTCGGCGTGAAGCTGATTTGCGTCACCGCCGCGCTCGACAACGAGCGTTCTGCCCGTGTGATTGAAGCAGCGGGCTTCAGGGCTATGGGCGAGCGCGAGGGTGTCCGCCCCGACGGCTCAATGCGCCGCTCCCGCTATTGGGAAATGACCCGCGAAGAGTGGGAGCGCCGAGCCTAAGGGCGGACGGCTGGAAAATCCCAATAGCGGATGTGCGCTTGATCAGGCCTCAAAGCGGACGCCTGCTCTGGTCGCCCGACACCCAAACCATCAACCCAGTCCAATCGGGTGGCGATTTCGGTGGCAGTAGCTTGGAAGAGTTCTTGCCGATCGAGCCATTGCAAGGAGAACGGTCGCGTCTCGATACCGACAGCCTGACAAAAAGCCCGCCGGCGACCCAATGTAATACCCAATCTGCTTCCCATTAGCCGCACCCTGACGCAGGGTGGCGAAGGGGAACACAAGTGACGAGGCTATTTGTCAGCCACTCAAGCTGCAACAATGCCCAGGCGGCCGCATTGGTCGCTTGGCTGAGCGAACAGGGCTGGAAGGAAGACGTCTTCCTCGACATCGATCCTAGTCGCGGCCTAGTGGCCGGCGAGCGTTGGGAGCAAGCGCTGCTCAACGCGGCCAATCGCTGCGAGGCGGTCTTGTTCGTGATCTCGGAGGACTGGCTCGCGTCGCGCTGGTGTCTTCACGAGCTCCATCTTGCTCACAAGCTCAACAAGCGCTTGTTCGGCGTCTTGATCGAAGAGATCGAAAAGGATCGCCTACCCCTCGAACTCACCGAAAGTTGGCAGTTCGTGCGCTTGGCCTCGGGCGAACAGTCAAGCGCGATCGTCGTCACCACGCCGATCACGAACGAGAAGACGGAAGTTCGCTTCTCCCCCGAAGGACTTGAACGATTGCGTGAAGGACTCTCGCGCTCGGGATTAAACCCTAGGTTTTTCCCGTGGCCGCCGGAAGATGACCTGGAGCGCGCGCCATATCGTGGACTGAACGCGTACGAGGCGAGCGACGCCGGCATTTTTTTCGGTCGCGAAGGCGCGATCATAGACGCGATCGAACAATTGCGCGGCCTTCGTCTGTTGCCAGCCGCGAAGATGCTAACGGTGTTGGGCGCGTCAGGTTCGGGGAAGTCCTCGTTCTTGCGAGCGGGGCTTCTTCCTCGCCTGTCGCGGGACGATCGGCATTTCTTGCCGCTTCCTGTCGTGCGCCCCGAACGAGCGGTGATCTCGGGACAACAAGGCTTGGCACGATGTCTGGAGCGCGCGCTCGCGGATGCAAACATCACCAACGTTGGACCGATCACGACAACGCCAGAAGCGGTTCTCGACATTCTACGGCGTGTCCAGGACGCTCACCGCGCGCGATTGCACGATGCAAGCGCCACGCCCCTCCTCCTGTTGCCAATTGACCAAGCCGAGGAATTATTCTCAGGCGCTTCTGGCGAAACCAGAGATTTCCTCGAACTGATCGGCCAAACGCTCGCGCTGGCGCCACAACTCTTGGCCGTCGCAACCACCATTCGATCGGACGCGTTCGAGAGCCTGCAGCTCACCAAGCCACTCGCGCGCATCCACCACGTCACGTTCAATCTCGGCGCCGTGCCCGAGGGGGTCTACGGCGAGATCATAAGAGGTCCAGCGCGGCGTTATCGGGAGGGCGGGCGGCCATTGGAACTGGATGAGCGCTTGGTCGACGCGCTGCTGGAAGAACTGCGCGCCGGCGACGCCAAGGACGCGCTGCCGCTCCTCTCATTGGCGCTGGAGCGCCTCTTCCTGGCGCGCGGAAACGACAACATCATGTCGCACGACGAATACAAGGCGATAGGCGGCATCGCGGGATCCGTTGTCGCGTCGGTGGAAACACTGCTCACTTCCGACATCGATGGCGCCCCATCTGGTCGATCCGCGCGTATCGCGCTGCTCAAGAAAGGCCTCGTACCCGCACTCGCGAGCGTCAACCGAGAGACGGGAGCCCCAATTCGTCGCATTGCAAGTTGGCGCGATATCGATCGCGCCACGGCACCAATGATGCAAGCCCTGGTCGAGGCGAGGCTGCTCACGCGCGACGTACGAACGAGCGATGGCGAGATCACGCTTGAGCCAACGCACGAGGCCTTGCTGCGTCAATGGCCGCTCCTGCGTGATTGGCTGCGTGAAGAACGCGACTTCTTGGTTTGGCGCGATGAAGCGGAGAGCGCGGCGACGCGCTATGACACAGCGCGCCAAGAAAAAGACCACGCACGAGCGCGGGATGTCCTTCACGGCGCACGGCCGTTGGGACGAAGTAGGTTTTGGTGGAAGAAGTCGCGTCGGCAGCTCCCCAAGCCGACGCGCCGTTTCATCGAGCACACCAAATCTCGCGGCCGGATCCTCCTAGGCCTCGCCTTGGTCGTCGCTTATCCCGCCGTGCTAATTCCGTTGGCTTTGGGGTTGAACGATCTCTTCGCCATAAGATTGGCCGATGCCGGCATTGCAACCGTCACCACGGAGTATCCATTCGGTAGACAATTCACGCTGAGTCTGACGGCCTTCTTGCACGCTGCCATCGCGACAACCCTAATCGTGAAGGGGCTCTTGCCTCTACCGCGGCGACCTCTGCTAGGCGTGCTTCTCGCGTCTAGCGTGGCGTTCCTGCTTACTTTGTTCTGGTGGGCTCAGATCTTCTCGAGCGTTCTCTTGGCGGCGATATGATGTCCCATCGCAAACGCTCATTTCTCCTCGCGATCGCGTTAGCCGTGCTCGGCGGATTCACCACCACGATCTCCGCCGCACAGACGGTGGAGGACAGGCCCTCGACCCGAATCGAGCTCTCCGTCGCGGATCTCATGCTTGAACGACGCGACAGCGAAATCTCGCTGGTCGGCGCGCTGCCGCCCCACATGGAAAACGATGAGCTCGTTCTCGTCATCGAGGGGCCGCGCGACGCGCTGTACGTGGATGGACTCCACGCGCTCGATATCGGGAGCGCGCGCTTCGACGACGCGCCGCTCTACCACCTGGTCGCAAGCACCGCCCCACTCGAGCGTGTCACGCGCACGGGTCGTGGTCCAGATCCACTCTGGAACGTTAAACAAACCCTGCCGGTCGAGCACCACGTCCCTGCGACGAGATACACGGAAGTTTTGCGTGACCGGATGGAACAGAACCGGCTCTACCAAACACGCGTGGATCTCGCTGGCGACGTATTTAGCCGAGCCCAGGGTGGCATCGTGCGGGCGCGCCTTCGTTTGCCGCCTGGCGCGCCCTACGGGGAGTACCAGGCGCGACTTTATGCGATGCGCGGAGGCGAGGAGGTGGGGCTGGGCGACACGACGTTCCGCATCTATCGTGCGAATCTCACCAGCCTAGCTGACGTGCACAGCGACGGCGATCCGCGCCTCGCGATCCTCGGCCTCCTCATCCTTTTTCTCTATGGCGGCGGGCTTGCTCTGATCGCACGCATCACCATCGGCGAGCGGCTGTTTCGCTGAAGAGCCGAGGGTTGCGATCTGCCACGGCTGCGCTTCGCTAGACGCTGAGGGACTGAGGGTGGCGCGCAGGCGACGGGCGTCGCGCTTTCTTTTGCGCGGCGCTTTAGGCAGGCTGAGATTCAGCTGCATCCCAAAAGTGGAAGTCGCGGGAGTGTTGACCGATAGCAGACGCTAGGCGGATCACCGCGATCGTATTTGACGGCGCCATATTCGCGAAGACTCCAGTGCGCGACGCGAGGCGCGCAGAAGACGCGCGGAACGAAGTGCTGGATCTTATGCGAGGCCATGCGATGCACCCACGCCATCGCCCGAATTGAGTTCGTGAAGCTCCTCTCCGTCACAGACGGAGACAAAGAGCCCTGACGGAGCCCGCACGGTTCCGACGATCACCATCAACAGACCGTTCATCACGTGGTGTGACTTGCGCACGATCTCCACGACATTTCGGCGATCTTGCTGAGACGGGCGCGGGCACCGTTGCTTGTGCGTGTGCCAATCACCCAAGAATAAAAGACCGGTCCGATGCATCTCGTCGATCTCTGCCTGTTCATCCTCCCGGCAGGGCTCGTACGACCACGGCGTGCGCACATCGCGCGGGCGCGGGCCCGTGGCGGCAGTGATGCTAACAACAGTTCCATCGAGGCGACCGAACAACTGGCCTCCGGCCTCCGCAGCCCAAAAGCGACGTTGCCGAAAACACCAGAGGTGTTCCAGAACAGCGTCGCTGAACTGGAGCTCCTGACCGGAGGATCCGACTGGATACGCGATCACGCTGCGTGCCGACCGCATTGCCAGCAAACACCGATGCCCCAGGCTCGCGAACTGAGATATCCGCCTTCCTGTCTACCGCCCGCCGCCAGCCACTCAGGCGACCACTGGCCGCCGGCGTTCTTCAACGTCTCCTCAGATGCCGCCCAAATCCGATGCGTGGACTCGATGACCTTCCCAAGCAAAACGGCGATCGCCAAGTCCGCCACGGTAAGCGCGATGCGGCTGATCTCGATCTGCCCGTACGGTTGAAAATGGGCGCCGCAACCTGGCTCATTGACGAGGGTCGGACCGGGCCAACGCGTGAGGCGAAGATTTTGCTCGCCATTGGGCTTCATCCCGCAGGCAAAGCATGCCTTGGAATCGACGATGGCCACGGCGTGTCCGGCGCAGGCGTGCTCTTCGGCCCAGCCAAACACGATTGGGGGCTTGGTCATTTGCGCCAGGCGCCAGGCATTGAGCAACCCCTCCGCCTGCCAATCCCCCATGGCCGAGATGATCAGGTTCGCGCTCGACAACACGTCGTGATGATCGTCCCTGAATTTCTGAAACTTGATCGGGTAGCCCTTGCCCTTCAGGTGCGGCAGCGTCCGCTTCATGTCGGCTACGAGTTCAACGGCCTTGTTCGCGCGCACGGCCCGCGCGCTCAGCGTGTGGCGACCGAGCGTGCCGAACCTCAGGTCTTTGGGATCGACGACGTTGATTTCGCCCACGCCTGCGTGCGCCAACGAGTCCGCCGCTGGCGCGCCGAGCGACCCACCGCCCAAGATCACGACAGAGGCGCTCGCCAGAAGGCGCGCGTCTGGATCGACATCGCGCCCATGAATCCAGTCGCGATCGGCGCGCTCGACTTCGGCGGTGCGAAAGACCCCGCCGGTGAAGCGGGAGAGCGCGACATCGGCTGGCAACACCTGCCTGAAACCGCGCGTCATGGGATCTGCAGGCGCCCTCCCCGGGCCGCGCGATTGCGGCTTGGGCCGCAACATCACCATGGCCGCCGCCACCGGACCGCCGTCCGGGGTTTGGGACATCAAGATGACATCGATCGCCGAGAGCACGGGATCGGCCAGTTCAGCAAGCATCGCCACCGCCTCGGGCGCTTCGCGCCGCAAGTAAGCAACGATCTCGGCGCCGTTCTTCGGATAGTCTTCAGGCACGGGCGGGGAAGCGACCGCCACGGCCAGCGCCGCCGTCGACTTAAAGCCCGCGCGGGCGTCGAGAAACTCGCCGTTCCTAACCCAGCGCTCCAACGTCTGGTCGTCATCGGCCGCGACGGTGTGAACCGCGTCGCGCCAGAGACGCACGACCCGGGTGGCACCGCCGGGCCGCATCAGCAAGAAGACAGGCGGCGCACGCGTCTTGGTCAGATGCGTCCAATAACTCTCGAACTCGGCCAGAAAGTCGTCGCGGTTGGCGCCGGCGATGGAAGCTTCCACCAGCCGCACGGCGTCGTTTAATACGGTCGCGACCGCGCCGCACGCGTCGAGCGGGTTGAAGGCTACGCCGTCGGCGATGCAAAGAACGTTGTCATGCTCGGCATGGGGCCATTTTCCGACCTTGGATTCGCCCACGGAGGCGACGCGCGGCGCCGACCACGGGAAATCCTTCGACACCAGGACATCGAGTTCAATGTCTCCCGCACCCGCGCGCACCGGCAGGCGCCAGCCAGCTACAGGAGCGCGTAACACATAACGGGAAAGCTCGGCGGCTTCGAGCCGCCGAGCCTTTTCGCTCATTTTCTGAAGCCAGGCCTCAACCTCGGCGACCGCAAGATCATGCAGCGCTTCAGGCCGACGCCCAGCGCCGCCGTCAGGCATAACGCTTGCCACCGTCCTTCTGCACCGCGCCGCGCTCGGCGGCCTCGGCCGCCGCCACCGACAACAAGCCGGCCGTCAACACGCGCGCCGCGCCAAGAGCCGGAGTAACGCTCGCCGCAGCCGCGGCCTTCTCCACACGTTTGCTGAAAAACGTCGTGGCGAAGACCTTGTCCCAACAACCGAGCGCCGTCTCGCGCGTGC
>CAYUOC010000069.1:0-850 GCA_964446305.1 uncultured Terricaulis sp. | reverse complement strand
GTAATCGAAGAGCGGCTTCAGCGTGGCCAACGCGTCGTCCAACTTTTCCTTCAGCTTGCGCGCGCGCGCATCGTCAGTCCCCTTGGTGATGTCGTCATTACCGGGGATCGGATGCTTCACGACGAGATCGTATTCGAGCCGATCGCGGATCGCCTTCATGGTCTCATAGAGCGCCACATCTTCACGATCGGCATTGGCCCAGTACTTCTCCGTCACCAACTTGGTGATGCCGAAGCCGCTCAAGATGCCCGTCCAGGATGAGCGGCTCTTCACGTAGAACTTGATGTAACGCACGACGCGTCGCATCTGACCTTCGCTCGTGCCATAATCCGGGCTCCGGTCCTTGTTCTTGCCGTTGAACCAGCCGGTCACGTCACGCGCATCGGACTTTTTCCAGTCGCTGCTCGCCAGTTCGTAGAGATAGGTCTCTTTGCCGAACGCATCGGTCTCGATTGTCACGCGATAGACCGGCACGTCGACGTGATACCCTTCCTTGTAGTAGATGCGCACGCAATTCTTGCGCACCTCCGGCGCCCTAGCGAAGCTGCCGTCGTCGACGGCGTCGCGCACCATCTGACGCGCGGCGAGCGCGGTCTTATCGGCGCCTTGCACGCCCTTGAGATCAGCGCGCAGAAAATAGACGCCATCATCGATGTCGTGGTCGCCATCCGGCAATTGCACCATAGTCCACATCGCGTAACTGCCCTGCGACGCGTGATCCCACGGCGCCGAGAGCGAGGCTTCGGCCAGCCCCTCCTTGAGGCGCTTGCGATTGGCGTTGCGCCGGTCACGCATGTTGTCGCGCTCGTCTTTCGGGAGCGCGACATTGGCCTTGTGGAAGGCCAGAAGG
>CAYUOC010000068.1:11709-18540 GCA_964446305.1 uncultured Terricaulis sp. | reverse complement strand
AACCGCGTCTCGATTGCGTTTGGTCTGGTGCACCAAGGCCTCCCTGGTCGAGACGCGAGAAGTATCGCACGGGCCGGAAGCGGTCGGATTGATTTTGGCGCGGCTGTTGATGGTGAACGGGATTTGCTGCGGAGCTGTGGGATAGAGCGCGCCGCTATCCACGCCTTTCTCTCATTCCGGGCGTAACGAAGCGAAGACCCGGAACCCAGGGGCGACCGCCCACACTCTACCACTCCCTGGGTCCCGGCTCGGCGCTCACCCACATCTGAAGATGCGCGTGAGCTTGGCCGGGAAACGTGGGAGAGTTCAACTCAGCAAAATCACGGTCGCCAAACCCAGGAACGCTAGGAAGCCGACGATGTCCGTCACGAAGGTGACGAACACTGAGGATGAGACGGCGGGATCGGCGCCGAAGCGGCGCAGAGTCAACGGCACGAGGATGCCGGCGAGACCGGCGCAGGCGAAGTTGATCAGGATCGCGAGCGCGATGGCGACGGCGAGCAGCGGGCTGTTGAACCAGACGAGCACGACGATCGCCAAGACGATGGCGAAGATGACGCCGTTGGACATGGCGGTCATCGCTTCGCGCAAGATGTAGCGCGGCGCGTTGCTTTCGGTGAGATCGCGCGCGGCGATGGCGCGCACGGCAACCGCGAGCGCTTGCGTGCCGGCGTTGCCGCCCATCGAAGCGACGATCGGCATCAGCACGGCGAGCGCGATCAGCTGATTGATCGAGCCTTCGAAGTTCGAGATCACCCAGGACGCCACGACAGCGGTGCCGAGGTTCACCAACAGCCATGGCGCGCGAGCGCGAACGGACTTGAAGACGCTGTCGGTCTGCGCGGCTTCGCTCACGCCAGCGAGCTTCAGCAAGTCTTCTTCCGATTCCTCGGTGATGATGTCGACGATGTCATCGACGGTGACCATGCCCTTGATGCGGCCAGCTTCATCGACCACGGGCGCTGACGCCATGTGATACTTCTGGAAGGTCTGAGCGACCTCTTCCTGGTCCATCCCGGTGCGGATGAGGATGAGCGGCGCGCGCATGATGTCCGCCAGCGGCGTGTCGCGGCGAGCGCGCAGCAGGCTGGAAACGCGCACGGCGCCGACCGGCTTCATCAGCGCGTCGACGACGTAGATTTCGAAGAACTCGTCCGGCAGTTCGGCGGAATCTTCGCGCATGCGGTCGATGACGTCGCCCACCGTATCCCCTTCGGGCGCGGCGACGTATTCGCGCTGCATGAGACGGCCGGCCGTCTCTTCTTCGAACGAGAGCGCTTCTTCGACCGCTAAGCGCGTGTCTTCGTCGGCGGCGGCGAGGACTTTGCCGAGCTGCTTCTCGTCAATGTCGGCGGCGACGGCGGCGGCGTCGTCGGTATCGAGTTGGCCGAGCGCGCGGCCGACATAGTCGGACGGCAGCTCGGGCAGAATTTCCTCGCGCCGCTCCCAGGAAAGTTCGGCGAGGAATTCCGGCGGCAGGTACCGGCCCACCATCTTGGCGATGGTGAGCGCTGTCTCGAGCGGCACATGCTCGATGACATCGGCGATGTCGGCGGGATCGAGATTGGCAAGCGCGCGGCGGAGCGCCGGGCCGTCATGATCGCCGGCCGCGCCAATAATGGTGGTGATGAAGTGCGCGTCTTCCGAGGGCGCGTGGCGCGCCTGCTCGGCCGCCGCTTCGGTTTCGGTGTTCATCGGCGGGCCGTTTTGGGCTCGGGGGTGGAGAGAATTTCGTTCGCGCCCGCTAAACGCCGCGTTGTGCTTCGCGTCAACCCCGGAAGCGCAACAAAGTTTGAGCTGGACATATACCCCCCGGGGGTATCATAAGCGGCGCATGCGGGATCGAACTCATCTGGTGAACCGGCTGAAGCGCGTGGAGGGCCAAGTCCGCGGCGTGACCGGCATGCTCGAAGACGGGCGCTATTGCATCGACGTGCTGACGCAGTTGCGCGCGGCGCGTGCGGCGCTGAACCGCGTCGAGCAGATCATGCTGAAGGAACACCTCGATCACTGCATCGAGAACGCGATCGTCAGCGGCGATGCGCGTGAGCAGCGAAAGAAGGCGTCGGAACTGATCGAATTGCTGGTGCGGAGCGAAAAATGACGAACGTTTGGATCGCAGCGCCGGCGTTGAGCCTGGCTGTATTGGCGAGCCCTGCGGCGGCGCAGGATCACAGCGCGCATCAGCATGACCATGCGCCAGCAGCGCAGCCCGCGCCGGCGCCACCAGCGCAGGACCAACATGATCATGCACCGCAAGTGGAAGCGCCTGAAGCGCCACAATTGCATCAGCACGGACCGCCCGACCACGGCGGTGTTATCATGATGGAGCCAGATCACGCGTCGATGATGGCGAACATGCGCGGCGTTTATGGGCCGTACGCGATGGGGCGCGATGCTTCGGGCACCGCCTGGCAGCCGGATGTGTCGAGCCATGGCGGCATCCATGTGCACAGCGGCGACTGGATGCTGATGGGGCATGTGATGCTGAACGGCGTCTATGCCTGGTCGGACGGGCCGCGCGGCGATGAGAAGGCGTTCGTGGCCGGCATGATCATGGGTTCGGCGCGGCGCGATATTGGCGCGCGCGGCACACTGAATTTGCGGGCGATGCTCTCGCCCGATCCGCTCATGGGCGCGAACGGCTATCCGCTGCTGATGGCTGCCGGCGAAAGCGCTGACGGCGTCGAGCCGCTGGTCGATCGCCAGCATCCGCACGATCTGCTGATGGAGCTTTCGGCCTCCTACACGCATCGGATCGGCGATCAATCGTCCGTGTTTATCTATGGCGGCTTGCCGGGCGAGCCGGCGTTCGGGCCGCCGGCGTTCATGCACCGCATGTCGGCGATGGATTCGCCGGAGGCGCCGCTCACGCACCATTGGTTCGATTCCACGCACATCACGTTCGGCGTGCTGACGGCGGGTGTGACGCATGGCGATTGGAAATTTGAAGGCTCGCGCTTCCGTGGGCGAGAGCCGGATGAAGAGCGCTACGACATTGAGACGGGCGAACTGGATTCGAGCGCGTTTCGTTTGAGTTGGAATCCGACCGAAAACCTTTCGCTGCAGGTCTCGTGGGCGGACATCACCTCGCCTGAGGCGTTGGAGCCGGACGAGGATGAGGAGCGCTGGTCGGTGAGCGGGATCTACACGCGGCCTGTTGGCGATGCGGGCTGGTGGTCTGTGACGGGCGCGTTCGCCAACAAGGAACGCAGCGACGGGGTTTCGCTGGATGCGTGGCTGGCGGAAGCAGCGTGGCATCCGAACGATCGCTGGACCGTGTTCGCGCGCGGCGAAGCGATCGAGACGGATGAACTGGGCGCCGTGCATCATGGGCCAGTGGAAAACGTGGCGCGGCTGAGCGCGGGCGTGATCCGCGATTGGCGTGTGAACGAGAATGCCGTGTTCGGCGTCGGCGCGCTGGTGCAACAGCACTTCGCCTCCAATGCGCTGGAACCGCTTTATGGCGGCGATCCGCAGGGCGCGATGGCGTTCGTGCGGCTGAAGATCGGATAAGCGCAACATTCTCCAATTGTAGGATGCAAGGATTTCGGATCGTCCTAGAAGCAACAGACTTCGGAGGACGAGATGAAAGCGAGCGCATCGGTTTGGGTGGGGCGCGTGATGAGCGCGCTTTTCGTGGTGTTCATGCTGGGGGCTTCGGTGTTTCCGAAGCTTTCGGGCATGCCGATCGCGGAAGAGATCATGCAGGGGCTCGGCTGGCCGCCAGGCTATGTGTTCTACATCGGCATTCTGGAGCTGGTGCTGACGCTGCTCTACGCGTACCGGCCGACGAGCGTGCTGGGCGCGGTGCTGTTCATGGGGCTGCTTGGCGGGGCGATGGCGACGAACTTGCGCGCCGACCAGCCGCTGTTCAGTCATACGCTGTTCAGTATCTATCTCGGACTCTTCATGTGGGGCGGACTGTGGTTGCGGGATGAAAAGCTGCGGGCTTTGTTCCCGTGGCGGCGGAAGGATGCTTGAGATGGGTGAGCTTGTTGTTGTTACCTACGATTGGGTGCCGCCGCCGCCGCGCGGGTTCGTGCGGGATTTGCGCGTGCGCTGGGCCCTGGAAGAAGCGGGCCTGCCCTATCGGGTGGAGTCGACGCCGTTCAAGGACCGCGGCGCTGAGCACTTGGCGGCACAGCCGTTCGGCCAAGTGCCGTGGCTGAAGGACGGCGATCTCACGATCTTCGAAAGCGGCGCCATTCTGCTGCACCTCGGTGAGAAGAGCGAAAAGCTGATGCCGCGCGATGCCAAGCAGCGCACCGAGGTAATCGAGTGGGTGTTTGGCGCGCTGAATTCAGTCGAGATGGCGAGCTTGCCTTGGGCGTTCTTTCACTTCACCGGCGATCCGCGCGAAGGTTCGGGCTGGAAGTGGCTGGTGGACTTCATCACCATCCGGCTGCAGCGCCTGGAGCCAGTTATCGCAAAGCGCGAATGGCTGGCGGGTGAGTTCTCGGTCGCGGATATTTTGATGGCGGACGTGCTGCGCCTGGTGAACCGCTTCGATGGGCTGGCGGATTATCCGGCGTGCAAAGCGTACGTCGCGCGCGCGGAAGCGCGGCCGGCGTTCAAGAAAGCGCTCGCCGATCAGATGGCGCACTTCGCGGCGGGCGACTGACGGATCAACGACGGACAAAAGTGCTAGAGCCCGAGTATCCGTTCGTCTGCACGGAGAGCGTTTCAAGCCTGTCGCCATTGAGGGCGCCTAACCAACGCGTGCGATTGTCGAACATCAGCATGGTGACCTGACGGTTATCCTGACGCCACTCCCCACGCACACCGTCGTGGCAGGTCGTGAAGCTGCCGTCCGGCTGAAACGTGTAGGGGCAGTCGCTGCGCCTGCCCTGCGAGTCGATCGTGACCCATTGTCCCACGATGCTCGGCGCAGTTTGCGCAAACACCGGCGAGGCGATTGAAACAACAGCACAAGCGAGAGCGACAACCTTCAATTTCATTTTACCCACCCGCATGAAATTCGGCTCAAGGACGGTACAACATAACTGTTCGCAAGCCGTTGGCCAGTGGCTACCGCACGCTCTCCGTCAGTCGCGCGCCATGCCAGCGAGGACGATGTCGATCATCTTGTAGGCGTTCTTCTCCCAACCGGGCTTGGCGAACGCGGACATGCCGACGACGGCGCGGAGAATATCGAGGGGGGCGACATCGAGTGTGATGTCGCCATTCTGCTCGGCGTTGCGCGCGAGCGTGTTGATCGCGGTTTCGATTTCGGCGCCGGAGGATGATTTGAGCTTCGGGCCCAGCGCTTCGACGACGAGCTGCTTGGTGGCGAAGTAGCGTACGAACAGGCGCAGCCACTCGCGCAGGGCCTCAAGCGGTTCTTCGTTTGCGATCAAACGCTCAGCGGCCGCGGCGAGTTTCTCGGACTCGTCTGCGTAGACCTCCTGCAGAAGCGCTTCGCGGTTTGGGAAGTGACGATAGAGCGTGCCGATGCCGACACCGGCGGTGCGTGCGATTTCCTCAAGCGGCACAGCGGCCCCCTTCTCAGCAAAGGCGGCCTTGGCCTTCTCCAGCAGCAGGGCGCGGTTCTGTTCTGCGTCCGCGCGGGGCTTCCGGGTGGGGGCTTTCTTGGTTGTCACGAAAATCTTGAATCTGGCGCTTGCTAAACGGAGGCTTCCTCCGTATATAACCGGAGGCACCCTCCTCTTATGCCGTAGTCGCGCTGGCCAGGCAATGCGGCAGTTGAGGCGGGAGCGCCGAAGATTTCAGATTGGAGATAATGATGGCCAAGACATTTGGCGCGACCTCGACCACGGACGAAGTGCTCGAAGGCGTGAACCTTTCAGGCAAGCGCGTATTGGTGACCGGCGTGTCCGCTGGGCTCGGCGTTGAGACGGCGCGGACGCTGGCGGCGCATGGCGCCTATGTGATCGGCGCGGCGCGGGATTTGAAGAAAGCCGAGCGCGCGACGGTGCAAGTGCGCGAAGATGCCCGCAATGGCGGCGGGCTTGAGCTGATCGAGCTTGATCTTGCCTCGCTGAAGAGTGTTCGGGCGGCGGCGGATAAGCTCATCGCCGAAGGCAAGCCGCTCGACATCATCATCGCCAATGCCGGCGTGATGGTGACGCCGTTCGGCAAAACGGTGGACGGGTTCGAAACACAGTTCGGCACCAATCATCTCGGGCACTTCGTGTTCGTGAACAAGATTGCGCCGTTGCTGCGCGCGGGCGGACGCTTCGTCAGCCTCGCGTCATCAGGCCATCGCCGCAGCGATGTCGATCTCGACGATCCGAACTTCGAGCGCACCGAGTATGAGCCTTGGGTGGCTTACGGCCGCGCGAAGACCGCGAACGTGCTGTTCGCGGTGGAATTCGACCGGCGCTGGCGCGATCGCGGCATTCGCGGCGTTGCGGTGCACCCGGGCGGCATTCAGACCGAGCTTGGCCGCCATATGCCGGACGGCGCGATCGAAGCGATGCTCGATCATCTCAACAAGCAAGCCGTCGCGGCGGGCAAGGAGAAGTACGAGTTCAAGTCCGTGCCGGAGGGCGCGGCGACTTCGGTTTGGGCGGGCGTTGTGGCCGGCGCTGACGAAGTTGGCGGGAAGTATTGCGAAGACTGCCAGGTGGCCGAGATCACGCAAACGGGCGGGCTCGATCTCAGCCGCGGCGTCCGCCCCTACGCGCTCGATGGCGAACGCGCCAAGGCGCTTTGGGCCAAGAGCGAAGAATGGGTCGGCGAAAAATTCTGAGATGCGCGTGGAACGAACGCGTCGCTCAGGTGTTCAATCCTAACTTCTGAACGAACCGCGCAAGCGGCAAGGACGGAAGGGAAAGAGGTTCCCGGCAACGGGGGCCTCTTTTTCGT
>CAYUOC010000068.1:0-11609 GCA_964446305.1 uncultured Terricaulis sp. | reverse complement strand
ATGGTGCGCTCGAGAGGACTCGAACCTCCACGATGTTACTCGCTGCCACCTCAAGGCAGTGCGTCTACCAATTCCGCCACGAGCGCATTTGCCAAGGCCCCGGGGGCCCCTGCTTGGTAAGGGCGCGGGGGTAGCAGAGCCGCCCCGGCGGGACAAGACCCGCCGCGGGGCTCCAGACACAACAAAGGCCGGAGTCGCCTCCGGCCTTTGAGCATCCAGATGAGGAGCGACAGCTTAGTGGCTGGTCAGCTCCGAGATCCGCAGCGTGGCGCGAGCGGTGCCGCCGCTATAGGTGCCGACCCAGATGTCATAGAGGCCGGCCTGGGCGTTATCGATGCGCATGCCCGGGTTCATGCCGTTGAAGCCGCCATCGTCTTCACAAAGCCACTGGCCGCTCGGCGTGCGAACGACGAGCGTGGTGTCGGTGGAGGAGTCGGCGGAGATCACGAGCGGCAGGCCGCTGCTGCCGGCGCCCCAATAGAGATCGAAGTCCGGATTGTCGGCGATGAAGCCAGGGCAAGCATTGCCGAGGGCTTGGCGCGCGTTGATCGGGCCGCCCGCGACGAGCGCCACCTCATACGGGTCGGGCGTGAAGCCCGGGGACAGGCGAACCGAGCCATAGGTGGGCGTGCCTTGCCAGTTTTGCGCGGCCGCGACGCCCGCGCTCAGAACGACTGCTGCCGCCGCGAGGGCGGCTACGATACGCGACTTCTTAGTCATGATATTCCCCGTCAGTGGCGCGCCGGGCTCTGGCGCGCGAATGCATCTTGGCGTCCCGCGCCTGAGCCCAACATGAACGATCCGACAAGATTCCGTCTACCCCAAAACAGAGGGGACGTTAGGCAGCGGCGTGGAATTCGTGCACGTCGGCTGGCTCGGTTACCGTGATGCAGAGACGGTCGCCCTGAATGGTGATCTCGCCCCGGGCGATCGGGTGTCCCGCCGCGAGAATCCAGAGCTCGTCTGTCTCTTTGGTATCGAGCGGAATCACCGCACCCCGGCCCATGCGCAGGAGCTGCTGCATCGGCATCGAGCAGCGGCCGAGCACGACGCTCAGTTCGACATCGACATGATGGACTTGGCTTTTACCGGACACGCGACGACCCCATTTGATTCTGCTCTAGTCGAACCTGAAAGGGTTGCGAGCGTGTGAACGAATGATCGGCTGGGCTGTCTCACCAGGGCTGACGGACTACGAAACCGCGGTGGCGGCGATGGAGGCGCGCGCGACGGCGATCGCGGCGGGCGAGGCCAGCGAGCTCGTTTGGCTGCTGGAACATCCGCCGCTCTACACGGCGGGCGTCAGCGCTAAGGACGGCGATCTGCTGGCGCCGGACCGGTTTCCGGTGTTTCGCACCGGACGCGGCGGGCAGTTCACCTATCACGGGCCCGGGCAGCGGGTGGCGTATGTGATGCTCGATCTGCGCGAACGCGGGCGTGACGTGACGAAGTTCGTGAAGGATCTGGAGACGTGGATTATCGGCGCGTTGGCCGACTTCAACGTGAAGGGCGAAATTCGTGACGGGCGCGTCGGTGTTTGGGTGGAACGCAAAGGGCCGGGCTGGGCGCGTGAGGACAAGATCGCCGCGATCGGCGTGCGTTTGCGGAAATGGGTTAGTTTTCACGGCATCGCGTTCAACGTCGAACCCGATTTGGAACACTTCTCAGGCATCACGCCGTGCGGGATTTCAGCGCCGCAATTTGGCGTGACAAGCCTGGTTGATCTTGGGCTGCCGGTGACGATGAGCGATGCGGATGCGGCGCTGCGTGCTTCGTTCGAACGGGTGTTCGGCGCAACGGAACAAGCGCCGCCACCGGCATAGGCCGCCTGAGATAATTGCATCCAAACTCACATCCGCTGACATCTCCGTAGCAAGACGACGGAGAGACGAGATGAAAGCGCAGCCAGCCGACAGAACCGCCAAGCGCATCAGCGCGCAGGAATGGTTCGCGCGCTATGACGCTCTCGACCTTCTCAAGCGCCATCAGCAGACGGCTCAGCCGCAGATGCGCGCGCCGGCGGATCGCATCGCGGTTCGCGCTTAGCGCGGATCACCTACCCTCCTTGAGTGCACAGACCTGAAGGCGCGCCTCGCAAGCGCGCCTTTCTCTTTGCGCTGCCATCACACTGCGCTTACCGCGCGTTACGAGATCACAGCGTCTAACGTCGCGCTATGACTATTGATTCGCTTCCCGACACGATCCGGGCACAGGCCTGGGGCAGCAGCCAGAGCGTTGGGGAGGTCGTCGCGAACGTGCGCGCGGCGACATGGTCGCGCACGGGGTTCACCGGCGTAATGGCGCTGCTTTCGCTCGGCATGATGCCGGCATGGCAAGCAGCGGCCTGGTTCGGCTTCATCGCAGCGTGGGAAGTCGCGGTGCGGCCGTTTCTTGAAGACAGGCTCGCCTTGCCGGCGGCAAAGCGTTCGGAGCAAGCGGGTTTCGGCTGGCTGGCGGCGATCAATTTCGTCGGCGCAGTTGTCTATACCGCCTACCCGGTAGCCGTATGGGCGACAGGCGTGCCCGTCGGCATGGTGCTCGCAACGGCATGGATTTGCGGCTCAGCCAATCACTTGTTTGTCTATTTCTCCGCCAACCGGTGGCTGTTGCTCTCGTGCGCGGGGCCGCTGGTGGTGATGGCGTTGAGCGCGCCGTTGGTGACGGGCGGTTTGAGCTTGGAAGCGGGCATCGGCGTTTCGACGCTGGGCGCGTTGATGCTGGCGGCGTGCATGTTCGGCCTCGATCGCCAAGTGCTACTCGGCAATCTCGCAAGACACGCGACGGCGCGCGCTTCGGCTGAACAGGCGAATACGGCGAAGTCGCAGTTTCTGGCGACGATGAGCCATGAGTTGCGCACACCGCTCAACGCCGTCATTGGCTATGCGGAGCTTATCGAGGAAGAGGCCGAGAAGGGCCCGATCGCCGAGGACGCGACGAAGATCAGGTCTTCGGCGCGCCAACTCTTGGGCGTGATCGATACGATCCTCGATCTTTCAAAGCTTGAAACCGGGCAGATCGAACTACGGCGCGAGCGCGGCTTGGTGTCGGCGGTGCTGCAGCAATTGCGGGAAGCGGCGACGCCGCTTGCGATGGCGGGCAACAACAAGCTCATTGTCACGAGCGTCGAGGACCTCGGTGAGGCCGAGATCGATCACATGCGGCTGCATCAGAGCTTGATGCAGCTTATCTCAAACGCGGCGAAGTTCACGCGCGATGGCGAAATCCGCATCGGCGCACGGCGTGAAGCGTTTGGATCGCACGAGCGCTTGGTGTTTAGCGTCAGCGACACCGGCCCCGGCATCGCAAGCGATGAGCAAGCGCGCATCTTCGAGCCGTTCGTGCAGGGCGACAGCGGCACGGCGCGGCGGGCCGAAGGCACGGGGCTTGGATTGACGCTGGTGCGCCGGCTGGCGCGGCTCATGGGCGGCGACGTGCGGTGCGAAAGCACGCCAGGCCGCGGTTCGACGTTTACGCTCTGGATCGACGCCGGGCCGGCCAGCTGAAGCTTTTTCGACAAAGCGTGCGTCCAAAGCCTGAGGGGCCCGCATCTGTGTCAGCAATAGGGCAAACGTCCCTAGGCTATGGAGCTGACAATGGACGCCGACATCTTTGTTCCCTTTGTATTTTTTGGATTTCTCGCGGCTATCATCCTCGTCCCGACCCTCGCCAAGGAGCGCACCAAGCGCTCGGCGCACGACCTCGTTTCCAACGCGCTCTCGCGCGGCCAGAACCTCGATCCGGCGCTGGTGCAGCAACTCACGCAGAACATGCTCGATGAAGGCGATCGCGCCCGCAAAAGCTTGGGCAACGCGGTGATCCTTCTGGCCTTGACCGGCGGCTTTATCGCGGCAGGCTATATCATGGATGGCTTCGATCCGGGCGGCGACGCGCGCCATGGCATGTGGATCCCGGCCGTTATCCTGGGCTCGGTTGGCGTGGCCTTCCTGCTGCTGGCGATCATCGATTACGCAACCAGGCGCCGCTCGGCCGGCTAAGCCGGGCGTCACGCTTCAAGCAAAGGCCAGGGCCCCTCCCGCCCTGGCCTTTCGCATGTCCGGACTGTGGGCTTAGGGATCATCAAATCTCCGCATTTACGCGCCGCTCATGCCTTGGCGGGCGGCTTTTATGGCAGTTAGCGTTGCGGGCTGCGGGGAGTGGTAATGGCGGACTTTAAGGCTTGGGTGGTTGTGGCGGCGCTGGCGCTCGGCGGCTGCACGGCCGCGCGCGCCGATGCGCCGGCGGAAACCGCGCAAGCCACCGGTTGGGTGCAAGTGACCCCGCCACCGACGCGGCTTGATGGCCGGCTCTACGAAGCGACGTGCTCGGAAGCGGCGGGGACGGATCCAGCCTATCGCTTCTGGTTTCGGCGCGGCACGGCGGACGGCTTGGTTGTGTTCTTCGACGGCGGCGGCGCCTGCTGGGATGACATCACCTGCGCGATCCCGCGGCGGCGCGAAGCGGAACGCGACGATGACGGCTTCTACAAAGCTGAGCTGATCCCCACCGACACCCCGGACCGATTCAACGGCATTTTCGATCTCAGCAATCCACGCAATCCGGTGCGCGATTGGAGTTTCGTTTATGTGCCCTATTGCACGGGCGATGTGCATTCAGGTTCGAACACGGCGACGTACACCGATCCCGACACCGGCGAGCCCTATCAGATCGAACATCGCGGCGCGGATAATTTCCGCGTTGTGCTCAACTGGATGAAGGACAACTTCCCGCAGCCAGAACGAATTCTGGTCGCGGGATCGAGCGCGGGCGCTTATGGCGCCTCCACGCACTATCCGCGCATTCGCGCCGCCTTCCCGCGCGGCCAGGCGCTTATGCTGGGCGATGCCGGCCAGGGCGTGATGACGCAAGCGTTTCTGGATCAACGCAATACGAGTTGGCGCTTTGCGTTGCCGCGCGAAGTGTTCTCGCGCAACACGCACATGACGCCGGATACGGATGTCGTGGCGCGGCTGGCGGCGCGCTATCCGCGCGACCGCTTCGCGCAGTACACGACCGCCCACGACATCACGCAATCGAGCTTCTACGCGCTCATGGGCGCGGAGAACGCGTGCATGGCGTGGACGAGCGAAATGGTGACCGGGCTGGAAGAGCGTCAGCACGCAGGCAACTTCCGCTCCTATCTGGCCTCGGGCGAAACGCACTCGATCCTGCGTACCCCGCGCTTCTACACCGAGCAGAGCGGCGGCGCGCCGCTGGCGGAGTGGCTGGCGGCGGCGTTGAGCCGGAACGGCGCTGGCTGGGAGAACCGCGCGTGCCAGGACTGCATGGTGCGGCCGACGCGGTGCGCGTATTGAGCGCGCCGACAATTTTCGTCGATGCCGATGCCTGCCCCGTGAAGGAAGAGATTTATCGCGTGGCGCGGCGGACGGGGTGTCCGGTGCAGGTGGTGGCGAATGTGTTCATGCGCGTGCCGCCGGATGTGACGTTGAACGTGGTCGATGCCGGGCCGGACGTGGCGGACGATTGGATCGCCGAGCGCGTGAAGCCCGGCGACATCGTGGTGACCAACGATATCCCGCTGGCGAGCCGAACGCTGAAGGCCGGCGGGGCGGCGCTCGGCGCGACCGGCAAGGCGTTTACCGAAAGCTCGATCGGCGCGGCGCTGGCGCAGCGCGAATTGATGGAGCATCTGCGTTCGTTCGGTGAAGGCGGCGGTGGCCCGAAACCGTTCTCAGCGCAGGATCGCTCGCGCTTCCTCTCGGCGTTGGACGCAGCGGTGATGAAGGCCAAGCGCCGTTAGCCGTTAATGACCGGCCGCGTTTTTCGCCTGTTGGGTGAAAGAGCGCTTTCCTCGGTCGAGTTTTATTGACGTGTCACGCCTTTGGCGCAGTGCTTGCGAGCGAGGAGCACGCAGAAGCGCGGGCGGTTAACATGGAACTTCGTCAGGATTACAAAGCGATCGAGGCGCATTATCGCGCCCGCCGGACGCCGGACCGGATCATCGCGCACTATACGCTCGAGCGCCAACTCGCCGACGAACTTCGTAACTCCAACAAGACGGAGCGCGACGCGGGGCTTTATCAGACCGCCTACACGCGTTTGCTTGACGGCCTACCCGATCATCCGCGCAAAACGCTGCCCAAGGACAAAGCCGGCGAAATGGCGGGTTACGCCAAGCGGCAAGCCGGGATGCTGGCGCGCGAACTGAAGCCGGACGATGTCTTCGTCGAACTCGGCGGCGGCGATGGGGCGGTGACGCTCGGTGTTGCGCCGCATGTGGCGAAGGCAATCGTGATCGAGGTCAGCGATGCGCTGGCGCCGCGGGATGCGCCGGCGAATTTCGAGTTTCTGCTGACCAAGGGCGTAACGCTGCCACTGCCGAGCGAGAGCGTCTCGTTCGTGTACTCGAACCAGCTGATGGAGCACCTGCACCCGGACGATGCGTTCGAGCAGATGCAGGAAGTGTTGCGCGTGCTGAAGCCGGGCGGGCGCTATCTCTGCCGGACGCCCAGCCGCTACTCAGGGCCACATGACGTCTCGATGTTCTTTTCCGACGTCGCCCAGGGCATGCATTTGAAGGAATATTCCTACAAGGAGCTGCGCGCGCTGATGCGCAAGGCGGGCTTCGGCCGCACGAGCATCTGGATTGCGCCGCGTGCGTACCGGGCGTTCACGCTGCCGCAATTCGCGGGCGAATGGATCGAAGGTCTGTTCAGCCTGACGCCGCGCCGACTGCATACGAAAATCTGCCGCAGCAAAGTGGCGCGGGCGCTGTTGGGCGTGACGATGATGGCGGAAAAGCCGCGGGCTTGACCGGCGAAGGCGGCAGCAGGCCGAAGCCGTTTCGGCGCAGGATCGCTTGCGGTTCTTGTCAGCGCCGGATGCGGCGGAGATGAAAGCAAAGCGCACCTAACTATGCGACACCCACATCACCCGTAGCGGAATTCTTCACCGCCGAGATCAATGGCTGGGAATTCATCCTTCTCGCGCCAATAGTCTTGCGTGTGCTGCCACTCATATTTCGAACCGCGCTTGGGCAACAGATCGATGCGGCGCATCAGGTAACCAGGGTTGAAATTATCGGGATCAATCCACGGCAGGATTTCCATATCCTTGTCCGTCTCGGGAATCGACACCTCGACGCGGCGGGTGCCCGTCGCATCCATGCGCTTCAGCAAGCGGCAGACAAAATCGCCAAGCAAGTCGACACGCAAGGTCCAACTGGCGCGGAAGTAGCCAAACACCCAAACCATATTCGGCACGCCGGTGAACATCATGCCGCGATAGGTGACGGTCTTTGAGAAATCGACCGCCTCGCCGTCGACCGTGAATGGAATCCCGCCGAGGACGCTCAAGTTGAAACCGGTGGCCGTCACGATCACGTCGGCCTTCAACTCCTCGCCTGATCTGAGCAGAACGCCCTTCTGCGTGAAATGGTCAATCTCGTCGGTCACCATGGTCGCCTTGCCCGCCGCGATGCCTTGGAAAAGATCGCCATCTGGGACAAACGCAATACGCTGTCGCCATGGACGATAGCGCGGCGTGAAATGCGTCATGTCGTAGTCAGGACCGAGAAACATGCGCACGCCAGCGAGCAATTCTTGGCGTAGCGGCTCTGGATCTTCAAACGAGCGCTTCGTGAATTGATCCTGGTCGTAAAGAATCTTCTTTCGCGCGATGTCATGGATCGTCATTTCGTCGACACCGATCGTGCGCAGCATCTCGACCAGTTCGTTGATGTTGCGTCCCGGTATGAAATAGGTCGGCGAACGTTGGAGCACGGTGACGTGCCTGCAATCGTTCGCGATGGCTGGCACGACAGTCGCAGTGGTAGCGCCTGAGCCAATGACGAGGACATCCTTGCCGTTGAGTTCGAGGTCTTTCGGCCAAGTTTGTGGGTGAACGATCTGGCCCTCGTAATCCTTCATGCCCGGCCAGGCGGGCGTGTAGCCCTGCGCGTGCTCGTAATAGCCTTGGCACATCCAGAGAAAGTTGCAGGTAAAGACGCGACGCTCGCCGGTGTCTGCGCGCTCGGCCTCCACGGTCCAGAGATTGGTCTCGCGTGAGAACGACGCCGATGTAATTTTATGCTGGTAGCGGATGCGCGGGGCGAGATCGTTCTCTTCGATCACATCTCCCATATAGTCGAGAATTTCTGCCGCGCTGGCGATCGGCGGACCGATCCAAGGTTTGAAACGATAGCCGAATGTGTGCAGGTCGCTGTCGGAGCGGATGCCGGGGTAGGTGTGCATGAGCCACGTGCCGCCGAAGCTTTCGAGAGCTTCGAGAACAACGAAGGACTTCTCCGGGCATTGCTGCTTCAGATGATAAGCCGAGCCAATACCGGAAATACCGGCGCCGGCGATCAAGACGTCGAAGTGCTCGCTCATGAGGGTGCTCCAGTGAGCATGCTCACCTAGCGGGGCGATCGGCTATTGAGGCAAGTCAAGTGACGTCGCGGCACTAGACCAGCTCAATCATCACCTCATCCGCCGCCACGCTGGCGCCGGCGGCCGTGTTGACTTTGGCGATCACGCCGTCGCGTTCGGCGCGGATGATGTTTTGCATCTTCATGGCTTCGACGACGGCGACGCCCTCGCCTGACTTCACTTCCTGGCCGGGCTTTACGTCGATGGAGATCACGAGGCCGGGCATGGGCGAGACGATGAGCTTTGAGGTGTCGGCCTTTTGCTTCTCGGGAATTTTCTTCAGCAGTTCGGCGCCGCGCGGGCTGGCGACTTGGGCGAGCACGGTGACGCCGCGGTGGCGCAGCGTGTAGCCGCCAGGCGCTGTTTTGATCTTCACTGAGAACGGCTTGCCTTCGAACTTGCCGCTGATGATGCGCACGCCTGGGCGCGCGGCGGTGTCGACGCGATAGGATTTGCCGTTGATGGTGACGCTGGCACCGCCGTCGTCTAGATCGACATTGGTGAGGTGGTGGGCGCCATTGAGGATGACGGTCCAATCGCGCTGCCAGGACTTCGCGCCGCCGTTGAGGCCGCCGCTTATGTCGCGGGCGCGGCGAGCGGTGAAAGAGCGCGCGAGGGCGGCGACGGCGATGAGGAGCTTTTCTTGCTCGCTCGTCGGCGGCACGCCTTCGAAGCCTTCGGGGAAATGCTGCTTGATGTAGGCGGTGGTGAAATCGCCTTTGCGAAAATCCTTCTCCTCCATCACCGCGCCGAGGAATGGGATGTTGTCGGCGATGCCATCGATCAGGAAATTGTCGAGCGCGGCGGCTTGCGCGTCGATCGCCGCGATGCGCGTGGGCGCATGGGTGATGAGCTTGGCGATCATTGGATCGTAGAACATCGAAATCTCGTCGCCCTCGCGGACGCCGGTTTCGTTGCGGAGCGTGACGTCGCCGGTTTTGCCTTCGGCGGGCGCTTGGTAGGCGCGAAGGCGGCCGATCGATGGCAAGAAATTACGGTACGGGTCTTCGGCGTAGATGCGGCTCTCGATCGCCCAGCCTTTGATCTTCAGATCCTTCTGCTTGAACTTCAGCGGCTCGCCGGCGGCGACGCGGATCATCTGCTCGACGAGATCGAGGCCGGTGATCATTTCAGAGACCGGGTGCTCGACCTGGAGACGGGTGTTCATCTCAAGGAAGTAGAAGCTCTTGTCGGCGCCCGAGGCGACGAACTCGACGGTGCCGGCGCTATCGTAATTCACGGCGCGCGCGAGGGCGCAGGCTTGTTCGCCCATGGCCATGCGGGTTTTATCGTCGAGCAGTGGCGACGGCGCTTCTTCGATGACCTTCTGGTTCCGGCGCTGGATCGAGCATTCGCGCTCGAACAAATGCACGACGTTGCCGTGCTTATCGCCCATCACTTGGATTTCGATGTGGCGCGGCGCGGTGACGAACTTCTCGATGAAGATGCGGTCGTCGCCGAAAGCGCCTTTGGCTTCGGCGCGCACGGCCGGGAAGCCCTCTTCCACCTCCTTGCGATTGTAGGCGACGCGGATGCCTTTGCCGCCGCCGCCGGCGCTCGCTTTGATCATCACCGGATAGCCGATGTCTTCGGATATTTGCACGGCGTGCTCGACGCCCTCGATCTCGCCGATGAAACCTGGCACGCAGGAGACGCCAGCTTCGGCGGCGGACTTCTTGGACTCGATCTTGTCGCCCATGGCGCGGATGGCGTGCGCATTGGGGCCGATGAAGACGAGCTTCTCGGCTTGCAGCCGATCAGCGAACTCGGCTTTCTCGGAGAGGAAGCCGAAGCCTGGGTGGATGGCTTGCGAACCGGTTTGCTTCGCGGCGGCGACGATCTTGTCGATGACGAGATAAGATTGCGCCGCGGGCGGCGGGCCGATGAAGACAGCCTCATCCGCCATATCGACGGCGAGGCTATCGGCGTCGGCCTCGGAATAGACGATGGCCGTCTTGATGCCGAGGCGGCGCGCGGTGCGGATGATGCGGACGGCGACTTCGCCGCGGTTGGCAATCAGGATTTTGTCGAACATTGGGGCCCTGTTAGCGGGGTTTCCCCGGTTCGTCACCGGGGTAAGCTCCACCCATGAATCGTAGAGATGTGCTCCTCGGCGCCGCCGCCCTCGCCGCGTGTTCGCAACCCGCTGAGAGCCAGGCGCCGGCGACCCCCTTTCCGATGCGACGTGGCGTCAATCTCGGGAACGCGCTGGAGGCGCCGAACGAGGGTGATTGGGGCTACCGGATCGAGGACGGCCACTTGGCCGCGATCGCGGATGCTGGGTTCGATGGCGTGCGGCTGCCGGTGCGTTGGGATGCTCACGCCGATGCGCGGGGAAAGATTGAGCCCGGCTTCTTCGAACGCGTCGGCCATGTGGTGGACACTGCGATGGCGCGCGGCCTGATCGTGCAACTCGACGGGCATCACTACCAAGCTCTCTACGACAACCACGAGGCGCAGCTTGAACGGGCGATGCGTATGTGGACCGATATTTGCGAGCGCTTCAAAGAAGCGCCGGCAGATAAGCTCTTGTTTGAGCCGATGAACGAGCCTAACGGCGACGCGATGAGCGCCGCCAATCTGCAGCCGTTGCAGAACCACGCGGACTCGGCAAGCTATGCCGCCAATACCTCGCGCATCGTCGTTCACGGACCCCCGAACTGGAACAACATCAACGCGCTAACGGGGTGGACGCCACCGCGACCGTTGGAGCGCCCGCCTGCTGTAACGGTCCACTATTACGAACCGCACCCATTCACACACCACAACGCGGAATGGCTTGGCGCCGAAGCGCCGCGTTATGACCGCGAATGGGGCGACGCGGCGGATCAGCGTCAGGTGCGCGAGCACATCGCCGCCGCAGCTTCATGGGGCCGGCGCAACGGCGCGATGATGCAACTCGGAGAGTTCGGCGTGAACCGCATGGTCCCGATCGCGCAGCGCGCAACTTGGACACGCACAGTGCGCGAAGCCTGCGAAGCGGAAGGCATGGGCTGGTGCGTCTGGGATTTCGCGGGCGCGTTTCCGGTTTGGGATCGGGACGCGCGTGCATGGATCGAGCCCGTGCGCGCGGCGCTGCTCGACTAAACGGCGGACGCTTGCGGGCGCCACGTCCCCTTGTTAGCGTGTGGTGCGGGAGGGCGCCATGCACATTTCCAGTCGTCGTCGATTTGTCGGCTTTGCGGCTGCGGCCGCGCTTTCAACGGCGTTCGGTTCTGGCGC
>CAYUOC010000067.1:0-18948 GCA_964446305.1 uncultured Terricaulis sp. | reverse complement strand
GATGGCCCGCAAAACTGTGGAAATCGTTCCGACTCCAGCTGGACTGTCAGGATATACGGCTGAAATCGGCGCCAGCATTCTTGGCGCCTACCTTCGTCTGCCGCCCCAGCACATCCACGACCACGCTTCCTATATTGGTCACTGGATGAAGCTCTTGGGCGACGACAAACGCGCGTTCTTGACCGCTGCAGCGCAGGCGCAGGTGGCGGTCGACTGGCTGCTGGCGAAGAGCCCTTCACCTTTCGCGGAGGAGGAGACCGCGCATGTCGCGGCTTGAGCGCATCGTCTCGGCCTGCGGCGGTATTCTGCTCGATGGCGGTACGCGTGCGCTCATCCCCGGGCCCAATCACAGCCACAAGGACCGCTCTGTCTCGCTGCGCCTGACGGAGGAGGGGCGCATTCTCATCCATTGCTTTAGCCCAAAAGACGATTGGCGCGACGTCCGCCGCGCGTTGACCGACCTTGGCCTGCTGGATGATGAGCCGCGTGGCGAGAAACGAGATGCTCGTCTGTCGCCGTCTCTGGTCGTGGCGCAGCCGCTTGATGAGGAGCGCGTCGCACGTGCGGGTCGGCTCTGGGAAGAAAGTGGCCCGCTGAAGCACTCGGTGGCGGAAGCCTATCTGCGCAGACGCGCTGTTCCGGCAGGTTTGTGGGGCAGTCAGGCGCTTCGCTTTCACGGGCGCATGACGAGCCTTGACGATCGCGCCAAGCGGCCAGCTCTGGTCGCAGCGATCAGCGATGCGCACGGTGCGCTTCAGGGCGTACAGGTGACTTTGCTGAGTGCGCACGGGACGGCGAAGGCCGCGGTGGCAACGCCCAGACGCGTCATCGGCAAATTGATGGGTGGCACGGTGCGTCTGGCAGACGCGCAGGACGAACTCGTGATTGGCGAGGGCATTGAGACCATGCTGACCGCGTCCGATGTCTTTGGCGTTCCAGCTTGGGCTGCACTCAGTGCCGACAATCTCGCGCGCCTCGTCATTTCTTTACCGCTGCGACGGCTCATCATCGCAGCCGACAATGACGAAGCCGGGATGCGCGCTGCTCAATCGTTGCGTGCTCGGATGGTGAGTTCGACGATCGTCGAGATCGAAGCAGCGCCGCAAGGCTTCAACGACTGGAACGATTGGGCGCGTGCACAAGCGCCTCGTTCGTAAACGCTCCTCTGGCGCAAAAGCATCCTCGCTCACTTTCCGCCACCCGATCGGCCGCAAGCCTCGCCCACGCCGTCGCCAGTGACGCCCGGCCGTCGCCGCCGGCAAGGCGAAAATCGTTTCCCCGCCCCGCTGACGCGGGCTTCGGTCGTGTGCGTGCCGCTCACGACGCGGGCCCCACCATTTTCACCTTGCCCGCGCCGCCTCATGGCCGGGCTCGATATGCGCCGTCGCGGGCGAGGCCCGCGGCCCCGATCAACCGGGAAACGCTTATCGAGGATGCTTCCATGACCAACCGCGTCACCATCACCGGCACGCTCGTCGACGATCCCAAGATCCGCTCGTTCGAGCAAAAGGGCGGCACAATCGAAATCGTCTCGCTCTGGCTTGAAGTCAAAGACGAGCACCGCACCGATCGCTTCACCGTCGAGATCAATGACGGCAAGGCCGCCAGCGCCGCCAAGGCGATGACAAAAGGCGTGACCGCCGAAGTGAGCGGCAAGCTCCGCCACGACCGGTGGAAGGATAAAGGCACCGGCCGCTGGACCGGCAAGGTGTTCGTCGCAATCGATCCAGGCGAAGGCGCGATCAAATCGCTCGGCAAGAGCAGCGCTGCTGCGGCCGCCTAACCGCGAGACGCCGCTTCCGAGATTTGGAAGCGGCGTCGCTCAGCTCTGTTCATCTCCAATTCAATTGGGAGACACGACATGTCTTCGCCGACGCTCCGCGCCAGCGATCTGGCGCACTTCACCGGCAGCGCATGCTGGTATCGCCATCCGCTCTATCCCTCGATCACCTACACGGACGGCGCTCAATACGTCGCCGAAGCCGGCGGCGCCTATTGGCTGCTCGACGCGATCGTCTCACACCAGCACGACGCCCGCGTGCGAAGTGAGCCATTCCAGGTTTGGACGCTTCGTGTGGCGCAAGATCGCAGCGCTGTGCTGACCTGCGAGGACGCCGATCATGGTTTGGTCGCCAGCCAAGCCATCGCGTTCACGGATTTTCCGCTGCCTGAAATTACGCTCTGGCTTCAGAACGATGTGATCTTCCTGCCGAGCGAATATTGAGCCTGTTCTGCGGCCGAGACCGCATCCGCCGGCGCTCGCCGGCGGATGCGCGCGGGGCTATTGCACCGTAAAGTGAAGCGCGCCTTCCATGGCGTGGCCGTCGCCAGTTGCGTTCCAGTGCACCTCATAAGCGCCCGATGCCAGCGCGGGGAGGGCAATGACATAAGCGGCCTGCGGCGAAGTTGGCGCGGTGTGGCTCACCGGAATGGGGGTGTGGCCTGGGCCATGCACCTGCACCTGGGTCAAGATCACGGCGTGCTCGAAGGTGAGCGAGATGTTTGAGGGCGCGGCCGCAAGCACCGCGTCGTCGGCGGGCGCTGAGACCACTTCAGCGTTGTCGCCGTGCGTCTCTTGGGCAAGCGCCGTGGCCGGGGCCAATGCAAGCGCGAGCGCAATCATCAAACGCTTCATATCGTCTTCTCCTTGGTTGACCTTAACGCGCTGCGTAACGGGCAAAGACGCGCGTCGTCCCCCCATCTCCAAACGCGATGACTTCGAATGCATCGCGCCGGCCGTCGCTGCGCTCCATGCCGGGCGAGCCCGCCGGCATTCCTGGAACCGCCAGCCCGCTCACGCCTGCGGGGCGCTGTTCAATCAAGCGAATGATGTCGCGGGCCGGCACATGACCTTCAATCGCAAAGCCCGCCACCGACATTGTGTGACACGACGCCAATGCCTGCGGCACGCCAAGCCTTTGCTTAGCACCCGCCATGTCGTTCGTTTCCGTCACCTGGACCGCAAAGGCGCCGCTGGCGCGCAAGTGCTCGACCCAAGCAAGGCAGCAGCCGCAATGGGGGTCGCGATAGACTTCCGCCGCATAAGCTTGCTGTGCGGCCGCTGGTCCAGACGCCAGCGCTGTTGCTGTTGCGAACAAGATCACGCGTCGAGACAGCGTGGGAGGCCGTGTAGAATCCATTCTCTTATTGCCCTCCGTGATCGCTGGCGTCGCGCAGAATGGCGACGCCGCCCTTGAGTGAAATGGCGGCGACCGCGGCGCCGACGACCAGATCGGGCCATTGTTGGCCAGTCCACGCCACCGCCGCGCCGGCAAGCAAGATGCCGCCATTGCCGATAAAATCATTGAAGCTGAAAGTGCGCGCCGCCTTAATGTTGGCGTCGGATGTTTTCAGCGACTGCATGAGCCGCAGGCAGACGAGATTTATGATCGCTGCAACGATCGCCAGCGTCATCATCGTGGCGCCGATCGGCTCGGAACCGAATATGTAGCGCCGGGCCGTATCGCCCAACACGCCGATGGCGAAGACGATGAGCAGCGCTCCTGAAACGGTCGCGGCGGCGCGCTTCCAGCGCGCGCCTGCGCCGACGGCGAACAGGCTTAGGGCATAGACGACACTGTCGGAGGCATTGTCGAGTGCGTTGGCGAGGAGGCTGCTTGAGTCCGCGGTCCAGCCGCCAACGGCTAGACCTGCGGCAAGCAGCACGTTCAAGCCGAAAGTCAGCCCGAGTATGCGCCGCTGACGCGCCGGTGAAGGCTCGCCCGTCATGCCTTGCGCGCCAGCGTCATCAGCGTCCAGCCGAATCCCGCCGAACCCAGGGTGGTTTCCAATCTTCGCCCGGACAGCGCGCGCATCACGCGCCGTCCCCAGCGGCCGGCGATAAGGCGCATCGGGCCCTTGTTGGCGATCGGCGTCATCGTGCGCATCGCTTCGACGGTGAAGTGTGGCGCTAGCAGTTCACTCAATTCGTTGCGGTCGAACCAGCGCCTGAGATGTCCGGCCTGGGTCGGCGCAACCTTATTGTGCCGCTCAAGCACCGGGCGGTTCTGCGTCGCCAAAATGAGCACGCCTCCGCGGCGCAGCAGGCGCGCGATCTTGGCGATAAAGGCCGGTTGATCGCCGACATGAGACAAGACTTCGAGCGTCACCACCACGTCGAAGCCATGCTCGGGAAAATCGAGCGTCATGAAGTCGCCGTTGATGAACTCGACGCCGGCTATGCGCTCGGCGGCGCGCCTCAGCACATCCGGCGACAGATCCGTAGCGGTTACGCGGCCATAGGGCTTGAGCCAGGGGCAAAGCCAACCCGCGCCGCAGCCGACTTCGAGGATGTCGAGATCGAACCGGCCGGTTGCGCTCAGCCAGCCGAGAGCGGCCTCTTTCTGGTCGTGCGAAATGTCTGACTGCGCATGCTCGCGGTTCTCCGCGTTCCATGCATCCCAATAGGAGGCCTGTTCGGCAATTGGATCGCTCATGATTCGGTGTCCCGCATGGTGATCAGAGACTCGGCGGCAATCTCCGCTTGGCTTGGCGTGGACGCCGTTGCGATTTCAGGCGCCTTGTAGGCGAGCAGCCGCAAGGCGTTGGCGACCACGAGCAAGGTCGATCCTTCGTGGAAGATGATCGCCGCGCCGATCTTCAAGCCGAAGATGGTAGACGGGATCAGCACCGCGACGACGCCAAGGCTCGCCCAGAGATTTTGGCTGATGATGCGTGTGGTCTGGCGGCTGAGGCCTACGGCGAACGGCAGGTGATTGAGATCGTCGGCCATCAACGCGATATCGGCGGTTTCGAGCGCAATGTCGGAACCGGCCGCGCCCATGGCGATGCCGACGGATGCATTGGCGAGCGCAGGCGCATCATTGACGCCATCGCCCACCATGGCGACGCCGCCCTTGTGGCCCGCAAGCTGCTTGATCGCGGCGACTTTGTCTTCGGGCATAAGGCCCCCGCGCGCTTCGGTGAGGCCGACCTTGGTTGCGATCGCATCGGCGACGCGCTGGTTGTCGCCGGTGAGCATGATCATGCTCTGCACGCCGAGTTGGCGCAGGCGCTGCAGCACGGGCCTGGCTGCTCCCCGTTCGGTGTCCATGAGGCCAAGAGCGCCCAAGTCGTTGGCGCCGCGCCGCACGATCATCACAGTGCGGCCGTCGCGCTCAAGATTGTCGGCGGCGCGGCTCATTTCTTCGCTGAGCGGGCTTGCGCTGTCTTGGAAAAGACCCGGCTTGCCGATCTGCACAATCTGACCGCCGATGCGGCCCTGGACGCCTTTGCCGGTGATGCTCTCGATCGACTCCGCAGCTGGAGCGGGCGTGTCTCCAAGCCTTGTTCGTCCGTCGCGCACCACAGCCGCCGCCAGGGGATGGTCGCTGCCTTGCTCGATGGCGATGGCGACCGCGAGCAGCTCGGCTTCGCTGACGCCGCTTGCCGGAACGACGTCCGTCAGCCGAGGCTTGCCTTCGGTCAGCGTGCCGGTCTTGTCAAAAGCGATGGCGCTGACGCGGCCCAGGGTTTCGAGCGGCGCGCCTCCTTTGATGAGAACGCTGCCGCGCGCGGCGCGCGCGACGCCGCTCAGCACCGCGCTCGGCACCGAGATGGCGAGCGCGCAAGGGCTTGCGGCGACCAGCACGGCCATGGCGCGGTAGAAGCTTGCGGCGAACGGCTCGTCGACAACGACCCATGCGAAGAGAAGCACGGCGACGAGCAAAAGCACGCATGGCACGAAAATGCGCTCAAACGTGTCGGTGAACGCCTGCGTCGGCGAACGCTGCGCTTCAGCTTCGGCCACCATGGTGACGACGCGCGAGAGGGTGCTCTCGCTGGCAAGCCGCGCCACCTTGATATCGAGCGCGCCCGCGCCATTGATCGTGCCCGCGAACACACGGTGCTGGTCGGGCGTCTTGGTGAAGTCGGCGAATTCGTCCGACGCCGCCTTGTCGACCGGCGCGCTTTCGCCGGTAATCGGCGCCTGATTGACGCTGCTCTCGCCCTTGATGACGAAACCATCGGCGGCAATGCGATCGTTGGCGCGAACCAGAATGACGTCGCCGGCTTTGAGCTCGGCGACAGCGACTTCTTCGGTCTTGTCGCCGCGGCGTACGATCGCAGTTTCCGGCGCGAGCTCTGCGAGCGACTCGATGGCGCGCTTGGCGCGGCCCATAGCCCAGTTCTCAAGCGCGTGGCCGAGGCTAAAGAGAAACAGCAGCAGCGCGCCTTCGGCCCAGGCGCCAAGCGCGGCTGCCCCGATCGCGGCCACGATCATCAGGCTATCGATGCGCAGCTTCTTATGGCGCGCGTTATCGATTGCCTCACGCGCCGTGTAATAGCCGCCGAGCGTGTAGGCGAGGAGATAGAAGACAAGCGGCGCTGTCGCCACGCCGGCTTGCGCCGCGAGCCAGCCGGCCGTCAGCGCGACGCCTGATCCCAGCGCAAAGATGAGCTCAGAGCGCTCGCCGAACGGGCCGCCATGGTCGTGTGAATGGCCAGTCTTGGGGGCGGCCCGCTTTGCTTCTGCTTCGATTGCTCGTCCTTGCACGGACTTCGCCAGCGTCTCGCCCATGAGCAGGCGAGGGTCGTAGTCGACCAGCACGCGCGTTGGGCTGAGTTCGCTTGCCGTCAGAACGCCGGTCGTGGTGCGAAGGCGTTTGGTCTCGTGCATGGCGTTGGCGACATCGAGGGCGATGTGTTCGCGATGGCGAATGACCTCATTGGCCAATCGAGCGCCCAGCACATGGATGCGCTTATTATCCTGTTTCCTGGAGTCAAAATGCACGCAAACGCGGAGCCCCGTTTCCGTGCCGCCTTCGACGTGGGCGCGCTGTACTGGGGCCTGCTTCTGCAGCCGGCGCGCCACTTCAATCGCACAATTGCGGCAGGCGGCTGCGTCTTCCGAGCGGAAGAGCGCAGCAAGCTCCAGTTTGACCTTGGCCGGCTTCACGCCGCCGTTGCCTGCTTGATGCGCAGCGCTGTGTTCATTGCGCTTACGCTAGCTGCAATGCGCAGCGCCGCTTGGACACGCTCAAGCGTGACGCCGCGTTTGTGCAGCTCAGATTCGTGAACATTGAGGCAGGCCCCGCATTGAGCCATCGCGGATATGGCGAAAGCCCAAAGCTCGAAATCGATCTTGTCGACATCGGTTTGAGAGAGCGCCGTCATCGAAAGGTTGGCGGGCGCGCCGCGATAATCGTGGTTGTCGAGCAGGTTGAGCGCGCCGTAATAGACCGTGTTCATCGCCATGAGGGTTGCGGCCAGTTTGGCGGCGTTGCGCGCTTTGTCGGAGAGGAGCGGGCCGGCCGTACTCTCCATGTGTCTGATCAGCGTTGGATTATCGGTGGCGTACGCGCACGCCAGCAGGCAGCCCCACCTCTGTTGATCGCTGAGCAAGGTCTCGGTGATGACCGCGTCGAGATTGCGCTTTTGGTCCCAGGCAAAATCTGGGAGGGCCTCGCGCAGTGCGTCGATGGGCATGGTTTCTGTCTCCCTTCTTATTCTGCTTGCGCGGGTGCGCCGTCGCCCGGCGAATAGACGGTCGGCATCTCGCCCTCACGGGCCTGGTGGCCGCTCTTCAGCATGAGCTTGCAGATCGCCGGCAGCACAAAGAGCGTCAGCAGCGTCGCGGTGATGAGGCCGCCAATGACGACGGTGGCGAGCGGTTTTTGCACTTCCGCGCCGGTGCCGTGGGCAAGCGCCATCGGCACAAAGCCGATTGCCGGAACGATGCCGGTCATCAAGACGGCGCGGAACTTCTCGCGCATGCCTTCATAAATCGCTTCCTCGAGCGGCAAGCCTAGATCGAGGCGCTTGTTGATGCCGGTCATGACGACAAGGCCGTTCAGCACCGCAACGCCCGCCAAGCAGATGAAGCCCACCGCCGCCGAAATCGAAAACGACATGCCGGTAATGAGCAGCGTAAAGACGCCGCCCGCGAGACCAAGAGGCACGGCCGTATAGACCGCCGCGGCCGCGCGGACGTTGCCCAGCGCCATGTAAAGGATGCCGAAGATCAGCAAGAAGCAGGCCGGCACGATGAGCGCCATGCGTTGCGAGGCCGATTGCAGATTTTGAAATTGGCCGCCCCATTCAAGGCGCGCGCCGACCGGCAACTGGACTTCTTCGCCCACGCGGCGCTGGGCCTCGGTCACAAAGGAGCCAAGGTCGCGGCCGCGCACGTTGGCTTGCACGACCACGCGCCTCGACCCGTTCTCGCGGCTGACCTGGTTTAGGCCCTCGGAGAACGAAAAGGTCGCGACCTCGCGCAAGGGTATCGATTGCCTGAACCCATCGCCTTCGTCGGGCAGCATCACCGGAAGCGCGCCGACCGCGTCGAGATCGTCACGCACCGCGTCGGGCAGGCGCACGACAACGTCGAAGCGGCGGTCGCCTTCAAAGACGAGGCCGGCTTCGCGTCCGCCCATTGCGGTCGCCACAGTGTCGGTGACCTCCTGCAGCGAGAGGCCGTAGCGGGCGATGGCGTCGCGGTCGAACGCGACATCGAGCGTCGGGAAGCCGCCGGTTTGCTCGACCTTCACATCCGCTGCGCCATCGATGGATTGCAGTACGGCCGCGATCTGCCCGGCGACCTGACTCATTTCCGTGAGGTCTTCGCCGTAGAGCTTGATCGCGACATCGCCGCGCACCCCGGCGATGAGTTCGTTGAACCGCATTTGGATGGGCTGGCTGAACTCATAGCCGTTGCCGACGAGCTGGGTGATGCGCTCCTCAATCCGCGCCATCAACTCCGCTTTGGTTTCGCCGCGATTGGGCCATTCCGAGCGCGGGCGCAGGATCACGAACGAGTCGGAGATGTTCACCGGCATCGGATCGGAAGCGACTTCCGCTGTGCCGGTCTTGGAGAAGACGACGAGCACTTCTGGAAACTCGCTGATCGCTTCTTCGACGCGCTGCTGCATCGCCGTCGATTGCTGCAGCGATGTCGATGGAATGCGCACCGCTTGAACGGCGAAGTCCTGCTCGTCGAGCTGGGGAATGAATTCTTGTCCCAGCGTGAAGAAGAGCGCTGCGGCGATCGCGAACACCGCAACGCCGCCGCCGATCACAGGGAGCGGGCGGCGGATGGAGGATGCGAGCGCCGGCTCGTAAGCCTTGCGTGCGATCTCAAGCGGCTTGACTTCCTTTTCCGAGACCTTGCCGCGGATCAGCACCGCGACCATGGCCGGCACGAAGGTGAGCGAGAGGATAAAGGCAGAGCCCAGCGCCAGAAGCAGCGTGATCGCCATCGGTGAGAACATCTTGCCCTCGACCCCCGAAAAGGTGAGCAGCGGCAGGAAGACGAGGAAGATGATGATCTGGCCGAAGATGGTCGGCTTGATCATTTCGCGGCTGGCTTCGAGCGTCTCGTGGAGCCGCTCCTGCAAGCTCAACAACCTCCCTTCATGATGCTGCCGCTCCGCTAGCCGGCGCAGGCAGTTCTCGATGATGATGACAGAGCCATCGACGATGAGGCCGAAGTCGAGCGCGCCGAGCGACATGAGGTTGCCGGAGACGCCGAAGAAATTCATGCCGATCGAGGTCATCAGCATCGAGAAGGGGATGATCAAGGTGGCGATGATCGCCGCGCGCACATTGCCCAGCATCAAGAAGAGCACGGCGGCGACGAGGAGCGCGCCTTCGGCCAGGTTGCGCTCGACCGTGGCGATGGTGGCGTTGACGAGCTTGGAGCGGTCGTAAACCACATCCACCACGATGCCCGCCGGCAAGGTGGCGGTGATCTCTTCAAGCCGCTCAGCGGCCGCCGCCGCGACCGTGCGGCTGTTGCCGCCGGTGATCATCAGCACCGTGCCGATGACCACTTCGCGGCCATTGGCGGTTGCAGCGCCGGTACGAAGATCGCCGCCGACGCGCACGTTGGCGACATCGCGCACGGTGACCGGCACGCCGTCGCGGGTGGCGACGACGGCTTCGGAAATTTCTTCGAGCGTGCGAATGCGCGCATCGGCGCGCACAAGGAAGCTTTCGCCGCCGCGTTGCACGAAATTGGCGCCGACAGAAATGTTGGCGCGCTCCAGCGCTTCGGCGAGCTCAGAGAACGAAATCCCGTAGGCGCTCAAGGCGCCAGTATCGGGCTCCACGACATATTGCTTTTCATAGCCGCCGATCGAGTCGATGCCGGCCACCCCCTCGACCGCGCGCATTTGCGGGCGCACGACCCAGTCTTGTACTGTACGCAGATAGGCCGCTTGCGAGACCGGATCTGTCAGCAGCTCGCCCTGCGGCGTGCGATACGTGGTGGCGTTAATCCAACCCGAGCCATCGGCGCCGGTGCGGCGCTCGTCGCCTTCGGCGTACCGGACCGTCCACATCAAGACTTCGCCCAGCCCCGTCGAGATTGGTCCCATCTGCGGCTCGACGCCTTCGGGCAAGCTCTCGCGCGCGGCGGTCAGGCGCTCGGCTACTTGCTGGCGGGCGAAGTAGATGTCGACGCTGTCTTCGAAGACGACGGTGACCTGGGAAAAGCCGTTGCGCGAAATCGAGCGCGTGCTCTCCATGCCGACAATGCCGGACATGGCCGTTTCGACGGGGTAGGTGACCAGGCGCTCGACATCGAGTGGGCCAAAAGCCGGGGCCACAGTGTTGATCTGAACCTGCCGGTTGGTGATGTCGGGCACCGCGTCGATCGGCAGGCGCAGGATATTGAAGACGCCGATCGCCGCGACCACGAGCGTGATGGCGATGACAGCCCAGCGAGCTTTGACGGCGAATTCGAGGAGACGGCTGATCATGACGGGGTATCCGAACCGGTTTGCACGGGGAGGCGGCGATCAGTGGTGATCGGCGGCGCTCGCGCCCAATTGCGATTTGATGAGGAAGGCGTTCTGCGAAACGTACGATTCGCCCGCGGCTAGACCTGCCGTGATCTCGACGCTGTCGCGGCTCGACCGGCCAAGTGTTACATCGCGCGGCTCGTAGGTATCCGCGCCGAGGCGAACGAAAACCACCGTGCGTCCTTCGAAATTTTGCACGGCGTCGGCAGGCACGACGACGGCCGCTTCCTGGCTTGCAAGCACCACATTGGCGCGGATCGCCATGCCTGGCCGCAGCGCTGAATCGGCGCCGACCGCAATTGGCGCGCGCGCAATCAGGGTTTGCGAATGCGAGTCCGCTGTCGGCAGCACCGAGGCGATGCGCGCCTGGGTCGGGGCCGAGCCATCAAGGGCCGAGATGATGACCGCCTGGCCCGCGGAAATGCGGCCGACATCGCGCGGCACGACGTTCAGTTCTGCTTGCAGGCGGGTGAGGTCGCCGACCACAAAGAGCGGCGCTTCGCTGGTGACGTCGCCGATATTGGTCTGCCGTTCCAGCACAACGCCGGAAATCGGCGTGACGATGGAATAGGTCTGCAAGCTCTCAGAGCTTTCAACGCGCGCCAGCGTCTCCCCGCGGCGAACCGCATCGCCGATATTGCGCTGGACGGCGCGCACCGGCCCCGGATACGGCGCGTGGATTTCAGCGCGGGCAGCTGGCTGCAGCATGATGCGCCCAGTGAGGCTCAAGGTTTCTTGCAGCGCGCCTGGACCCGCCTGCGAGACCACGATCTGCGAGGCTTCAGCGGAAGCTGCGGGAATCGTGATGCGGTCCGCACTTTCGTCTTCGGCGTGACCTTCCTCGCCTTCCTCGGCTGAGGCCGGATCTGCGGGGCCGTTCCCGGCGCCGCAGGAGGACACCCCCAGCGCCAACATGAGCGCGAGCGGCGCAAGCGCCAGTTTCATCGATGACGTCTTCATTGGTGAGCCTCCTGCTCGGGGAGCATGTCGCCGAAGCGCGCAGTCAGGCGATCGAGCGCGGCTTCGTTGTTGTGATAAGATTGAAGGGCGTCGACGCGTGCTTGGCGCGCATCGGTAAGGGCGCGTTGCGCCTCCAGCACGTCGAGATACGAAAACGCGCCGCGATTGTAGCCGTCCTGGGCAAGCCCGAGCGCGCGTTCGGCCTGCGGGATGACTTCGTCTTCGGTCGAGCTGATGGCGGCCGCATCGGCGGAGATCGCCCGCTGCAGCGCCGCGAACTCGCGCATCAAGCTGCGCCGGCCGGCTTCAAGATCGAATTCAGCGCGCCGTTGCTCGGCGCGCGCTCGCGCCACCGCGCCTTGATTGCGGTCGAAGATGCCGAGGGGAATTGAGACGCCGGCGACGAGGGCGCCTTCGTCATTGTCGGCCGCGAACTGGCGATAGCCGAAGCTCAATGTCGGATTCTGCCACGCGAGCGAACGTTCGACGTTGATCGCGGCGTTAGCGCGGTCGCGCGCGGCCGCTAAGCGCGCGAGATCGGGCGCGGCCTCGCCAGGCTCGGCGTGATCGTGCTCGCCGGCGCGCGGCAAGGCGAAGTCGGCTGGAATGAGCGCAAAGCCGGTATCGCCGCCAAGGAGCGATGCAAGCGTCGCCCGCGCGTTCGCTGCGGCGGCCCGCGCCCGCGTCAGCGCAATGCGCGCTTCGGCTAAACCCGCTTCGGCGCGCGCCCCCGCCATCAGCGGGTCGCGCGCGGCAGCGACGCGGCGAGCGACTGACGTGTTGAGCGCTTCAGCCGTGCGGAGCCTTTCTTCGGCGATCAGCACAAGTTCGCCGGCCGCGAGCGCGTTGTAATAGGCGGTCTGAACGTCGCGGATGAGATCGAGGCCGCGCACGGCGCGTTCGAGTTCTGCGCCGTGCAATTCGCGGTCGGCGAGGCGAATCCGCGCGCTGCGGCGCCCGCCGAGCTCGATTTCCTGCGACAGCGAGAAAGTCGTTTCGGCGCCGTCGAACCCGCGCAATTCCCCTTCGCCGTTGAAGTTTTCAACTTCGGCGGAGAGTTGGGGATTGGGCCGAACGCGCGCTTGCCGCAGGCCGCCGCGCGCGGCGTCAACACCTGCATTAGCGGCGCGAAGCCCGGGATCAGATTCGACAGCGCGCGTGATCGCGTCCTGCAGCGTGAGTGGCGCCGCTTCTTGCGCGTGCGCTGTGGCGATCAGCAAGGGTGAGGCCGCAATGAACGGCGCAAGGCCCAAGCTGGCCGACGCAAGGTAGCGGGCAAGACGCGCAGACGCGCGCCGACGACATTGAGAAGACATGGAAATTCCGCGATGCGTGAAAGATCACGCGCCGCAGACAAGCCCGCGGCGCGTCAGGCGATCGCGGTGCTTCGTGGCGGGCGCTCGAGCCCCAATGGCGCGCGGTCGCGCACGTCGTCATTGGCATGCGCGGCAAGGCGCAAAGCGGCAAGCTCTACTGTCGGGCCTGCATGCGCGAGCGGGACCGTGCTGGTGTGAGCAGCGCAACAATGGTGACGTTGCTGCTGCTGTTGCTGCTGGCTGTCGCCCGGAGCGCCAGTCTCGTCTTGCGCTAAGCCTGTCGACACCGTCGCATCGGCGCTGTCGGCCATGGCGGTGACGCCGGCTGGCTCGCAGGCGTCGGCAGCGTGTGCAGGAGAGGCCACTTCCAACGTGGCGAACGCTACGAGCGCGACGCATAGCGCCGCGATCAAGCTTCTCCACAATGGCCGTGTCGGTGACTGCACCACTACACTTCCTTAACCGGCCGGGACTCGCCGCGCCCGCTATATAGGCGCCCAAACCGGCTGACGAACAGTAAATACACCATCATGCGGATGTTCCAGCGCACCCTATGTCGCAGGATCGCTCATTGCGTGGATCGCGGACGTTATTCTGTATCATGTCGCCGCCGCCGCGCTTTCCAATCGCGCTTGCTTGAAGATGCTCCAGGCCCCGCTCAAGAACAGTGCGCACATGATGAGGCCAACAGCGAAATCCGGCCAAGGCGAAAGCGTCGCGGCAGTCACTGCAGCCGCTGCGATGACGAGTATGTTGCCCAATGCGTCGTTGCGCGAGCAGAGCCATACCGAACGGAGGTTGGCGTCGCTGTCGCGGAAGCGGAGCAAGAGCACCACAGCGCCGAGATTGACCGCCAGCGCAAGCGCCCCGATCAGCCCCATCGGCTCAGCATGCGGCGCGGCCGGCGAAAGAAGCTTGAACGTCGCCATGACGACGATGACGAGCCCCATGCCAAGCATCGCCGCGCTTTTGATCAGCGCCGCGCGCGTGCGCATCGCTTGCGATTTGCCTACCGCCCATAGCGTGACGCCGTAGGTCGCCGCGTCGCCCGCGAAATCGAGCGCGTCGGCTTGCAGCGCGAGCGAGCCGACGGCGTGGCCGCCAACCATCTCCACCACGAACATGGCGGCATTGGCGATCAACACGGCCCACAAGATGCGCCGCGCTTGCGCGTTAACTGGCGCGGGGCCGACCTTGCCGCAGCCGCTGTCGCAGCATTCACTCATGGCGCTTGGTCCTGCCGGTCCGGCGCAGCCATTTGACTTACGATTTTCACGCGAGCCTCCCGTGCGCGCGGTCATCGCGGCCAAACCAGCGCCCGACGTGCGCGGCGTAATGTTCGTACTCGTCGCCGTGCTTCTCGCGCAGCGCTTCTTCTTCGATGCGGACCTGGATGAGGCTCAACGTCCACGTCATGGTGAAGATCGCGGCGCTCACGACATGCGGCGACCAAATGAGCAGCGCCAAGCTTGCGCCGATCATGCCGAGGAAAATTGGATTGCGCGACCAGCGGAAGACACCGTGCTGGACGAGCACGCCCGGGCCCTCCGCAGGCACGCCAATGCGCCATGATGCGCCCATTTGCACTTGCGCGACGCCGATCAGCACGACGGAGACGGCGAACACCGAGGCCGAGAACCAGCGCAAGGCAGGGAGCGTCGCCCAATCGGGTCGTCCGAGCGCCGCTTCCCAGCCGGGTTCGAACCAAGCCAGCGCAGCCGCCGCGAGCGCGGCGAAGACAGCCAGCTTCCAGTGCCGCTCGGCGACGTTCTGGATCGGGGCGTGGCGGGTGAAGGCGAACGCCTGGACCCCGTGGTTTCGGGCGACCTGGCGCACCCGCCAGGCGGAGGCGGCGATTATGGTGAGGAGGGCGGCAAGCGGGAGCCATTCGGGCGGCATCGGAGACCTCGCAAATCAGAGATCCCTGCTCTACATTCTCTAGTCACTAGAGGATCAAGCGCAAAATGTTGGCTATCGGCGCCGTCGCCAGCCGGACCGGGATCAAGATCCCGACCATCCGCTTCTATGAACAAGAAGGGCTCATCGAGGCGCCGGCGCGCACCGACAGCGGACGGCGGCTCTACTCGGACGAGGACGTGCGCCGGCTGAGCTTTATCCGCCATGCCCGCGACCTTGGCTTTGAACTCGATGACATCCGGTCCTTGCTCGATCTCTCGGATCAGCCGGACCGGACCTGTGCAGACGTAGACCAGATCGCGCGCCTGCATCTCAACGAAGTGGAAGCACGGATCGAACGGTTGCGTGCGCTGAAGCGCGAACTCACACGGATCGTATCATCATGCGCAGGCGGACGGACGGCCGAGTGCCGGATCATTGAAGCGCTCGCCGATCACGGGCGATGTGAGACCCCGACGCACGATGGCCGCGAGCGCAAGGCCAAGAAGAGTCCTGCGCGCGCGCCGAAGCGTAAGTGACGGTGGTCTAACCCCACCCACCCGCCCTAACGCTTATGCGGTGTTTTTGCGGCAAGGCGCCGCGGTTTCGTTTGGCGATTGTACGGGCGATCGCGCCGGCCACGCCGGCGCGCCGGGCTGTCGTGCTTCGCACCGAGCCCTAAAGGTCTCGGCCCTTCGGGCTTCCATCCCTATCGCGAAGCCCGCCCACCCGCCCTGGATGAATTGAGGTGAGGAAGGCCAAGCGTTGCGTTTTCATTTCTGAGATGCGCTCGACAGGTTCGAAATTTTGGCTCGGCGGCGCCGTGATGGCGATGGCGGCGCTCTTCGTTGCAAGCAGCGAAAACCAGGACGTCGTCCTCTTCAACCACAGTCCATCGGTGCCGGTGGGTTTCTATGTCCGAGACAGTAGTGATCTCACGCGCGGCATGTTCGTGACGGTGCGCGCCCGCGACGTAGCGCCCATTCAGGCTGCCGCGCACCAGTATGACGAGGAGGGCGACCGTTTCATCAAGCGCCTGGCCGCAGTTGCAGGTCAGCGTGTGTGTAGCGATGGGCGCACACTAAGCGTCGATGGCGTAGACGCCGCGGTGGTTCAGAGCCGCGCTGGCGGACCTCAAGCCTGGGTCGGGTGCCGCACGCTTGCGCCTTCGGAAATTCTCCTCCTTGGCGATAGCGCGGACTCGTTTGACGGACGCTATTGGGGTCCGATCCGCGACGACTTGATCGAAGGCGTGTGGCGTCCGCTCTGAGTTTTTCCAACACCAGGATTCGAGGCGCCACGCGCGGCAACGAGTCGATCACGTTCATGCTTGCATGCGAATGAGAATGCAAAGGGCGCGAAGGGTAAGAGGTGCGGTGGAGAGCAAGATTAAGAGCGCCGCAGGTTTTCTTCTGAGACTTGTGAATCCTGGCGTTTTCGTGCGGCAAGGTTGATCATCGCGCGGTGAAAGCAGCAGCATCGCTGCAATTTCAACGTGGCGTGACGCGGCAATGGCCAAAGCATCACTCTCCGAGCGCCTCAAGACATCTGCTCTCGTGCGCCCGAGCGAGGTCATGCACAACATCGCCGCCGTGCGTGACATGGCAGTCTTTCGCGACGAGGATGGTCTCGTCGGCAAAGTCCATAAGGCGCGAGCTCTAAGTGGCCGGGCGCGTAGCGGCGCGCTCGGCGGGCAATTGTCCAAGCTGCTTTCTGGACGCCGGCCCGGAGGGCGCTTTCGCGCAAAAGGTGCGAATGCGGCATTCGCGCAGGACGGACGCCAGCGCGTTGTGGTGACGGTGTTCTACCAAGGCCACGGCGGGAGCGGGGCGGGCAAGCTCATCGCGCATGGCAAATATCTTGAACGTGACGGCGCGGGGGCGGAGGGCGAGCCAGGTCAGTTTTACGACCACGAACAGGATCGCGTGGAGGCTGGGCCTCGGCTGGCCAAGTGGGCCGATGAGGACAAGCGCCACATGCGTCTGATGCTGGCGCCTGAGAGCGGCGCCCGCATCGAGGATCTGAAGGACTTCACGCGCGCGACCATGGCCCAGATGGAACGCGATCTCGGCGCGCCGTTGGACTGGGTGGCGGTCGATCACCACAACACCGACAATCCTCATGTGCATGTGATCCTGCGCGGCCGCCGGCGCGATGGACCAGACCTCATCATCCCACGCGATTACGCCACCTGGGGCTTGCGCCATGCGGCCCGCGAGGTGGCCACGCAGATGTTGGGCGATCGCGGGCGCGACGATGAACGCCTGGCGCTTGAGCGTGAGACGCGCGCGGAACGAACGACACGGCTTGATCAGTTGCTGGCCGCTGAACTGAAGCCTGGCAAGACGTATCGCATTCAGGCGATCGGCCGCAGGTTTGAGCCCACGCTTCGGGCCGCGCTCCGGAACCGCGTTCGCGAGCTGGCGCGCTTGGGGCTGGGGCGAGAGGAGAAGCGCGATCGCTTCCGTCTCGATCACGACTGGGCGGCCCGCCTTGAGGAGATCGGCAAGGGCATCGATCTGCGCCGACGCTTGGGACGCGAACTTGAGCCGGGCCAAGGCCGGCTGAAACTCTATGACCCTTCAATGGGGCGTTTAGCCGGGCCCGTCGTGGAAGCCGGCAAGCGCGGCGAGACAGGCAAGGGCTATCTGATTGTGCTTGACGACAAGAAGCGCCCGGTGCTCGCCAATGTGCGCGAGCGCGATGCAGCGGGTCTGCAGCCGGGCGCGATCGTTGCGATCGAACCGAAAGCCCATGTGGGTGCGGGAACGCGGGTTAAGATCGACCGGCTATCCGAAATGCCGTTCGCCACGCAGATCGAGGCCCCCGCCGAGACGGAGCTTGATCGTGAAATCGTCCGTCAGCTCGCAGGCGAAGCGCCCCGTCTGCCGAACACACGCGAGGTCCGCAACGCGATCACTGAGCGCATCGGTTGGCATCAACGAGACGGCAATGGTGGTCGCGACCTCGCCGGCCGCTTCGAATTCAATCAGAGCGCATTGGAGCGGTTGCGAACGTCAGAGCTCTCGCGCGCCGAAGCCGCGCTTGCGCGTTCCACGGGCAAACGAGCGATCAATATCGGTGACGGGTTAGAGCGCGAATGGCGCGTCCGCGGGTTCATACAGCTTCACCAAGGCAGGTTCGCCATGCTTGAGCGCAACGATGGCGTGGCCTTGTTGCGCGTAACCCGCTCGCTCTCGCTGAAGCAAGGGAAGGCCTATTCGCTCTCAATTACGAACGGCAAAGTCAAAGCGACACCGTCTCTCGGCTTGGATCGCTGAATTACCTTTTCTCGCGATGCGGGAATTGCCGGAACTTTTGCCGGCAACGTGAGGCAACGCCAGGCAACGGCGGTGCAGGCACGTCAAGCAACGGCAGGCGCCTTCACGGCATCTGAAACAGCCTTGCGTGTTGGACGATGTTGCCTCCGATCCTTGGCTTCGTGTGCCACCAAACAATCGCTGTTCTCAACTCAGCGACTAATCAGCTTCGCAAGCGCAATGATCGCGCGCAGCATGGCTCATCAAAGCGCGGTCGATAGTCATGAAGCTTGCTCGCAAGTCAGCGCGTCCTGTATCCGCCGATCAACTCTCGTTTCTGTTCACGGAAGCGGCGCCAGTCGCGCGGCAGATTCCGGATGAGCCGCGGCGACTCGATCGCCCAGCGCCGGCAGCTTTAGTCCTCAAGACACGCCCGAAGCCCGAGAAGAAGCCCGAGAAGAAAACGGTGAGGCGTGAAGCGCCGATCGTCACTCACGAGGAGCGACGGTTGACGGTGGAGGAGGCGGCGCAAGTGCTTTGCGTCAGTGTCAAAACGCTCGAAGCTTGGCGGCGTCTCGGAAAGGGTCCGGTGTTCGTGAAGCTCGGCCGCTCGGTGCGTTATACGATGCGCGCACTTGATCAGTTCACGCTCGAACGCACCGTGCGCAACTCCGCTGAGGGCCGAATGCTCGACGCGCGGCGCTGATCAGCACTTCCCCATGACGCCCTATCGCGCACTTTTTGCAGTTACCCACAGAAATGAGAGCGGAACGG
>CAYUOC010000066.1:1706-19106 GCA_964446305.1 uncultured Terricaulis sp. | reverse complement strand
TTGCGGGCGTAGGCTAATGCGTCGTCAAAGCGGCCCACCTCGAACAAAAGCTCCGAGTATTCGGTGCTGAGCGCGCCATTGCGCTCGTCCTGCTCAAGCCCTTGCTGCAACGTGCGCTCTCGCGCGTCCCAGCGGCGGCGCGGCTCAATGCGCTCAAGCGCCAGATAGGCGTCGCCGAGGCTGCGATCTTGCCGCAGCGCCCGCTCGGCGTTGGCGTGGATCTGCGTACGCAATTCCTGACGTTGCGGCTCCGACGCGCTGTCGAGAAGCGCTGCCGTCTCCGCCGCGAGCATCGCGCGCGCGAGTCCAAGTTCGGGCGCCTGCGCCACCGCTTGCGAGAGCGCTTCGATGTTTCGCCCGCGCGCGTCGCGATCATCGGCGTGCGCACACGCGCTCAACAGTTCAGGGTAGGCGTTGGCCGGCGCTGTTGGCCCGGCGCGCACCGCGCACGCCAGGGCGTTCACGCCGCGGGCGGCCGCAACCTGCCGGAGCGCGGCCGCCGCGACGGCGGGACCATCCTCCGTTTCCGACCAAAGCACGGCGCGGTCGGAGGTGCGCGCGACACCAATCGTAATGCGTACGTTGTTGTCGGCGCTCTCGACCGCACCCTCCAGCGCAAACAGTGCGCCGGAACCGCGCGCGCGATCGATCGCCTGTTCGCGCGACGTGTCGCTCGCACTATCGCGCGCCAGCGCCTCGATGCCACGCGCGCGTAGGGCGGCGCTCGCGTCTTCAGCTATGCCTTCGGCGAGACCCTGCAAATCGGCGTCCTGCGGTGTGGCAAGCGACAGCACGGCGACGCGCGGCTGCGGTTCGCGACTGAACAGCGGCCAGGAAATCAGCGCGAGCACGATTACAGCGAGCGCGCCGCCGGCGGCGAGCCACATGGTTTGTTTGCGGCTGAGCGGACGGCGCACGCTGGCTTTCGCATCCACCGGCAATTCATGGATGCCGATGCTCTCGTCCATCTTTTCGAGTTTCACCGAACCTTTGGAGACAAGCTTCTCCGCCAGCGGTCCGCGCAGCGCTTTGCGCGTATCTTCCGAAACAATGACGATTCCTGGCCGCGCGTAGCCCTGCAGCCTCGCCGCGACGCTGACGCCGCGGCCAAGCAAATCGCCTGTGGGCATCGGTGAGACTTCACCCGTGTGAACAGCGACGCGTACCGGAGGATCGGACACCGCCGCAACCTCAAGCGCTGCGTGGACGGCGCCGAATGCGTTGGCGAATTCCATCATCAGGGAGTCGCCCGACGTATTGAAGATTCGCCCGCTGTGATGTTCTGCGATCTTCGCGCAGCGTTCGCCAAGCCACGCAACCGCCGCGATCGCGGCGGCTTCATCGGCTTCGGCCATAACGGAGAAGCCTTCTACGTCGACAACGACGATTGTGGTGAGTTTTCCAGACGCCACGCTTTTCCCTCAGCGCGGCGAACATGCCGGGGCAGGCGGCCCAGGTCTAGCGCCCGTAATAGGGTTCGCACCCGATGCCGTCGCCGTCAGCGTCGAGATGGGCCCCAAAGCCGGGCTCACCAGCGTAAACTGGCGCCGCGCCGGCCGCGCGCGCCGCGTCACAATTCGAGTAGGCGCGCGATGGCGTGGGACGAGGCGCTGCGAGGCGCACGGGCGTCGGCTCCCGCCGCTCCGACGTGACGGGCTCGAGACGCGGCCGCTCCACGCGCTCCCTCGTCACGGCTGGTGTTGCTGGCGGCGTGGCGGCCGCTGGTTCGGTCCTCTCGAGGATCAGGAATGCGCTCGCGCCGATGATGACGCCCATTGAGATGGGCGGCGCCCATGTGCGCAAGCGGCGCAATGCGCGTTTGAGCATGAGCTGTTGTCGAAGGGTCATGTCCTTGCAGCTGCAAGGACCGTGCGCGTTTACCGGCGCATCGTCACGGTGAGGCCGGTGAAGCTCTCGTCTTGGTCGAATGTCTCGTTGCCAATAGTCGTCGACTCTTCACGTTCGACATAAGCCAGTGAAGCTTGGACGCCGTTGCGCTCGTATGTGACGCCAACCGACATGTCGCCAACAGTAACGCGGTCCTGCAGCTGCAGGGCGGGCCCCTGACTGCCCAATTCGCTGCGCTGCCCCGGTTGCCAGGTCAGCGCCTCGTTGTCCGAGGCGACAAACATGTAGGTGGACGTGCCGCGCTGGTCGTTGTCTTGCTGGACGAGGCCGCGGCCGATGCGGACTTCCGAACCACGACCCTGACGGTTGATGTCGCCGTCAGCGCCGCCGATCGAGGCGCGTTGGGCGAACGAGATGTCGAGATCACCATCGCCGGCCGCAAATTCAACTTCGACGCGGCGCGGGCCTTCGGTTTGCTCGTTGGTGGCGGAGGTGGGGCCGAAACGTTGAGCGACGTCGCTGCGTATCGAGACGTTCGAACGGCGCAGGACGGTCTGGTGGTCGGTGAAATCGACTTGGCCGGCTTCGAGCTGGGTTTCAGCAGCGTTGGGCGCTGCAGCGGGAGCGGCCGGGGCGTCCTGGGCCGTGGCGTTGGAAGCGCCAAATAGGGCCGCCATCGCGAGCGCGCCGCTCGCGAGTAGAGCCGTACGGTTACCTGAACCACCCATCACAGCCAGCCTCGTGTCTCTATCCGAAGCAGCAATGCATATTGGCTGCCACAGGTTCCGCGCGCTGTTAAGTGTTTGTTCGACGGGGCGGGAATCTTTCTCCACCCCGTCGAACCACTTAGTTCCGCATTGTGATGGTTAAGCCGGCGAAATTCTCGTCCTGGGTCCACGATTGAGAGCCGCTGACCACCGTGAACTCGCGCTCGACATAGGCCAGCGAGGCCTGGATGCCGAACCGCTCGTAAGTGATCCCGGCTTGCAGATCGCCCAGCTCGACGCGGTCTTGCAGCGCGAAAGAGGGCCCGCCGGAGCTGCCGAACTCGCTCCGCGCGCCTGGGCGCCAGGTGAGAGCTTCGTCTTCCGAGGCGGCGAAGAAGTACCAACGTGGTTCCGCCGAAGGCTCATTGCGCTCAACGTCGAGGCCGCGGCCGAGGCGCAGTTCTGAGCCGCGGCTCTGCCGGTTGATGTCGCCCTGATCGTTGAAGCCCAGGCCGCCGCGTTGTGCGAACGAGACGTTGAGGCCGGACATGCCAGGCGTCACGAACTCGAATTCGTAGCTGCGCTGGTTGCGACGCGCGCCGTACGCCGGCTCCGCTGGAGCTAAGTTGCTGAAGCGGCCGGTCGCCCGATCGCTTGTTCGGATATTGAAGCGGCTGGCGATTGGCTCAGTCGGATCAACCATGTCGACGCCATCAATGGCGAAAGTTGAAGTGCTTTGATCGACCGCATCTTCGGCGGTTGCGATATTGGCTGCGAAACTGACGAACCCGACCAAACCAACGACCACGAGCTTGCGTAAAAGCATCGCGATCTACCTCCCAATGAAGCATGAGGATCGCGTAAGTAAGGTTACTGAATCGTTTAACTTTGTGCGGGCCAAACGCAGTTGAATGGCAGTGTGCGCCTGCGAACAGCGCTGTTCGTTAGACTTCTGTTGCTTCGCCGGGCGCTTTTGCCCTGACAAGTGTGCGCTGCATCACGACGACATCGAGCAACTTACCGAACTTCTCGCCGACATTCTTGAGCGTGCCGACGTGTTGAAAGCCCAGTTTGCGATGCAAGCCAATCGACGCGGCGTTGTAACTGTCGCCGATAAAGGCGAGCGCTTCGCGCGCGCCGTCGGCGCGCAAACTCGTTAACACTTCAGCAAGCGCGACCGAGCCGGCGCCACGGCGCATTGACGTGTGGGCCGTGTAAACGGAGACCTCGAACGTCCGCTCGTAGGCGGCGCGGTCGCGATATTGAGTGGCGTAGGCGAACGCGAGCACACGGCTGACATCTTCCGGCGGCGAGGCGACCATGAAAGGCCAGCCGCGATCGACGATCTTGCCCCAGCGGTCCGTCATTTCCTCAAGCGAGGGTGGGGCGATCTCAAACGTCCCCGTGCCGGTCAGGACCGCATTCGCGTAGATCAACTGTACGAATTGCAGATCCTGCTGGAAGCAGGGGCGGGCAATTAGGGCTGGATGCTTGGTGGCCACGGCCTTCCGGTGACGCGCTTTGTGGGTTGGGGTCAAGCGCGCCGTATGGTGCACCGCATATTACCGCATGCGGCGGCCGGCCTCATTCACGGGATGCCAACCAGAATGAATTAGGATCGCCATCGAAATGGTGGGATTCCTGACCTCACACCCGGCCCGGGCGCTGTGCCTTGGCCTGGCGGCAGCGGCTTTGACGGCCTGCGCCAGCACGCCCGCGCCGATCTCGGCCGGCGGCTATGGCCGTGCGCCGGCGGTCGACCGGCTTCCCGAGCCCCCAGGCGAGGATGCCCGGGTCACCGATTACAGCGCCAACCTCCAATGCGTGCCGTTCGCCCGCCAATTGTCGGGCGTTCAGATCTTCGGCAATGCGAATACTTGGTGGGCGCAGGCTGCGGGACGCTATCCGCGCTCAAGCCAGCCGGCTTTCGGCTCTGTTTTCGTGCTTCAGGGCTACAACACCACCTCGCGCGGCCACGTCGCGGTCGTCACGCACGTCGATTCCAGCCGTTTGATCCGGGTTGACCAGGCGAATTGGCTAAACGGCGGTGAAATCACCCGCAGCGTGCCCATTCTCGACGTTTCGCCCAACAATGACTGGTCCGAGGTGAGGGTCTGGCACATCCCCGGCGGGCACTGGGGCGGCCGGATTTATCGCGGCGAGGGCTTTATCCACCCGTTCCAGCTGCATGCGGCGATGAGCTGAAGTTCCCGCGTTAAGATATATTGATGGCGTGGAAAGACTAAAGTTAACGCCTCGGGCGAAGTACTAGGACAACATCTAGTCTTCGAGGGGTTCGTTTACCATACGAACACTGACCTTTCTATTTCTTCAGCTGAGCGTTTAGGTTTTTCTTAACCTCGCGAGGGCTTTTTGATGTCCCAGATTGGGGCAGAAGCTCGTCTAGGCTCGATTAGGGCATGTTTGATTCCCGTGCGCTCCTCGTAGCGGCCGCAGCGGTCACCGGCTTTGCCGGCTTTCCGTCGGATGCGGACGCGTTGACGCCGCTCTCGCTCGATCTCGCGATCGACCCGACCGTCACCGAAGGGCCATCCGAACACGCGCTTCTGGCACCGAGCTCTTTTGAGCGCGCGCCGGACGAAGCGTATGAGCCGATCGCACGCGTGACGAACTATCGTTCACGCTTGCAGTGCGTGCCATTTGCGCGCCGCGAGTCGGGCGTCGAGATTTTTGGCAACGCCAATACATGGTGGCGCCAGGCTCAAGGCCGTTACGAAACCGCGGAAGCGCCGAGCGAAGGCGCCGTCATGGTGCTGCATGGCTATCGCACCAATGCGCGCGGTCATGTTGCCGTCGTAAAGGAAATGGTTTCGCCGCGTCTCGCGATTGTCGATCACGCCAATTGGCTGAACGGCGGCGAGATCACGCGCGACGTGCCGGTGATGGACGTGTCTGAAGCCGGCGATTGGTCAGAAGTGCGCGTCTGGAACGTCACCGGCCGTCACTGGGGCGGGCGCACTTATCGCGTCCAAGGCTTTATCTTGAACATGCTCACCGAGCAGGCGCGCGCTGAGCAAATCCAAGAAGCGGCGATGCTGCACGAAACGGCTGGCGACCCTATGCCGGTTCCGGCGATCCCGGTCGGCTAACCTTCTTGCCCGTTGGGCTTCTGTCCGCGCCGCGAATGCGCGGCGCCGTGGGTGACGCCGAAATCCTCTGACTTCTGACCTGCGGCAGCGACGTCGAAACCCTCCGCACTCAGTCCACGCTTCAACAATTCGCGCACCGCTGCCGCTCTGCTCGGCATGCGGGTCCTGAAGCGCCAATCGTCCAGCGCTTTCAGCTCCTCCGGCGTCAGCATGATCTGCAAGCGCTCGCCGCGGGTCAGGTCGCTCATGGTACCCTCACTCTCAGGCTAACAATGAGTAAGTGGCGTATTTGTTCCCTTCGAAGGATAAGTGTAATAGCGGATAGATTCAGGCAAAGGACAGTTGTTAGCTTATCATTTGAAATAGAAAATGCGTTCGGCGTTAGTAAGAAGTGCGGGTAGCTATGGTCTTTGTTCTCGGCGTGTTGTAGTTTTACTTCGCAGCCGCCTGAGGCGCGATCGCATCCCGATTAAAGCAGGCCGAGGCAACGCGTCGAAGGGCGCGAAAGACATGCCGCCTAAATTTCCAGAACATGGCTGGCTTGGCGCTCTGCGCCGTGTTCTCCCGGGGCTCCTGCGTCATCGCCACTACGCTTCGCTCGATCGGCGATCACCCGTTGCCCAAAAATTGGAACCGATTGCGAAAATCGTTGCGGACGCGGGGCGCAACTCGACCACACCCGCAGACTAAGACGCGCGCGGCGTTCCATCGCCGCGTCGCCCGCGCTAGTTTCCGCGCTTCGCCGCGCGGACTGCCGGCGTGGAGGGGACGATGGCCAACGCAACGGCAACGGCGGGTGTGCAGAGAAAGCCGAAAGCGCGCTCAAGAAATCGGGAAGGCATCCCGCTATTTCGTTGGCTGACGCGCAACTGGCTCTGGGACACATTCATTTTGCTCTGCATCGTCGCAAACGCGGCGATCCTCGGCTGGGACGCGCATTTCGGCGAGACCGGCCAGTACCACGCTCTGATCGAGCAGTGGAACATGTACTTCCTTTTCATTTTCACCGCCGAACTCGTGCTCGAATTCTTGGCGCAAGGTCCTCGCAAGTACTTCGCGAGCGGTTGGAATATCTTCGACGTCATCGTCGTTGGCCTGAGCTACATCGCTGTGAGTCCGGCGATCTCGGCGCTGCGCACTTTGCGTGTCGTGCGGGTCTTCCGGCTCGTAAGCGCGGTGCCGCAGATGCGTCGCGTCGTAGAAGCGTTGTTTGGCGCGATGCCCGGCATCCTCGCGTCGTTCGCGATCCTCGCCGTCGTCTTCTACATCGCCGCCGTGATGGGCACCACGCTCTTCCATGATGACCCCGGCTTCAGCGACCTCGGCCGGTCGATGCTCTCGCTTTTCGCGCTCTCGCAGTTTGATGGCTGGGGCGAAACCATCGAGCGGCTGCAGGTGGAGCACGATTACGCCTGGGTGTTTGTGCTGGGCTTCACCATCATCGCCGCATTCGCGGTGCTGAACCTGTTCATCGGCGTTATCGTCGAGGCCGTTCAGGCCGCGCCGCAAGAGGAGATCATGGAAGATCTCGAAGAGGTTCAGGAAGATGTCGAGGAAATCCAAGAAGCGCAGGAGGATGCTGCAGTCTTGCAGCAGCGCATTTTGGAAGAGGTTCGCGCGCTGAGGGCCGAAGTGGCGGCGTTGCGAGGCGGTGCGCCGCCTAGCGCCTAGCGCCCGGCGCCAGCTTCGTTCGACGCCACGAGCACCGGGGGCGACAAGACGCGGTTCACGCCTTGGATGACGCCGTTCGACGCGTTGATGTCAGGCATGACCACCAGTTCATCATTGATGCGCAAGCCGTCGCTGCCATCGATCGTCACGCGATAACCGTTTGCGGATTCTGGCCGCGCCGTGCGCGCACCGACGCTTTCCGAAGTCACGCGCTCGGGTACGACGTGATAGGCGAGCAGCCCCACGAGTTCGTCACGGTTCACGGGCTGCATCAGCCGCTCGACTTCAGCTTGGTCCATCTGCGCGAAGGCTTCGTCCGTTGGCGCAAAGATTGTGAACGGACCTTCGCCACGCAGCGTCTCTTCATAACCTGCGGCTTCAACAGCGGCGAGGAAGCGCGTGAACTGACCAGTAGCCGCAGCGACATCCAGCACGTCGCCGGCGGGGTTTGGCGTTTGTGTCTCGGCGATGAAAAAGCGCTCGGCGTTCTGGGCAATCGCTGCTTGCGGCGCGAGCAGGCACGCGGTGGCGAGAATTGCGGCGCGAAGGGGGCGGTGGGGCATCATGGATGATAAACCCTGATCGGCGTCTGCGGTTTCATGACCGTCGCAACGGGGTGGCGCCGCGGTGCGCCGGAGGCGATAATGCACCTATGTCCGTTTGGTCCCGTATCGTTGAACTGGCAGCGCGCGCCTTCGACCCCGAGGCCGATCCGCCTGAATTCAACGAAGAATGCGCGCCGCGGCCGAACGACGTCGGGTTTACCGCCGCCGTGATTGGTCTTGCGGCCAAAATGGCTAAGGCCGACGGGGACGCCACCGACGCTGAGCTCCGCGCCGCCGCCCAGGTGTTCCGCCCGCCGCCGGGCGAGGAAGAGCATTTCAGGCGCGCCTTCTCGCTCGCGAAGCAAACTGTGCTAGGATTTGATTCCTACGCGAAGCAGATCGGCCGCAAGTACCGAGCGCGGCCCTGCCTGCTTGAAGATGTGCTCGACGGCCTTTTCCACATCGCTATGGCTGACGGCGCGGTGGGCGCGGCCGAGCTTCAATATCTCTCTGAAGTCGCGGCGCATTTCGGATTCAGCGAGATGGAATTCCGCCGCATCAAAGCGACCAATCTCGGCCCTGACGCCGGCGACCCGTACGCCATCCTAGGGCTTTTGCCTGGCGCGACGATGGAAGAGGTGCGCCATGCCTGGCGGCGGGCGGCAGCCGAAAACCATCCCGACCGGATGACCCAACGCGGCGCGCCGCCGGAATTCGTCGAAATCGCCCGCGAAAAGACCGCAGCCATCAATGCCGCCTACGCCAAGATACGCGAAGAACTCAGCGTCGGCGCGAAATGATCGCTGTTGGTGAATGCAACGCGCCGTAAGGGCGCCGCATTGATCGCGGACGCTACCTCTCCATATTGGACAAAAGGAGTTGTCCGCCCATGACTGCGAACGCCGCCGACTTTGGATCCGCCGCTCTCAGCGCTTTCGTGCGCGCGGCCGGTCTCTTGGTGCTCGCGATCGGTGCGGCGTTAGCCTTCGTCTTTGCTTTCTTCGCGGCTCTCGTCGTTGGCGTCATGATTGCCGGCGCGGCGCTCGCCATGCGCATCTGGCCGCGCCGCAAGACCGCCGCCGCCACCGGCCCGGTCGTGCTCGATGCGCACCGCACGCCGGAAGGCTGGGTTGTCGAAACCGCAGCCAAGCGGAAATAACGCGCCTATAGTCGGCGCGTGACTCGCTACCTCCAGAAACCGTCGCCGAACTTCGATGCGCGCACGCGCCCGATCGATCTTGTCGTGCTGCACTACACCGGCATGCAAGACGCTGAAGTTGCTTTAGCAAGATTGACTGATCCATCGCCTGTCGCCGGCAGCTATCCTGGCCCATGGCAAAGCGACGATGTGGAGGCCGATGCGCCGCTGTCGCGTGTGAGCGCGCATTATGTGGTCGATGAGGCAGGGCAGATCTATTCGCTGGTGCCGGAAGAGCATCGCGCTTGGCACGCGGGCGCATCGAGTTGGGAAGGCGATGGCGATGTGAATGCGCGCTCTATAGGAATCGAGATCGTCAATGGCGGCCATGATTTCGGTCTGCCCGAATTCCCGGCAGCGCAGATCGATGGCGTCATCTCGCTGCTCAAGGACATTTTCGAGCGTTGGCCCGAGCTCAACGCCAAGCGCGTTGTCGCGCACTCCGACATCGCGCCAGCGCGCAAGGCTGATCCCGGCGAGAAATTTCCGTGGAAGCGGTTGGCGGACGCTGGTGTCTCGCTCTGGCCCGAGCATGTGGCCATCCAGCTCTCAACCGACGACCCGATTTCCGACGTGCAGCAGCAGCTCGCCTTTATCGGCTATCCGGTGACCCAAACCGGCTACATGGACGAGCCGACCAAAGCTGCGCTCGTCGCGTTTCAGCGGCGTTTCCGGCCCAGCGATCTGAGCGGCGCGGTCGATGACGAGACGCGCTACTTGCTGCATGCCGTCAGCCGCGGTGTGAAATGACGCGGCGTGTCAGCTGTCCGTGCGGCGCGGCCACGCTGGTGATCCGCGGCGAGCCGGTGGTTCAGTTCTATTGTCACTGTGGCGATTGCCGCCGCATCCACGGTGGCGCTTATGCGCCCGAGGCGATGTTCAAGGCAGGCGACGTCGAGGTCGTCGGCGAGACGATCAGCTTCACGCTGAAAACCACGCCGCGTATCTCCTGCGCGACGTGCGGCGCGCGGCTCTATGCGGACGTCACGGCGGTCAGGCTCAAGGGCGTTAACGGCACGCTGCTCGATAATTTTTCGCCAGCCTTCCACATGCATTGTAGCGAAGCCGTTCTGCCCGTGCGGGACGATCTCCCGCACTTCGCCAAGCAGCCCGCCGCCTTTGGTGGCGATGATACGCTGGTGGATTGGTAGCTTCGCCGCTATATTCCACCCGCCAGTCGGCTGGACGGCCGCGGGTGCGCAAGCATTCGAGGAAAGTCCGGGCTCCACGCGGATACGGCGGCGGGTAACGCCCGCCGAAGGTAACTTCAGGGATAGCGCCACAGAGAACAGACCGCCCTCCGAAGCCTCGGCGAAGGAGGGTAAGGGTGAAACGGTGGTGTAAGAGACCACCGCGCCGACCGTAAGGAAGGCGGCAGGGCAAGCCCCGCCGGGAGCAAGACCGAATAGGGACACACGAAGCGCAAGCTTCACGCGCATCCGCGCGTCGTGTCCGGGTTGGTCGCGAGAACCATGTGGCGACGCATGGTCCAGAGGAATGGTCGTCACCCGAAAGGGAACAGAACCCGGCTTATAGGCCGACTGGCATTTTTATCAGGACGTACGAGACGCATGATCCCTGTCTTCGGAAACGCGAGCGATCCCGCGAAGAATTCACGCGGCTGGTTCGTCGGCCACTTCATGCCGGGCGAAGACAATCCGCTGCGCACCGCTGACGTCGAGATGAAGTGGTTCACCCACTTCAAGGGCGAGACACGCGCCGAGTGGTCGCCGCCAGCGCCGGTGCGCACGCTCAACATTCTCGTGCGCGGCCGCTTCGTGCTGCTGTTTCCCGAGCAAGAAGTGCTGCTGGAGAAAGAGGGCGATTACGTCTTCTTCGGCCCAGACATCGCGCACTCGTACCGCTGCGAAGAAGAGTCGGTGATCATGACGGTGCGTTGGCCTTCGACGCCGCCAGGCTAGTATTCATGCGCTTCTTGCTCGAACTCCTGGCGCCGCAGGCTGCGGCCGAGCAGCTCATGCGCTAGGTTTTCTATTGGATTCGCCGAGTTCGACAAATTGGTTCTCATCTGGACGCTTAGTGGCGATCGTGGTGCCGTGTCGCGTAAATTGCGCTTCTACGTCGGAGACGTCGCCGTCACTTTGAACAGTGGTTTCGAACGACAGAATTTGGTGCCCATGCATTCGCGGCGCTGGCGGCTCTACGATCGCTTCGCCGCAGACGTTGCCATCAAAGTCACGCAGGCAAATCGCAATGTTTGGGACGTCTCTTGTCCCCGTGGCTCGGCTGCGCACGGTGCCGCGTAGTGTGACCTCCCTCCTGTCCTCTGTGACCTCGACCGTAACGTCATCAAGCGTGAAGTCTCTTCGCTGCTCGTCAGTTATTGGACCAGAGGATAGGAATTCGAGCGCCGCAAGCGCCCTCGTGAGTTGATGGTATCTAGCGGTGTCTTGAGCGTCCCGGCTTCGAGAACGAAGGTCTCGCAATAAGGTCCTCCAGCGGCGCGCATCGCTGGACATGTAATTTGAGAGTTCGCCTACGTCCACGCGACGCGTGAAGAGGCGTGCGCTCAGCCCATCCAAAAAGTCGAGCACTGCAAACAACTCGCTCTCGCCCGTGATCCCCTGAGCGTCACTGCTTAGGACGTAAGGTTCGGAATGGGCGGTGCCGAGTAACAATTGCTCGCCAGCTATCCGCTCTCCCGTGATGTTGAGCCAGTCCTGGAAGACCTGCTCGGCACTCGCCTCCTTTGCCCTCGCCGCTTCCGAAACCACATTGACGACCTGTTGTGCGGCTGGGTTGAGAGCCGCGCCGAGCGCAATCAGCGCGGCCGCGCTTCCAAAGCTGGGTTGGTGCTGGGTCATGCAATGCCCCGGTTGTGGGTAGCCGAGGCTTCTATCTGATTCTACCCGCCGGGGGCGGGTGAATCGTGGCAAAAGCTGCCCCATGTCCCACGCGCCCGTTCTCCTTGCCGAAGCGATGGAAGCGCTCGCGTTGAGGGATGGCGGCCTCTATGTCGACGCGACCTTCGGGGGCGGGGGCTACAGCCGCGAAATGCTGGCCCGCGCCGACTGCCGCGTCATCGCCTTCGACCGGGACCCCGACGCAATCGCCCGCGGTGCCGAACTTTCAGAGTCAGCGAAAGGTAAATTCACGCTTCATCAAGGCCGCTTTGGCGATCTGTCGGCGGACGAACTGGTGGACGGCGTCGTCTTCGATCTTGGCGTCTCATCTTTCCAGCTCGACGAAGCCGAACGCGGCTTCTCGTTCCAGGCCGATGCGGATTTGGACATGCGTATGGAAAAGGAAGGCTTGAGCGCAGCTGACGCCGTGAACCGGCTCAGCGAAGGCGCGCTCGCCGATCTGATCTATCGCTACGGCGAGGACGATGATAGCCGCCGCATCGCGCGCGCCATCGTGCAGGCCCGAGCCGCCGCGCCGATCACGCGCACACTAGCGCTGGCAAAGCTGGTCGAAGACGCCGTCGGCGGCCGAAAAGGCGCGCGCACGCATCCTGCGACTAAAACGTTTCAAGCGTTGCGCATGCTCGTCAATGACGAACTCGGCGAACTGGCCCGCGGGCTTTCCGCGGCTGAGCGCGCGCTGAAGCCGGGCGGACGGCTTGCTGTGGTCTCGTTCCATTCGCTCGAAGACCGCATGGTCAAGCACTTCATCACCGAGCGCGCCGATGCGCAGGGGCGCGGCTCTCGCTACGCGCCCGATTTGCCGCCCGAGCGTGCGCCAAGCTTCGCCATCGACCGCAAGCGCGCCACCGTTTCCAGCGACGCGGAAACCGCCGTCAATCCGCGCGCGCGATCCGCCAGCTTGCGCTGGGCAACGCGTACCGAAGCGCCGGCATGGGATGAGCTAGACGCGCCAGAACTTGCGCCGCGCGCGGAGGCTGAATGGCAAAAGTTACGCTGAAGCGCTGGTTCCAGATCGCCGCGGGCGTGCTGATCGTCGTCCTGGCGGTTGGCCTCTATCGCGCCAAAAGCGATGCCGCGCGCACCGAAACCAATGTCCACCGCCTCAACAGCGAGATCGCCGAGCGTGAAGCGCGCGTGCGTGAATTGCGCGCCGACATCGCTGAGCAGGAAAGCCCGGCGCGTATTGAAGAACTCAACGATGCGCGTTTGGGGTATGTCGTCGGCAGCGAAAGCGCCGCGTTGCCTGAGGCTGAGATTGCGCGCCGCCTGCCGGCGCCGCAGCCACAACAGCAGAAGGGCGGCGAGTGAAACCGCTCGGGCCAAGCGCAGTGTTTTCTCACGAGCGGCTGCCGCAGGCGCCGCTCGAAGCCGCGCCCGCCCGCAACCGCGTGCGGTTCTTGGCCGTCAGCATTTTCGCCGTGCTCCTTCTGCTCGCTGGCCGCGCAGTGCAGTTGGCCTTCTCGGGCGATCCATCGGCGCGCGCGCAATCGGCGCAAGCGATCGCGCTGCCGCGCGCCGATATCGTCGATCGTAATGGCGTGCTGCTGGCGACAACCGTCCGTGCCTGGGCGCTCACCGCCGAGCCTGGCCGCGTGCGAAACGTAGTCGAAACTGCAGACACGCTGATGCAATACTTTCCGGGGCTTGAGCGCGAGACGCTGCTGCGCCGGCTCGGCAACACCGATCAGACCACGATCTTCCTGCAGCGCGGTCTAACTGAAGAGCAACGCGACCGCGCCGTAGCGCTGCGGCTGCGCGGCATTGGCGCCCAGCCTGAACATCATCGCGACTACCCGCAAGGCACACTCGCGGCTCACGTTCTCGGCTTCACTGGCATCGATCTCAATCCGCAGGCCGGCGTCGAACGTGGGCTCGATGAACAAATCCGCGCTGCAGGCGCAGAAGGCAGGCAGGTCAGGCTCTCGCTCGACGTGCGCATGCAATACGCGCTGGAAACTGAGCTCGACGCCGCTGCGCGCGCTTCGGGCGCGTCCGGGGGCGCTGCGATTTTGCTCGATGGCCGTACCGGCGAAACGCTCGCGCTCGCGTCCTGGCCGACATTCGATCCCAACCAGATCAGCCGTTCGTCAGAAAATGCGCGCCGCGACCGCGTCGCCGGCGACATTCACGAGCTTGGCTCCACCATCAAGCCGTTCACGATCGCCATGGCCCTGGAGGAAGAACTCGCGGCGTCCGGCGAGTTGTTTGATCTGAGCCAGCCGCTTGAGCTCGACAACACGATCATCGCCGATCACGAGCCGATCACCGGCTACGCCACGTTGCGCGATATCATCGCGCGTTCCTCGAATGTCGGCGCGGCGCGCCTGGCGCTGCGCGTCGGCGGCGCGCGTCAGCGCGCCTATCTCGAACGCCTGGGGCTTACCCAACCGACGACGCTGCAGCTCGGCCGCCGCCAGGCGCCGCTCGCGCCCGCCGCGCGCACCCGTCGCGATGTCGCTGCGTTGGGCTTTGGTTACGGCCTGGCCACCACCCAAGCCACGCTCGCCAGCGCCTACACCGTCTTTGCCAACAGTGGCGCGCGCGTGATGCCGACAATGCTGGCGTTGGGATCAGGAGCGAATGTCGAGCGCACGCAAATATTCACACCCGCCGTGACCCGCCAGGTGCTGACCTATCTCCGCGCCGCGGTCACAGATGGCACCGGCCGCGCGGCCAACGTCCCAGGCCTGCTTGTCGCCGGGAAAACCGGAACCGCCGAAAAGCCGGGCGGAGCGCAAGGCTATGATCAAAGCCGCAATTTTTCCTCTTTCGCAGGCGTATTTCCGGCCAATGACCCGCGCTATGTGATTGTCGTGGCGCTTGATGATACAGGCGCGGGCGAAGCAGGCGGCCTAGTGGCCGCACCGGTCGTGGCGCGGACGCTGAGGCGTATCGCTCCCATGCTAGGTTTGCGTGTGGAGCCCGCGGCGCCCGCGCGCTAGGGAGAGACAATGAAGCTCGGCGATCTCTTTACAGACGGCGTTCCCGCGGACGCCGCCGCGATTGAGATTACCGGTCTCACGGCTGACTCGCGCAAGGTGAAGCCGGGCTTTCTGTTTGCGGCGCTAAAGGGCGTGGCGGCGCATGGCCGCGATTTTGTGGCGCAAGCCAAAGCCAATGGCGCGGTTGCCGTACTCTCCGCGGGCGATCTCAATGGCGATCCTGGCGTCGCGCATGTCACTGCCGCCGAGCCGCGCAACGCCTTCGCGCTCGCGGCCTCGAGGTTCTATCCGCGCCGCCCGGAAACCATCGTCGCCGTCACCGGCACCAATGGCAAAAGCTCCACGGTCGACTTCCTTCGTCAGATTTGGACGCACGCCGGCAAGCGCGCGGCAAGCCTCGGCACGCTCGGCGCTATCGGCCCGAACGGCGTCATCGATCTTGGTCACACGACTCCTGATCCGGCGTCTGTTCATGCAACGCTGACGACCCTCGCGGAGCAGGGCGTCACCCACGCGGCGATGGAAGCGTCGAGCCACGGGCTTGAGCAGCACCGCGTTGACGGCGTCACCTTCGCCGCTGGCGCGTTCACGAACCTCACCCAAGATCACCTCGATTATCACGAGGACATGGCGAGCTATCGCAACGCCAAGCTCAAACTCTGGAATCTCATCCGCAGCGGCGGCCCCGCGATCATCAACGCTGACGCCGCCGACGCCGATCCCTTTGAGCGCGCCGCCAAGCAGCGCGGCCTCGATCTCGTTCTCTGCGGTTGGCGCGCGCCGCGCGATCACGCGCTGAAGATCGTCGAAATCCTGCCGCGGCCCAATGCGCAAACCATGGTGCTGCTCTGGAACGGCAAAGAGCACAAAGTCGAGCTGCCGCTGATCGGCGAATTCCAGGCGCTCAACGCCGTTTGCGCCGCGACGCTCGCGCTCGCCACAGGTGCAGCGCCGGAAGCCGTGTTCGAGGGCATGGCGAAGCTGAAACCCGTGAAGGGCCGCATGGAGCATGTCGGACAAAGCAAGACCGGCGGCCACGTCTTCGTCGACTACGCGCACACGCCGGATGGTCTCGACGTGTTACTCCGCGCCGCGCGCCCGCACGCGCCAGGCCGCATCATCGCCGTGTTTGGCTGCGGCGGCGACCGCGACAACGACAAGCGCCCAAAGATGGGCGCCATAGCCGCGCGCCAAGCCGATGTGGTCATCGTCACTGACGACAATCCGCGCGGCGAAGACCCTGCCGCCATTCGCGCGCAAATCTTGAAGGCGGCGCCAAACGCCACCGAGATCGGCGATCGCGCGCAGGCGATCCGCGAAGCCGTCGCCATGCTGAAGGCGGGCGATGCCCTGATGATCGCAGGCAAGGGCCACGAGACCGGGCAGATCATCAAAGGCGTCACCCACCCGTTCTCGGATCAAGACGTCGCGCGCGCCGCGCTGGAGAGCTGAAGCATGACGAGCGAACTTTGGTCAGCTGAAGAAGCGCAAGCTGCAACCGGCGGGCGCCTCATCAACGGCGAAGCGTGGAGCGTCAACGGCGTTTCGATCGATACCCGCACGCTCGAACCCGGCGATCTCTTCGTCGCGCTGAAGGACGTGCGCGATGGCCATGACTTCCTCGCGCAAGCATTTGTATCCGGCGCGAGCGCCGCGCTCATTTCAGACGCTCGCAAAGTCGAAGGCCTGGGCGCAGCGCTCGCCGTGCCCGATGTTCTCGAGGGCCTGCGCAAGCTCGGCGAAGCGGCGCGCGATCGCAACGCCGCCAAGCGCGTTGCTGTCACCGGCTCCGTCGGCAAAACGTCCACCAAGGAGGCGCTTGCCATCTGCCTGGCCGCCAGCGGCGCCACGCATCGCTCCATCAAGAGCTACAACAACCATTGGGGCGTGCCGCTGACGCTTTCGCGCATGCCACGCGAAAGCCAGTTCGCGGTCTTCGAGATCGGCATGAACCACCGCGGCGAAATCCTGCCGCTGACGCAGCTTGTGAAGCCGCATGCCGCGCTGGTGACCACAATCGCGCCGGCGCACGTTGAGAATCTCGGTTCGCTTGAAGCGATCGCCGATGAGAAGGGCGACATTTATGCCGGCCTGGAGCCGGGTGGCGCCGCCATTATCCCGAACGAAGCGCCGCATTCGGATCGCCTTGTCGCCGCCGCCGAACGCAACGGCGCCAACCTCGTGCGCTTCGGGCGCGATGCGGTGTGCGAAGCACGTCTGCTGCGCTGGGACATGGACGCAACCGGCTCCAACGCCGAAGCTGAAATCCTGGGCCGCACGATCAGATATCGCGTCGGCGTGGAAGGCGCGCATTGGGCGCTGAACTCCGTCGCCGCACTCGCCGCCGCTGATGTCGTTGGCGCTGATCTCGAAGCCGCCGCGCATGCGCTTGAGCATCTTCGCGCGTTCGATGGTCGCGGCGTTGCGCAACAAGTCGCGGCGCCGTTTGGCGCGTTCATGCTTGTGGATGATTCCTACAACGCCAATCCCG